>NZ_OY781470.1:2797344-3108161 GCF_963676935.1 Halarcobacter sp.
AAAACTCATCCTGGTCTCATACTCTTGTTGACACAGAATCAAATTCTGCTACACTTATATGTCAACTACCAGGAGAAGGGAACAGAAGGCATTACCATCCTGATTGGAATGAATGGTGGTTTATCATAGATGGAACCTGGCAATGGGATATTGACAATGAAGTTAAAACTATACAAAAAGGTGATCTTGTATTTATACAAAAAGGAATAAAACATAAAATTACTGCAATTGGAAATGAAGCCGCTATAAGAATTGCAGTAAGTAGATATGATGTAGATCATGTGTATGATAATGAGGATTACTAATTAATGAATTATCTTTTACCGTTAAAAATAGATTTTAGAAAATCTAATGGTTCATATCTTTTTGATAAAAATACACAAACTAAATATTTAGATTTTTTTAGTATGTATTCATCTTTACCATTAGGTTACAACCACACTATTTTTGATGATAGTTTTAAATCCAAAATAAATGAAATATCTTATATCAAAATGACAAATAATGTCTGTCAAAGTGATGAATTTCTAGATATGATTAATATATTTAAGCAATACACCTTTAGTAAAAATTTTCATTTTACATGTACCGGTGCTTTGGCAGTTGAATCGGCATTGAAAGCTGCTATGGAATATAAAAAAATTGATAATCCACTAATACTAAGTGTGAAAAACTCATTTCATGGAGTAAATAGTTGGGGGTTTACAACCAGTAGAGTAGGAGTTACTGCAAAAAGAATGGAATATTTTCCAAAAAATAATTGGCTTGATTTAAGCTTAGATGATATTATTAAATATTTGGAAAGAAAAAACTTAAAAAATTTAACTGCAATAATAATAGAACCTATTCAAGCTACAAATGGAGATATTTATCTCGATAAAAATAAATTAAAAATAATAAGAAATTTATGTATAGAAAAAGATATATGTTTTATATTAGATGAAATACAAACAGGATTTGGGACTACTGGTAAAATGTGGTATTATGAATATTTAGATTTAATACCTGATATTTTAGTATTTGGTAAAAAATCTCAAGTTTCAGGTATAGTTATAAGCAACAAATATAAAGGGATACTGGAAAGTACTTATCAAAAACTTGATGTGACTTTTGATGGAGATTTAATAGATATTGTAAGGTCAACTTATATTTTGAAAGCGTTCGAAAAATATAATATATTAAATAATGTAAAAAATAATTCAAATAAATTGAAACAAAATTTAGAATCACATGTCTTAAACTATAGATCAATTGGTCATTTAATTGCGTTTGATTTTAAAAATTCAAAGCTACGCGATAATTTTGTAAAAAAATGTTTTGATAATAAGTTATTAATTAACAAAGGTGGAGAAACTTCTGTTAGATTACGACCAAACTTAGCTTTAAACCAAAAAGAAATTAATGAATTTATACAAAAAGTAAAAGAGTTAATTTAAATGAATATTTTAATTACAGGTTGTGCAGGATTTATAGGTTCTCATTTAGCAGAAGAACTATTAAAAGATAAAAAGAATACAATAATAGGAATAGATAATTTATCTAGTGGAAATAAAGAAAATTTAGAACTTATCAATTCATTTGATGAATACAATAATTTTCTATTTATCAAAGCAGATATTAGAGATTTTTATGAATTAACTAAAATAATTAAAAACCACAATATACAATATATTTACCACCTAGCAGCAATTGCTTCTGTACAAATATCTATAAGAAATCCTCTTTTATCTAATGAAGTTAATGTAAAAGGGACATTAAACGTATTAGAAGCTTCAAAACAAAATGGCGTTAAAAGAATTGTATTCTCTAGTTCTGCTGCAGTTTACGGTGATGAAAATAGTGTATTAAAATCGGAGAAAACCCCAACTAAACCTATTTCATCGTATGGATATGAAAAACTAATCAGTGAATACCATATGAAACTTTACAATGATCAATATAACTTAGAAACAGTTATCCTAAGATATTTTAATGTTTTTGGAGAAAGACAAAATACCAATAGTAACTATAGCGGAGTAATAACTATTTTTAATGATAAATTTAAGAATAATGAAATTCCAAATATCTATGGAGATGGCGAACAATATAGAGATTTTATATATGTAAAAGATATTGTAAAAATAACAATAAAAGCAATGAATATACAAAATATTTCAGGAGAACTATTTTGTGTAGGTAGCTCAAAAAAAACGACTATTAATGAACTCTTTAATCTCATGAATAAAAAATATAATAAAAATTTCAAAGCTAATTATTTAAAAACAAAAAATGGAGATATAAAAAAATCTATTTGTGATAATAGTAAATTAATGTCTACATTCAACATAAAACTGTCTAAAATAGACAATTTTATTTAGTACATATTATCATTTGTGTAGCTTGATGTAAATTTGTTACTCTATGATCAATAATATTAAAATATTGAGAAATGTAATCCTTAAATTCGTTAAAATTCCATTCCCTTTGATGGGCTGGATTTCTTGGTGGACCATCTAAATACTTAGAATCTTTAGGATAAACCAAATCTCTTTCAGGAGTAGATAATACTAAGTATTTAAAATTTATCTTTTTTATATATTCAATTAATTCATTAGGATTAACTAAATGTTCAATAACATCAGAGCAAATTAATACATCCACGTCTAAATCATAGTTTTTAGTAAAGTCAGATTCAAGCCATTTCTTTTTAGGATACTTATTTTTAAGAAAATCAAGATTTTCATCTAATTCTAGGCCAATTGTTTTATATTCACCTAAATATGTAACTAATTTATATCCTGAACCACATCCTATATCACATACTTTAGATAACTTATTTTTTTTCATTAATCCTAAGGCATGCAGATATATTTCAAGTTGCCAATCATCAGTTTCATTTTGATCATTATAGTGTACATATTTATCTCTTGATTTATAGTTATCTTTTAAAAAATAGTTATTTTTCATATTCTACCTTTTTCTATTATGTTTTTTATTTTTGTTGCTGCTACATCAATGGGATTCTTTCTTGATAATATATTAAATTGATCATCTAAGAACTCTTTTGCCCGTTGTCTAATATTTAATCTATTAGATAATTCATACCTTATCATTTTAACCAATGAATTAGTATCTGTACTAATGCTGTAAGCACCTTTAGGATTTTTATATAATTTCACCAATTCATTATGAGGATTATGATAAACAACTGGCTTTCCATATGCTAAAGATTCACAAATTATAGTACTAAACCTACTTATAACAATTGTTGATTTCTTTATCGTTGTATATATATCATCCTCACTTACATTATAAAAAGTAGATAACTCACCTTTGTCAGCATGATGTTGTGCTATTATATAGTTTAAATTTAAAATATTACAAGCTTCAATTACTTGTTCTAACCATAATTCTCTAACTTCTTCATAAGTTCCATACGTGAAATTTACATTTATCATTACTAAATGTTCATCAGGAAAAGTTACAGGGCTATTCCACATATCAAACATTTTAGGCAATCCAACTATAGCACATTTATCTTTTTTATTTTGTAAAAACTTCATATCATTTCGACCACAAGTTAAAACAAATTCTGTTGTCTGATATGGATATCTTTTTATTTTATAATCTTTATCTTCAAAGTCTTCTATTCCATCAACTAAACCTATAGTTTTTATACCTTTTTCTTTAGATTGAACAATAATATCTCTATCTATCCAATCTACAAGACAAACCAATGCCTCAAAATTGATAAAATGTATGGCATCAATACTCACTGTTTCAATATCTGAGTTTTCTTCTAATCCAATCTTTACATTAATATAATCATAATGACTAGGGTTAATAATAATTGCAACTCTAAATCCTAGTTTAATTAAGGCTCTACTTACTAAACTTGAATCTATAACATTCGATCTATTATATGCAAAAAATAATATATCATATTTATTTTTATATATAGATATTAAGAACTTTTTATAATCATTATAAAGTATTAGTCCTAATGATTTATTATGAGATACAATTACTTTAGATAAATCAAAACTATTTGATATTTCATTCCAATATTTAGGAGAATCTATTATAATATAGTCGAACCTAGAAATATTCTCTTTCTTATAAATATTTTTTCCTATTTTAAAATTATCTACAAAACCAAGAATATCAATACCATACTCTTTTAATTGTGAACTAAGTTCAATAGTCAAATTATTATATGGTGCTAAATATATTCTCTTATTTTTTAAATTATCTAATTCCATTTAATTACCTAAATTAATTTTCACACATAAAAAATCATAAATTTTTTATACTTAAAAGCTTTGTCAAACCCCATAAGCATGAACTTTTAGTGATAATTAGATCGACAAAAGAACTATTATAAAGGTTTTTTATAGGAGTTGTCAATTTTATCAAAACTGCTATAAATAATGTATTAATAGATCTGATTATATAAATTTCAATTAATCTTGAAATTTAAGTGTGATCTGTCAACAATTTATAGGGCACAAAATTTTTAATTTAACTAACCGTTATTCTAAATATAACATTTTTCTTCAAAATCACTTGGAGATATTTTTCAATCACAAGAGATTGTCAAGACAAATAAAGATTTATACGTGTTCACATGAAAAATAACTTAGTTTTATGTGCGAAAGTTGAGTTATAAAATTTAATATTTTTAAAATAAATTACAAATACTTAAAATATTTATATTAAAATTTTTTTTCTTTGCATAGTTTTCTATTAGATTCTGAATCTCTATTGCATAAGCGATACTTGTAATTAAAATATTTTTATTATTCAAGTCCAATGTTATATCTTCTAATTTAGACACCTTAAACTCATTTAAAAAGTTAGAATCATTTCTATCTATAACAGCTAAGACTTTTACTCTATTCTTTTCTAGCTTTTTTAATAAATCACTAGCCAGCTTTCCTGCTCCATAAAGAATCACTTCTTTTATATTTCTATACTCTAATATACTTATAAACATTTCACTATCTATTTCATTAATATTAATATTTTTTATTTTATATTCCAGATTAGTAAGACTTTTTGAATCTAAAAATTTTATCATTCCTATATCTAGCTTATTTATTAATATAACTTTTAAAAAATTGTATGAAAAATTTATAAAATATACAGGATTTTCTTTTTTTACTATTTCTATTATATCTTTTTGAGGAGTAGTTAATTTACTTAACTTATATAATATTAGTTGTAAGTAAATTTTTGTATCAATATTAAATATACATAAACTAGATAATAAATGTGTAGTTATAATATATAAAGATCTTGAATAAAAAAAACCTTCATATCTATTAAATAAACTATTATCTATTAAAAAATTTTTAATTGAAGATAAACTAAAAAACATATCTTCAATATGCTTATTAGATATTGATTGAGTAATAGAGTTTTCTCTTACAAACCAATTATACAATATGTTTTCAATACTTAAATTTTTCTTTGAATAAAAAAATAATTGTAGAGTAACAAATTGATCTTCATAAAATCTTTTTTCGGGAAAAAAGATTTTATTCTCAATAAAAAGATTTTTTTTATATATTTTATTACAAACCATTAGAGATATATTAGAAGTCATAAAATCTGATATAGGGTTATTTACAGAATATTCTTTGGGAGATATTGATAAAACCTCTTCTGAAGAATTTACTCTTTTATATCGACAAGTAACAATATCACATTTCTTATAAAAGGCCTCATTGTAAAGAAGCTCAACCATCTTCGGATGTATAGTATCATCACTATCTATAAAAATCAAATATCTTGTTTTTGAGTATTTAATCCCTGTATTTCTGGCTCCCCCTAGTCCTTTATTTTCTTGATTTATTATTTTTATACGAGAATCTTTTTCTTTATAATTTCGTGCAATACTTAAACTATTATCAGGTGACCCATCATTTATAATTAAAATTTCTATTTCTTTAAATGATTGTTTTATTACAGAGTCTAAACATTTTTTTAAATATTTTTCAACATTATAAATAGGAATTATCACACTCACAAGCTTATTCATAACTATTTAATCACTCACTTCTCAAGCATATGCATTTTTACATATTAATTCTAAATTATCATACATAGATTTCCACCCCTTACTCTCAATGATTTTATTATTATTTGCTCCTGAAAAGAAGGGGTATCCTTCTCTTCTTTTATCTATCTTTTGATTCAATTCTTTTTGAATAACTTTTTCCATAGTAGATATAATCTCTTTTACACTATATCCCTTTCCAAATCCTGAATTAAAAATATCACTATCATTTAAATCTAAATATTCTATAGCTTCAACATGAGCATTTGCCAAATCTTCAACATGGATATAATCCCTGATACAAGTCCCATCTTTAGTATCAAAATCATCTCTATATATAGACAAAGTATCTTTTTTACCAGTTATAACTTTTACAATAAGTGAGATAAAATGTATTTCAGGTTCATGTTTTTCACCTATTCTTGGGCTAAGTTCACCTTTATCATAAAAAATATCTACGCCAGCTATATTAAAATATCTAAAAATAATATATTTAAAATCTCTATTTTTTGAGAAACTATCTTTTAATATATCCTCACTCATTAATTTACTCATACCATAAGGATTTATAAGTTTTGTTTCAAAACTTTCTTCTATTTCTTTATTATTTTTAAGCTCTCCATAAACAGCAGCTAAACTTGAAAATATAAACTTTTTTACATTGTTATAAATAGTACACTTTATCAAGTTTGCTGTATTAAAAGTATTGTTTGTATAGTATTTTATAAGATTTTTTATTGATTCAGAAACAATACTACTACCTGCAAAATGTATTATCACATCAAATTTTTCTTTTTTAAATAATCCATTAAGTAAAAAGTATTGAGATAAATCTAATTCAACAAATCTAAAATCTTTTATCTCTTTTAATTTTTTAATTGTATCAATATGTCCTGTTGATAGATTATCAACAATAATTACATTATGACTAATTTTTTCAAGTAATTGCTTAGCAACATGACTACCAATATATCCAGCACCACCTGTAATTTTACAACTGCTCAATCAAAGCCCTCATCCACTGATGATTATTTCTAAAATGAGGTGAAGACACAAAATGTCCATCTACAACTACATCTTCATCTAGATATTCACATCCACTATTTATAAGGTCATCTTTCATTCCTTTATAACAAGTTGCTTTTTTGCCTTTCATTATTTTTGCAGAGATTGCAACCCAAGAGCCATGACAGATTGTTGCTATTAGCTTTTTCTTCTCATCCATCTCTTTTACAAAATCAAGTATCTCTTTTACTTGTCTTGCTCTATCCGGTCCTTCGTGTCCTCCGGGAATGACGACAATATCAAAATCCTTTTCCTTTAATTCACTGCATTTTATAGTTGGAGTTGCTTCTTGTCCAAGTTTACCACTTACACTTTTATCTCCTGCAATTGCCACATCAACTTTTATATTCTCTTCTTGCAGTCTATAAAAAGGGTAGGTAAACTCACTATCTTCAAACCCTTTCCCTATAATTATTACAGCTCTTTTTTCCATTTATATCTCCTTTGAAAGCAACAAAATAGTATTTCCTACTTTCATATTACTCATATCTTTTAATCTAAATATTTTACCAACATTTTTATCATTATTCAAAATAGATATTATTGAATTTTCATCATAAGTATTTAATTGTTTTAAATCATCTATTTTAAGTATTTCAACTTTTGTAGTTCCAAATTTTTTTATAGTATTATTGGGGAAAGACAAAGATAAATTTTTTACATCTTCATAG
Organism: Halarcobacter sp.; assembly: GCF_963676935.1. NCBI lineage: Bacteria > Pseudomonadati > Campylobacterota > Epsilonproteobacteria > Campylobacterales > Arcobacteraceae > Halarcobacter > Halarcobacter sp. The sequence continues at coordinate 2,805,121 of NZ_OY781470.1, forward strand.
CAGTTTTTATTCTCATACTCTTTGCCTTGTCTTCCATAAGTATCATTTATCCTTGCTAAATCAAACTTATTTACAGGAGTTTCAATTTCCAGTACAAAGCACCTTCTTCATTAATTGCTTGTGTTTGATGAAAAATCTTTTTTTCAAAAAACAATCCATCTAAATTTTTTAATAAATTTGTTTTGTTTAGAGTACCACACATAACCTCACCATCTAAGCATACTAAAGAGGTTTGTTTTTTCACATGGCAATGCATTGATGTATTTTGCATATATCTTATATTTAATATCCATATTGCACAATACTCATTTTCATAAAGAAGATATTCACTTCCCCAAGGTTTTTTTACTAAAATATCTTTAAAATCAATATCACACTCTAAATCATTGTAAATTAACCCATCTAAGTTTTCTTTATCTTCTAATGCTGGTTCTAATATGTATTTTATATCTTTCATTCTGTCTCTATTTTTATCAATTTTATTGCTTGTTTCAGGATACTATTTGCTTCTTGTAAAGATTTATCTGATACTAATACAAAACATACTCTTGACGTCCCATCTTTATACTCTTTAATTGTATCACCCTTTTTTGCAAAAAGAAATATTTGCTCAACACCTTGTAATTTTTTTGCCTCTTCTATACCTTGAATATTTTTTATAATACCAGGTTTAGGGAAAGGTGATCCAGTAAGAGCATATTTATTTTTACTATTTTCTAATGCTTCATTTTTAAGCTTCTTACCTAATGCTGTTAAAATAGCATTTTGCATAATATTTTTACCTGTTGAAGCTGGAACTAAAAAGTACGGGTCTAAACCACCTGCAACTCTAACTGTTGCCTCAATAATTCTTACTCCCTTTTTAGTAACTATTGAATCTAATTTTACAGTACCTGATTTGATCCCTAAAACTTCACCTGTTTTTTTTGCCAAATCAAATAATTCTTCTTGGATATTTTTAGCTAAAGAACTAGGATTTTGCAATCCAATCTCTACAGGATAAATATCTCTTGTAAAAAATCTATCCGTGATATATTCAGGTACAAAATTTCCATTACAATCAAATATACATTGAACTGTTTGTTCTTCCCCTATATAAAACTCTTCTACTAAAATTTTTTCAAATGAGTTTAGCAATTCATCAATATGTTCTTTTATCCCTGTTTGATTATGAAATATTTTAGCACCTACACTACCAAAACCATTGTTTGGTTTAATGATTATAGGAAAATCAATATCAAGATTTAATTCTTTATCCTCTTTGGTCAAAATCTTAAATTTTGCATTTGGTATTATAGAATTTTCTATCTCTTTTCTAAATCTGGTCTTATCTTTACAAATAGTTGCTATCTCTTCACTTACTCCACAAAAACCAAAATAATCATTTACCGCGCCCATTGTAATTGCAGCATCAACAGCAATACATACTATTCCTTTTATATTGATGCCTTCTTTTTTTAATCGTTTTATATTTTCAATATGAGCCTCTTTATCATAAATACTAATATTTACAAAAATATCAACCTCATCTTTGGCTACACAATTACTATTATAGTCACTGCAAACAATCCCTAATCCCAAATTTTTTGCCTCTTCTATTGCAGGTATTTGATGAATAGAACCTCCAATTATCCAAATATACTCTTTCATTTATGCTCTTTTATAAAATTTTCCAACTGCTTTTTATCTTGTATATGTAAAAAATAAAAACCATTTAAATCACTTAAATGTTTAGATTCTTTTATTTTATCTATTTTTACTCTTGAAAAAACATTGGAAGGAAAATTATTTAAGTAATATTCATACTCTTCAAAATCTTTTTGAGATAAAATTAATTTAACAATTGCAAAATCTTTTCTTGATTTTTCAAACTCTATTTTTTTATTTAGAGCTGAGAATATAAGTAGTTGACAATAACTAATTCCAAAAGCCAAATTTATCAATTCACTTCTCCAACCTCCAACTCTGGAAGCTATTTCAATCAAATATATTTCACCTTTATCATCGATCTTTATTTCAATATGACAGGCTCCAAAAGATATATTAAAAGCTTTTAAAACATTTAAAGCAAACTCTTCAATCTTTTTTTCTAACTCTTTGTCAATTCTTGCAGGTAGTAATTGCTGTGTTTCTATTACTCTAGGTGGTTTACTTATATACTCTTCTGTTATGGCAATGATATGATGTTTTTTATCAACACTAATTGTTTCAATGCTAAATTGGACTCCCTTTATATATTCCTCAACTAAAACTGTTTTTGTTCTTGAATAAGGAACTGCCAATTTAATTGCATCTTCAAAATCCTCAGAAGAGTTTATAAAACTAACTCCTCTCCCTGCTGAACTATCAACCGGTTTTATAATGCAAGGGAAAAAATTCCAAGAGAGATCTTCTTTTAAAGACACTTTTTTATAAAGTGCTGTTTTTATGTAATTATCTTTAGCTATTTCTTTCATCTTTAGCTTATTTGTTGTATTCAATGCAACATTATATCCATTTGTTGGAAGATTCAATTTTTCACTTACATAACATGATGTGATATTGCCTATTTCCGTTGCAATTGTCAAAACTGCTACAGGTTTTATTTCTAAAGCTTTTTGTAAAATAGCCTCTTTATCTGCAATATCAATATGATAAAAGAAATCCGCATAGTTTTTACCTAAGCACTCTTTATCTGCATCAAAAAGATGAACAATAAAACACAATCTTTTTGCTTCGAAAATAAGTTCAAACTGCTCTTCACTTCCTGCTAATATAAAAATATCTTTCATTTAATAACTCTTACCGTTTTAAAAGCTTCAACACATTTTTTCCCTACTCTCATTCCTTGATATCGGGCATTTAATCTTATTCCCTCTATACTTCTTGGATGAGGGTATTCACGAAGTTCAGAATTATACTTTTTCATAGCCTCAATTTTTAATTCAATACTACTTTCCACATCAACAAAAAAATCAGGATAAAAAGAGAGAGGATAGCTCCATTCAGTGGAAGATAATATTTCAAAACTATAAATCTCTTTTACACTCTCCTTTTCCATTGGTCTAGTTGCAGTAAGCACTGCTTTATAAGTTATTTGATGGTCTATATTTAGATCATTTTCATAATGAGTAAAAATTATATCAGGCTTTATCTCTTCTTTCACTTTAGTTACCGCTTTTACGATATCAAGAAGAGCCACACTGTCAAAGCGGTTATCAGGAAAATTTTCCGTATATACTTTTTTTATTCCTATAAGATTATTTGCCTCTATTATTTCTTTATTTAAAAGCTTAAGCTCATTTTTTCTTTTTTCTATAACTCTTTTTTCATCTCTGCTTGTTTTTCCTTCTCCTAAAATCAAAGTATAAGCTTCATTCCCTTGATTTATAAGTTTTGAAACTGTTGCAAAGCAACCTAAAACCTCATCATCAGGATGTGCGGCTACAATCAATATCTTTTTATTCATTTTCAATAACCTCAAATCTTCCTATAACTTTATCACCTTTTTTATGTACTTCACTAAACTCTATTTTTAATGAATTAAAAGGGATAAAGGCTTTGGGATAACCCTCTGCATCTAACATTCTTACGAAATCATAAACTTTGTTTATAGTCAAATTGTCTTGTTCCAAAAGATTGCTTTGAAAAGGTTTTCTTCTTTTAAAAATTGTAACTTCCCCTTCTTGAGGAGTTGCTTTTAAATCTTTTTTCAGAAATTTGGGAATTATCTTTTGAAAAGTGATATTTGAAGCATTAATAAATATCTCTTCGGCACTGCCAATAGCAATATTCAAATCCTCTTTTAAATATATATCTCCACTATCTAACTCATTATTAACTCTTATTGCACTTATTTTAGTGTCATAAATTTCATTAACAATCAAATTTTGTAAAGGACTTCCTCCTCTGCCAAAGGGTAAGTCCGTCATATGAAAAACCACACATTCATATTTTTCATAAATAGTTTTAGGAATAATCCACGACCAATGCGGGAAAAATATATATTTCGGTTTTATCTTTTCTATAGCTTCATAAGTCAACTCTTCCACAGAAGTAAACAAAAAAAATTGGAACTCTTTTTCATATTTAGCTTTTAACTCAAAATAGTTTTTTATATTCCACTCTTTTATCGTGACAATTACTATACTTCTCAACTATTTTTCCTTTAAAGACTTTATCTTTTTTTCAACTATTTTTTCTAATTTTATAGTATCAAATTTTTCCAAAACATCATAATTATTCGTTAATAAATATTCATACATATCTTGTTGATTTAAAGCTGTTTTTATTGCAATAAAAGGAGTCTTTAGGAAGAGTACTTCATGGGCAATTACACTAGGACTAATAATAGCAAAATCACAACAGTTAATAAAAGAAGCTATATTATTACTATTTATATATATTTTTATATTTTTATATTTTTTACTATAATCTTTAAGTTTTTCTATATTTTTATTTGCAGTAGTTGTAACTACATCTATTTTTAGATTTGAAAACTTATTTAAAACATCTAAAATATTTATATTTATATTTGAGTGATCTGCTCCCCCCATAGCCAAAAAGACTTTTATCTGCTTTTCATCAAAATCGTTTTTCTTTCCTTTTTTTCTCTCTTTTTTAAACTCTTCTCTAATTAAAGTATAATTTTTTCCACATCTAAGTTCTGTAAAATTTGGAACAAGTATTTTATATCTCTCTTTTTTAGCACATATATTATGATTGAGTAAAATATCGCAATAATGTTTTTCATATAAATCATCAAAGACTAAGAGTTTTACTTTTGTCTCCTCTTTTACTCTTTTTTCATAATTTACATCTATGCCATAGTGATCTATTATCATAAAATCTATTTTCAGTTTTTTGATTAAGCCTATAATTTCATCTACATTATTTGTATTTAACTCTTTTAAATCATAACCTTTTTCTAAAATTTTTTCATTGAAATTACCTTCAAGATTCAAAGAGGCAAAGAAAATTTTATCTTTTTTATACTCTTCTGCCAGAACCAAATCTCTCATAAGATGCCCTATTCCTATATCAGATGAAGAATCAACTCTAAAAAGTATATTTTTCCTGTTTTTTATTACAGCCTCATATAAAAATTCTGCTGTTTCCCAATCCTCCAAAGTATCAATATCTTGAACCAAATATCTAGGTAAAACAATCGGTATACTATCTTGACCGAAAGTTATATCTTTTGATTTTTTATTCATGTTCTGCCAATAAAATTGTCCTGCATCTTGATAGGCTTCTTCTAAATCTTGACTTCTTTTTGTAATATTTTCAGGCCAAAACATTTGACATCTGTCATTTTTGGTAATTTTAAAAGTTCTTTGAATAGGAAAAGGCATAGAAGTAACAGAAAAAGCTCTAGATGCATCACTTTTTTTTAATTTAAAGAAACCTTGTTTAATATATTTTTCATCTATTAAAGGAGCCGTGGCATAGATTGTACAACAAAAGTCATATTCAAAACCCTTCTCTTTTAAATATCTTAATGCATGAGAAACAACAGCTCCCGTTCCCGTATAATCATCACTCAACTCTTTAGGTCTTAAAAAAGGAACTTCTGCACCGTATTTTTTTGCTATTTTACTTATCTTTTCATCATCTGTACTTACAATAATTTTATCAAAGAGTTCACTTCTTAAAGCAGCTTCAATAGAGTATGCAATTAGTGGTTTTTCATGGAAAAGTTTTATATTTTTTCTAGGTATTCTTTTACTTCCACCCCTTGCAGGAATTATGGCAATACACTTAGGCATATAATAAACCTTTTAAAGAGTTTATTACATAATTTTGTTTTTCTTCACTCAAGCTTGGAAAAATTGGTAAAGATAAAGCCTCTTCATAATACCTATCCATTTGAGGTGTATATTCATCTCCATATCCCAAACTTTTATAAAAAGGTTGTTTATTTATTGGCATATAATGAAGTTGTATCCCTATATTTTTATCTCTTAACTTATTAAAAAGCTCCTCTTTTGAAATTGAGAATTTTCTAAAATCAACTCTCACAATATAAAGATGATATGCAGATTCTTTTCTAAAAGGGTATAAAGGTTTTATGTTTTCTAATTTTTCAAAAAACTTATCATACCTTTTTGATATTGTGTATCTTTTTTCTAAAAAATTATCTAATTTTTTTAATTGTGAAATCCCTAATGCACATTGAATATCTGTAAGTCGATAATTAAAACCTAAATCTTGCATCTCATATTCCCAAGGTTTCATAGTTTGTGTTTTAATTATCCCATGATTTCGCAAGCTGAGCAGTTTCTCATAAATCTCTTTTGAGTTAGTTGTTATTGCTCCACCCTCACCTGTTGTAATATTTTTCACAGGATGAAAAGAGAAAATTGATATATCACTATTTTTACAACTACCAGCTTTAATTTCATTAAAACTTGCACCCAAACTGTGGGCACAATCTTCTAATATTTTTATATCATATGTTTTTTTTAAGTACTCTAATTTTTCTTGATTTACTGGATTTCCAGAAAAGTGTACCGCATAAATAGCTTTTATTGAAGAATCTTTTTTAAGTTCCTCTTCACAAAGCTCTAAGTCAATATTTCCATCCTCTTTAATATCTACAAAAATAGGTTTTGCTTCTACATAAAGTATTGAATTAGATGTGGCTAAAAAAGAGTTTGGAGTTGTTAAAACTTTATCATTTTTATTTAGTAAAACCATAGAAGATAGATGAAGAGCTGCCGTTCCATTTGATACAACAACACAATATTTAGCTCCAGTATATTTACAAAGGGCAAACTCAAACTCTTGAACTTTTGGTCCTGTAGTTAAGAAATCTGATTCTAAAACCTTTTCAACAACACTTATATCATCTTTTAAAATAGTTTGTTTTCCATAATTAACAATATTCATTATATATCTTTTACTATCTTTAAAATATCCTCTTTTTTATACCACAAAGTATTATCTCCCGAATTATATTCAAAACCTTGTTTAACTTTTTTCCCTTTTTCTCCAAGTTCATTTATTTTATAGTCTCTAACTTTTGTAAAAGTTATCGTTGGTTGAATAACAAAATGATTTTCAAACTCTAAAGTCAAATGAGAATCATCACTTGGGCACATTATTTCATGTAATTTTTCTCCTGGCCTAATTCCTATAATTTCATGGGGAATATTAGGAGCAAGGGCCTTTGCTAAATCAGTAATTTTCATAGAAGGGATTTTAGGAACAAAAATCTCTCCCCCTTGCATTCTTTCAAAGTTTTTCAAAACAAACTCAACACCCTCTTCAAGAGTAATTAAAAATCTAGTCATTTTTTCATCAGTTATAGGAAGTGCTTTAGCTTCATTTTTTATTAATTTTTTAAAATAAGGGACAACAGAACCCCTACTCCCAATAACATTTCCATATCTTACAACTGAAAATTGAATATCTTGATTTCCAACTAAATTATTTGCAGCTACAAATAGTTTATCAGAAGCTAGTTTTGTTGCTCCATATAAATTTACAGGATTTGCAGCTTTATCAGTTGATAGTGCAATTGTTTTTTTTACACCATTTTCCATCGCAGCATCAATAACATTTTGGGCACCATTTATATTTGTTTTTATACACTCCATTGGATTATACTCAGCAATTGGCACATGTTTTAATGCTGCTGCATGAATAACATAATCAACATCATTCATAGCTTTTTTTAATCTTGAAGCATCTCTTACATCTCCAATAAAATATCTCATACATTTACTATTATATTCTTGAGACATTTCATACTGTTTTAATTCATCCCTTGAATATATAATTATTTTATTTGGTTTATATTTTTCTAATAAAATCTTAGTATATTTTTTACCAAAACTTCCCGTTCCGCCAGTAATTAAAATATTTTTACCATCAAACATCTGATGCCTTTTTATCTAAATAAAAGATTTGTTTATAATATAATATCTAATAATTTATTTAACTTTGATTTTAAGAGTATATATGCAATAATTTATAACAATTAAATTTTATAGGTTAGATATGGCAGACTATATTCCAGAAGATATAAAAAAAATTCAAAAAAAACTAGCAACTTTTGAAAAAGACTCAAGAAACTATAAAAAATATACTAAAATATTGGCGAAACATATCAAAAGATTTAGTATGAAAAAAAGAGTTTCATCACATATCAAAACAATTGAGAATGTGGAAAAAATGCAAAAAGAAAATAATTTAGATAAAGATGAATAAAAAATTATTACATTTTGCAATATTACTACTTAGTTAAAAAAAATTTTGCTAAAATTCCAGCATAAATAAAAAGAGATTAGGAAAAACAATGGATGATAATCAAAAAAAATCTTTAGAGTTAGCTATCAAACAGATTGACAAAACATTTGGTAAAGGTACTCTAATAAGGCTAGGTGACAAAGAGGTTGTTCCTGTTGAATCGATTTCAACAGGTTCATTAGGTCTTGATTTAGCACTAGGTGTTGGTGGTTTACCAAAAGGTAGAGTTATAGAAATATATGGACCTGAATCTTCAGGTAAAACTACCCTTACACTTCATGCAATTGCAGAGTGTCAAAAAGCTGGTGGAGTTTGTGCTTTTATTGATGCAGAACATGCACTTGATGTTACATATGCAAGAAACCTTGGTGTTGATACAGATAACTTACTTGTATCTCAACCAGATTTTGGAGAACAGGCTTTAGAAATTTTAGAAACTGTTATTAGAAGTGGTGCTGTTGATTTAGTTGTTGTGGATTCTGTTGCTGCTTTAACTCCAAAAGTTGAGATTGATGGAGATATGGATGATCAACAAGTAGGAGTACAAGCTAGGCTTATGAGTAAAGCACTTAGAAAAGTTACTGGTCTTTTAAATAAAATGAACTGTACAGTTATTTTTATTAACCAAATTAGGATGAAAATTGGGATGACAGGTTACGGAAGTCCAGAAACAACAACTGGTGGTAATGCCCTTAAGTTTTATTCTTCTGTTAGACTTGATATTAGAAGAATTGCTACTTTAAAACAAGGTGAAAATTCTATAGGAAATAGAGTTAAAGTAAAAGTTGTAAAAAATAAAGTTGCAGCACCATTTAAACTAGCTGAATTTGATATTATGTTTGGGGAAGGTATCTCTAAAACTGGAGAATTGATTGATTATGGTGTAAAACTTGATATTGTAGATAAAGCTGGAGCTTGGTTTAGTTATGGAGATAACAAAATAGGTCAAGGAAAAGAAAACTCAAAAGTATTCTTAAAAGAGAACCCTGAAATTGCAAAAGAAGTTGAAGAAAAAATCTTAACTGCAATGGGTGTAAATGATGAAATCATTCAAGGTGAACCTGAAAATGATGAAGATTAGGATTAATCCTTTTCTTCACTGATTTAATTTATCTACTTATCTAACATTTTATTTGCTATTTCAAGATATTCTTTTGTAGTTTGATTATCAGGTTCTATTTCAAGACATCTATTTATCAGTTTCAAAGCTTCTTTTGCATCTTCAAAATCTAAAAGTGTAAGAGCATAATTTTGTAAATATTCTAACTTTTCTTCTAACTCTATAGCTTTTTGATGTGCTTCAATCGCTTTTTCTTCATTTTTTCTACAGTTTTTATAAAATAAAGCTAAGCCATTCCATACTTCGTGTAATTTATTATTGATCTCCAAAATTGTTACATAAAGATATTCTGCTTCATTGTATCTTTCTTGTTTTTCGTAAGTATATGCTAAATAATTTGCAGCACTTAAAGAAGACTCATTTTCTACTAAATTTGAAAAAACTTTTTCTGCTTTTTGATACTCTTTTTTATGTAAATATGCTTTTCCTAATCCTAAAGATGCATCTGTTAACTTAACATTGATTCGTAAGGCTTTTTTAAAACTATCTATTGCTTCATCTAATTTACCTAAAGCAAATAAACAATTACCATATGCAATAAATATTTCTGGAAAGTTAAATTCATAGTTGTTAATGATATATTCATATTGGATTAAAGATTCTTCATATTTACCTGTTTTAAACAACTCTAATGCAAACCCAATTTGTAAACCTAATGTTCTTTTATCTATACTTTCCATAAATCATTCCTAAGTTTCAACTTCTTAACTCTACCATTTTAAGCTATAATTTTCAAACTTTTTTACACAAAATCTAATCTTTAATTATATTATTCTTCATAAAGCAACAAAAAATAAAAAATTAAGTATAATATTGTGATTTAATCAAAAATAGGAGACCTGAGATGGTATTTATTGATAATGTTTACGCGGATGAAGTATTAGATTCAAGAGGTAATCCAACAGTTAGAGCAACTGTTATATTAAGTGATGGTACAAAAGCGAGTGCTATAGTTCCTAGTGGAGCAAGTACTGGTAAAAGAGAAGCTTTAGAATTAAGAGATGGTGATGATAGATTTTTAGGTAAAGGTGTTCTAAAAGCTGTTGAAAATGTTAACACAACTATTGCAGATGAATTATTAGGTTTAAGTCCATACAATCAAGCAGAGATTGATGCGACTATGAAAGATATTGATGGTACACAAAATTATTCAAATTTAGGTGCTAATGCAGTTTTAGGTGTATCTATGGCAGTTGCACGTGCCGCTGCTACATCTTTAGATATTCCATTATATAGATATTTAGGTGGAGCGAATGCTATGACTATGCCTGTTCCTATGTTTAATATTATTAATGGTGGAGAGCATGCAAATAACTCTGTTGATTTCCAAGAATATATGGTTATGCCAGTTGGATTTGAAAACTTCAATGATGGATTAAGAGCTGTTTCTGAGATTTATCAAAATCTAAAAAAAGTTATTGATGGTATGGGTGAATCTACAGCAGTTGGTGATGAGGGTGGATTTGCTCCAAACTTAAAATCAAACGAAGAACCTATCCAAGTTATTTTAGAAGCTGTTGAAAAAGCTGGATATAAAGCTGGTGAGCAAATTGCAATTGCACTTGATGTTGCAGCATCAGAACTTACAACTGAAGATGGTAAATATGAACTTAAAGGTGAAGGTAGAGTTTTAACTTCTGAAGAACTTGTTTCTTATTATGAAGATTTATGTACTAAATACCCTATTGTTTCTATTGAAGATGGTCTTTCAGAAGATGATTGGGATGGATGGAAAATTTTAACTGATAGACTTGGTTCAAAAGTTCAATTAGTTGGTGATGATTTATTTGTTACAAATGCAAATATCTTAAATGAAGGAATTCAAAAAGGTATTGGAAACTCGATTTTAATTAAACCAAACCAAATTGGATCAGTTAGTGAAACTATGCTTACAATTAGACTTGCACAAAGAAACAACTACAACTGCGTAATGTCTCACAGATCAGGTGAATCTGAAGATGCATTTATTGCAGACTTTGCTGTTGCATTAAACTGCGGTCAAATCAAAACTGGTTCAACAGCTAGAAGTGATAGAATCGCAAAATACAACAGACTTTTAGAGATTGGTGCAGAGATTGGTTATGCTGAATATTTAGGGAAACAACCTTTTTCTAAATAATTTATGAAAGAAAAAAAGCATACAATTAAGAAATTCTCGTTATTAGCAATATTTTCTATTGCTGTAACGATTTTTCTTGGTTATCATGTTTCTAATATTCTTTTTGGAGATAATTCTTTAGAGGTATATAGTTCTCTAAAGCACAAAAAAGCATATCTTAAAAGTGAAATAAAAAGATTGCAAGAGGAAAATGCTTATCTTCAAAAAGAGTATTTTGAACTTAAAAATTTGGAGCCTGAAGAATGAAAAACTTATTTACACTACTATTAGTACTATCTGTTAGCTTAATTGCTAGAGAAAATCCTTTTGAAGCAACAAATGCTTATGAAGAAGAAGCAGCAAGAATTATTGAGATGAACGAAGTTGAAGAGGATTATGCAGTAGAGTTTCAACAAGAGCAACAATACGTAAATGAGATGTACGAGAAAATGAATAAGCCTGAAGAGGAGAAACCTAAAGTACCTGCTTTAACAGAAGAAAAAGTACAAAAAATGATTAAAAAGGCACAAAAAGAGACTGAAAAGAAAGCAAAAAATATTGCTAAAGAGGTTATTGTCGAACAACCAAAACAAGTTGAACAAGTGGTTTATGTAAAACCAAGACTTGATGTTGTAAATGAAAAACAACTTCTTCCTTTTGTAAAAATTGAATATGATAATGATAGAATTGATATTTTTTCAAAATACTCTGTTAGCAAAAAAATAACTCTTCCAGGTGAGAAAAAAGTTGTTCTTGATTTTAATGCAAAAGAAAATTTCTATACAGTAAGAGATGAATTAAAATCTACAAATTTTCCTAAAATAGCTGTAGGAAATCACAAAGATGAAAACTTTTTTAGAATTGTAATTGAACTTGCAAGTACTCCAGATGATTATGAAGTAACTTACGATAATGAAAAAGTTAGTGTTATAAAACTTTACGAATAACTATTTTAGATTATTATCAAGCTTAACAAAGTGAGATAATAATCTTATCGCTATCATTACAAATAAAACCTCAATAATTGAAGCTAAAATAAACGCATAATAATAGTATTGTGTAATTGAATGATTATGATATGCTAAAGTTGCTACGGCAATTAATAGAGTCAATGGCATAGAATGAGAAAGACCTATCATATAAAATCTATTCCAACCAATTGTTTTAATAAATAGTGTTGAAGCTACTATTCTTATAAGAATCATTGCAAGAGCAATTAAAATAGCATGTTTTACTAAACCATCATGTAATAAAGACTCAATCTCAAAGGAAGAACCAACATAAATAAAAAATATTGGTACTAACCAACCAAAACCAAAGTGTTCTAACTTATGAGGTAATTGTTTATTATGTTCTTCGAAAAATGTAGTAATAAAAGTTCCTGCAATAAATGCTCCAAAAGCAACCTCTAAATGTAGATACATCATAACTGTAATCATTAAAAAGAATATAGCCATAGAAACTCTAATATCTTGTTCTTGATTGTCTTTTTCTGGCATTAATACAGCTTTAATCTCAGGATACCACCAAATTGCATTATGAAACAATTTATATACAAAAAGCATAAATATTAAAAAGAAAATGAATAAAGCCATAGTTTTATAAAATTCAAAATTTAAACCAAATTCTAAAGCTGCTGAAACAGTTGTTAATGCAAAAATCGATACTATTTCACCTATAAGACCTACTGTAATAGAGAGTTTAATCCATTCAACATCCCCATACTCTTTTTTTAGTGCAGCCAATAATCCTATTGAAATCAAAGGTAAAACAACAATAAATATTTTTCCAAGTTCAAAATAAAAAGTTATTGCCGTAGCTAAAGAGAAAAGAATCACATTATAAAAAATTGATCTTCTAAGTAAATCGCCTGAAATATTAATCAATTTTTTTAAATCTACTTCTAAACCTGCTAAAAACATCAAATATAAAAAACCTAGCTCTGCAACAAGTTCTAAGATAGAATGTTCAACTATAAATGCAAAATATGCAGCAATAGCACCTAAAATTATCTCAACAGTAATAGTAGGAAGTTTTAATACACGAGAGACAAGTGGAGAAAGAAAAATAATTAATGATATTGAGATAATAATCAGTATTTCTTCACTCATCTTACTCTACCTTAGTTTCTTTCTCTTGTTATTTTAAAACCTAATTTTTCAAGTTCATCCATATCTTCTTTAGCAGATTTACCAGCTGTTGTTAAATAATCACCAATAACAAAAGCATTTGCTCCATTTTCAAAGATTTTATATTGTTCTTCACCAAACATAAGTTCTCTTCCACCTGCAACCATTATTTTCATTGCATTTGGAACCATTTTTCTAGCTAATTTAATTAAGTCAAAAGCCTCTTCTCTACTAATTGTACTAGCTTTAATAGGTAAAGCTGGATTATGAATAAAAAAGTTTAAAGGTACATTCATAGGTTCTAAAGAGGCAATAGATTCAAGCATCGAAACTCTTTGTTCTTGAGTTTCACCTAAACCAAAGATTCCCCCACATACTAATCTTAATCCAACCTCTTTTACATTTTTACATGTTTGATATCGCTCTTCCCATGTATGAGTTGTAACAATCTCTGAATAAAAATCTTGTGCTGTCTCTAAGTTATGATTATATGCATCAACTCCAGCTTCTTTTAATGTTTGAAGTTGCTCAACACTTGCTGTACCATTACAGGCAATTAAAATTAAACCCAGATTCTCTTTTTTAACTGCACGTGCTGCTTCACAAACAAATTTTAATCTTTTGTCAGTAAGACCTTTACCTGCTGTTACAAGACAAAATCCATTTGCATTGTTTTCTCTTGCTCTTTTTGCTTCTTCAACAATTTGTTCTATCTCTTTTTGTTTATATCTTTGAATATCTGCTTTATACTTTACACTTTGTGTACAAAATTTACAGTCTTCATTACATGTACCACTTTCTATATTACAAATAGCACATAAAAAAATATCTTTATTTTTATCATTTACGCTCATATTTAATCTCTTCTTTTAAAAATTTATTTTCATTTATATCTTTTGAGTAATAGTGGATTATATACTCATTTTCATTAATATCTAACAAGATACACTCAACTAAAGGTTTCTCTCTAGCACACACTTCTCCTGGGTTTAAAAATAGTGTTCCATTTTTATAATCAGTTTCAAAAATATGTGTATGTCCATAAATTACTATATCTGTATCACCTGTTAAATAAAAAGGCAAATGCATAAGTTTGAAACTAGTATCTTTAATCTTAAAATAATAAGGTTCTTGCTTGATATTGTATTTAGAAGATAACTCAATCAAAGAAAAATCATTATTCCCAAATACACAAACATAAGTTAATCCTGATTCTTCTAAATGTTTTAAGTTCTCTTCTTTACATAAATCACCAGCATGAATTAAGTATTCTGCTTGGTTTTCTTTTAAAAGGTTTATAACCTCTTTAGTATAGTCACTTTTATAGTGACTATCTGATAAAATTCCTACTTTCATCTATTTCTTTGTAGTTGTTTTTACTGCTGACTTTTTTCTTGTCGTTCTTTTTGTTGTTGTTTTCTTAGCTGCTGTTTTTTTTGCTGCTGTTTTAGACTTTGGATCTTTCGCAATTATCTCTAAAGTCTGCTCTAAAGTTAAATCTTCAGCTTCAACACTTTTTGGTATTTTGAAGTTTTTTCTTCCTTGTTTTATATATGGTCCATATTGACCTATTAAAACTTGGATTTTTTCTTCAGGGAACTCTTTTATTAAAGCTTTTGCTTTTGCTTCATCAATCTCTTTTATCACTTCTAAAGCCCTTGGAAGTTCAATTGTATAAGGATCATCTTGTTTTAAAGAATAAAACTTTGTTTTAACTTGTAAATATGGACCAAATCTTCCAATATTTGCTTTTATATCTTCACCCTCTTGCGTTTGTCCCACAACTCTTGGCAGGGTAAATAAAAACAATGCTTCATCAAGTGTAATAGTATCCATATTTAGATGGTCAGGAATCGCAACAAACTGTGGTTTTTCCTCATCATCTTTTGTACCTATTTGAACAAAGGGACCAAATCTTCCAACTCTTGCACTAATTGGTTTCCCAGACTTAGGATCTGTTCCTATCTCTCTTATTTGAAGATAGTCCTCTTTATTTACACTCTCTTCTTTTTCATTAATAGTTTTTTTGAAATCCCCATAAAAATGTTGCATAACTTGTTGCCAAGCAATTTTCCCCTCTGCAATCTCATCAAAGTCTTCTTCAACTTTTGCTGTAAAACCTAAATCTACAATATGTGGGAAATGATCAACTAAAAAGCTATTTACAATCTCTCCTGTTGGAGTTGGAGCTAATTTTTTATCTTCAGTTTTTGTTACATATTCTCTTTGTTGAATAGTTGAAATAGTTGGAGCATAAGTAGATGGTCTTCCTATCCCTTCACTCTCCAATTTTTTAACTAAACTAGCTTCTGTATATCTTGCAGGTGGCTTTGTAAAGTTTTGTTCTAAATCTAATTTTTCTAAATCTAAAACTGTTCCTACTTTAATAGTTGGCAAAATCTTTTCACTACTATCTAAAACTGCTTCTGGATTATCACTACCTTCAGTATAAGCTTTCATGAATCCTGGGAAAATTATTCTTTGACCCTTTGATTGAAACTCATACTCTTTATCTTTTCCTGCACTTATTTTATATGTAGTATTAGCTATTTTTGCAGGTGCCATTTGAGTTGCTAGTGTTCTTTTCCAAATAAGACTATAAAGTTTAAATTGAGCTGGTTCAACATAAGATTTAATATCACTTGGTTTAAGTGCCATATTTACTGGACGAATTGCTTCGTGAGCTTCTTGTGCTCCTTTTGCTTTAGAACGATAAACTCTAGGTTTAGCTAAAGCATACTCTTTCCCATATTCATTTTCAATAACTTCTTTTGCGGCACTTGTAGCAACTTTTGAAAGATTTAAGGAATCTGTTCTCATATAAGTTATCAAACCACCTGTATGGTTTGGTATATTCCCAACATTTCCTTCATAAAGTTGTTGAGCTATAACCATAGTTTGTCTAACAGATAATCCAAGTTTTCTACTTGCTTCTTGTTGTAATGTAGATGTTGTAAAAGGTGCTGCTGGGTTTCTGTTGCTCTCTTTTTCTTCAATATCAAAAAGTTCAAATTTACCTTGATTTATAGAAGTTTCAATCTCTTTTGCTTCTTGCTCATTTTTTACTTTTTTTGCTTTTCCATCAATTTTTGCTAATTCAGATTTCAACTCAGGATTTATAAAATCAGCTTTGATTTTCCAAAACTCTTCAGGAACGAATTCCCTAATCTCATTTTCTCTATCAACAATTATTTTAACAGCAACAGATTGAACTCTTCCAGCACTAAGTCCATATCTAACCTTTTTCCATAATAAAGGTGAAAGCTCATAACCAACTGCTCTGTCAAGAATTCTTCTTGCTTGTTGAGCATCAACTAAGTGTTGATCAACTTCTCTTGGGTTATTAATAGCCTCTAAAATTGCACCTTTAGTGATTTCGTGGAAAACAATTCTTTTTATAGGGTTTTTTTCAATTTTAAGCGCAGGGATAAGATGCCAAGCAATAGCTTCTCCCTCTCGGTCCTCATCGGCCGCTAGGTAGATTGTAGTATCTTTAGTAATCTCTTTTTTTAAATCACTTATAACTTTTTTCTTATCTGTTGAGATAAGATATTTTGGTTCAAAATTATTTTCAGGATCAAACCCTAACTTTGATTTAGGTAAGTCTCTTACATGTCCCATTGAGGCCATAACTTTATAGTCTTTTCCTAAAAACTTTGAAATTGTTTTTGCTTTTGCTGGTGACTCCACTATTACTAAATTTTTCACTAATACATACCCTTAATTTTTTAAATCTCGAATTCTAACATAAATATTTTAAAACTAAAAAATTATAATCTCTTCCTCTAAATCTATATTAAAACTTTTTTTTACTCTTTTTTTTGCTTCATTTATAAGATAAATAGCATCTTCATATTTCCCATTTCCCAAATTCACTAAGAAATTAGAATGTACATTACTAAATGCCATATCACCTTTTCTAAAACCTTTTAAACCAACCTCTTGAATCAATCTTCCAGCAAAATTCCCTTTAGGATTTTTAAAGCAACTCCCTGCACTAGGAACTTGTGGTTGATTATCTCTCATTTTATTAAACTCTTTTAACTTATCTTTGCAAAAACCATACTCTATATTAAATACAACTTCATAAACTATTGTATCAAGTTTTGTATCTCTATATGAATAATTTATATCCTCTTTTTTTACATATCCATCTTTAGTTTTTATTTTATTTATATAATTAAAGATTTCCCAAGTTTTTAATCCCGCATTCATTTTTACAAGTCCACCAAGATTTCCTGGAAGTTTTGCTATAAACTCTAAATTTGCAATATTATTCTTTCTTGCATAAGTTAGAAGTTTCCCTGAACTTGTAGCACATCCAACATATAGTTTATCATCTTCTTGTTTGATATAATCAAAGGCTTCACCTAAAATTGCAAACTTTGGAGGATTATTAGATATTAAAAGATTATTTGCACGACCTATTATTTGGTACTCACTATAATCACCTATCTCTTCAATCACTTTAACCTCAACCTTTGGTCCAATTTTTATTGAAGAGTATCTTGAAAAATCTATTTGCTTAAAACTCACTTTGCTCTTAATTCCTCATATTCACTAGGGATTAAAAAATCTTGTGCTTTTACAAGGCTTTCATAAAAACCATTTTGATAACCCAATTCATATAATTTATCTAAAGCCTTATATTGAACTTCACTAAGCATTACAGAATTATCATTAGCATAAAGGTCTAAATAGTTATCTAGTGTATTGGCATCTACTCTTATTAGACCTTTTTCTAAAAGCATAGGAGCTAATACTTTTCTATTTTTATTTGCTACATCAACTGCTTTTATTAAAGTATTTTCATAATCAATAGCACTATGTAAAGGAAGAGATCTTCTAATACACATTCCACCTAAAGGAAGAGGTAAATCTCCTCCACTAAGTTCAACCCAAATATCCCAAATCTCACGTTCTACTTCTAACTCTTCATCATAAGTTAAAATAGATTCATGGATTAATACACCTGCATCAATTTCACCATCTAATACAGCTTTTTCAATATCAAGAAAATTCATGTAAGTAATTCTAGCTTCTGGATAAGCTATTCTAAACAATAAAGCATTTGTTGTAAACTCACCACTAAGAGCTACTTTAAAATTTCTTTTTAATTTCTTATCTTTTTTCTTAATAAGTTTTGGACCATATCCCTCTCCAAAAGAGACTGCAGTTTTCAATAAAGCGTAATCTTCTTTTACAAAAGGATAAAGTGCAAATGAGATAGCACAAATATCATACTCACCTTTTAATGTAGCTTGGTTCAAAGTTTCAATATCATCTGCAATATTTTCAAATACTGCATCTTTTGGTGTAACCCATCCAAACTTAATTGCATAATACATAAAGATATCATCAGCATCAGGAGAGTGTGCAACACTAATAGTCTTCAAAATATATCCTTAAAATTTTTTGTACTTGGATTGTATCAAGAAGTGGATTACTTTTAGATTTAATTGTTTTACGAAATTTTAAATTTATAAATAAAAAATGTTTAGAAAAGTAATTCTAGAGTATATTTTTTAATAAAAGTCTTCAAATTGTAATTTTTTTATGTTAATATATGAATATTCATTTATTAATTGGAGCTTCTCATGAATATTACATTTATAGATTGTTCAGAACAGTACCATAGTGAGATAAATACAATAATTAATTATTTAGATCAATACTTTAATTCAATTAATATAGATACTAATATACTAACTATAAATCAATATAAAATTGCAAAATGTACTCAATGTAGATGCTGTACTCAAAAAAAGGGTGAAAACCCAATTAAATGTGTCATAAAAGATGAGATGAGTGATTTGATTGATAAGATAGAAAAATCTGATGCTTATGTTATCTTAGCAGATAGAAACTCCTTATTTGAAAGAAATAAAATACATGAGAAGTTTTCCGAAAGGTTAGTTGCATACTACTATTGGCCTTATGGTCAAGTTGAAGCTAAACCAAGAAGAGGATATTTTTCTAAAAACTCTATTCTTATAAATCTTAACACTACAAAATATTTTATGAATCATAGTTTTTATACTTCAAAACTATATATGGAACACACCTCAGCATCTATTGGGGCAAGAGTTATTGATTGGGTTGCATTAACACCAAAAGAGAATTTGTTAGAAAATTATGAGTCAAGATTAAAACAGATGGCTTATAGACTTATAGCCTCAATTAATCAAAAAGCTTCTTAACTCAGCTACTAGGAAAAAATCCTAGTAACCTGAGATTTGTACATAATATGAAATCACATTAAGTAGTGGTTCTACTAAAAAGATAGAAAGTATAGTTACAATAGCACAAAAACCAATAACTGTTTTAATTGGTCCTGTTGCATTAACCATACATTTTACACCATCTTCAACTGGCTCTTTTAAGAAGATATATACTATTGGTTTTAAATAATAGTATGCTGCTATTGCAGAGTTAATTGCCATAATAAGTGCAAGAATAATATATCCGGCATTTACAGCACTTCCTATTAAATACATTTTCCCCCAAAATAAAGAAAATGGAGGTACACCAGCTAAAGATAAGAAAAATAGTCCCATCATAGTAGCTGTAAATGGTGAAGTTTTAATAATTCCAGAATATTTTTCAAGGGAATGGTCACTTGCAAAGCTATAATCTTTGTTTCTATTTAACCATAACATTGTAAATCCACCAAGGTTTGTAATAAAGAACATAATCCAATATAAGAATAAAGCATTTGTAGCTTGTGTAGTTCCTATTAAAATTGCTCCCATTGCAAAACCTGCATTAGAAATAGATGAATAAGCTAACATTCTTTTTATATCTGTTTGAACTAAAGCTATAATATTTGGAATAGTCATAGTTAAAACTACCGTTGCATAAAGGATAATCTCTACAAACATATCTCCACTTGCAACAAAGATTTCAAAAAATCTTAAAGCTACAACAAAACCAGCTATTTTGGGAACAACAGATAAAAATCCTGCTAGAGAAGCAGTTGACCCTTCATAAACATCTGCAACCCAAGTATGATATGGTACCAATGAAAGTTTAAACCCAAGTGCACCTAGTAAGAAAACAACTCCAAGTAAGATTACAGGATAGTTTTCAAAATTTGATTCAGTTAAAACCTCAGAGATTTGTCCCAGTTCAACTGTACCTGTAACTGCATAAAATAACATAGACCCAAATGCAAAAAATGCCGTTGCTAATGCACCCATTGTAAAGTATTTAATTGCTGCTTCAATTGCATTTTTTCTATTATGCATTGCAATTAGTGTATATAAAGCCATTGATGCAGTTTCAAGTCCAACAAAAATAAGAATCAATGAATCTGAACTTACCATAAATTGGAAACCAGCTACAACAAATAAATATAAAGCAAAATATTCTGGATATCTATACTCTTGGAATCTTAATTTATTCATTGCAGTTAAAATAAATAAAATCGAAGCAAATACAATAATAGCCTGAGATAAAATTGCAATACCATCAACTAATAACAGATCAAAGAAACCTCTAACATTTCCTGAGTAACCAATTAATGTACCTAAGTCTACAAAAAGGAATAATACAGTTAACATCACATAAAGTGACTTATCAAGTTTTTTATTTACTAAATCAACACAAAGAATAACTAAAGCACCAACTATTGCCATAAGCATTGGTACAATTGTAGTAAAATTTAAACTAGCAAAATCAATTGCTACTGGTGGGATAACACTAGTCATTTTTCACCTCCCCAATGCTATTAGACTCTAAGAGTCTAGTCTTTGTTGTTTGATTTACTGCTTTTATTTGCATAATCTCTACAAGTTGAGAAACTGATTTATCAACAGGTTTTAATATAGGTTTTGGATAAACCCCTAAGATAATAACCAATGCAACTAATGGTACAAGTGCTGCAATCTCTCTACCTTTGATATCTTCAAGTTTTTTATTCTCTTCATTTGTAATTGGTCCAAAGAAAGATTTTTTGTACATCACAAGCATATAAACAGCTCCAAGGATAATTGTAAGTCCTGCGATAATTGTTAATACAGGAGATACTTTAAAAAATCCTAATAAAGATAAAAACTCCCCAACAAATCCAATTGTAAGTGGAAGACCAACAGATGCCATAAGCATAATTCCAAAGATTGTTGCATATTTTGGCATCACGCTAGCTAATCCACCAAACTCTTTTATCATCTTAGTATGACGTCTATCATAAATAACCCCAACTAACATGAACAGTGCTCCTGATACTACACCATGTGAAATCATTAAGAAGATTGAACCACCAATACCTTCAACATTTAGTGCAAAAATACCAAGTATAATAACACCCATATGAGATACTGATGAGTATGCAATTACTTGTTTCATATCCTCTTGTGCATAAGCAACCATTGCTGTGTAAACAATAGCAATTAAAGCTAAGATAGCCATTGGTATTGTAAAGTAAACTGAGGCATCAGGGAAAAGTGGAAGTGAAAATCTTACAAATCCATATGTACCCATTTTAAGCAATACAGCTGCAAGGATTACAGAACCTATTGTTGGTGCCTGACCGTGAGCATATGGAAGCCATGTATGGAATGGAAACATTGGAACTTTGATTGCAAAACCTGCAAAAAAGGCAATAAAAAGCCATAATTGCATATCGAAAGGCAATACAAGCATATTCCAATCCATAATACTAAAGCTCCAGTGTCCTGTTGTTTGGTAATAAACATATCCAAGATATAACATACCAACTAACATCACAAGTGAACCTAAGAATGTATATAAGAAAAATTTGATTGCCGCATAGATTCTAAGCTGACCACCCCAAGCTCCTATTATATAAAGCATAGGTACAAGTGATAATTCCCAGAATAAATAAAAGATAATTGCATCTAAAGCAACAAATACACCAACCATAGTCATCTCTAAAAATAAAATAGTGATAATCATATGTTTTAGGTTTCTTTTTTCAGTTAATCCAATTACAGCAATCATTGTCATAAATGTTGTCATAATAACCAAAAATAAAGAGATACCATCTATTCCTACTAAATAGTTAATTCCATAACTTTCAATTATAGGGATCATCTCAGTAAACTGCATATCTGCAATATTTGTATCAAAGTTTGACCATAATAAAACAGTTAATACAAACTCAATTGCAGTTACTAAAATCGCATACATTCTAATAGAATCATTTTTAACTAAAAATCCTATAAATGCTGCAAATGCTGGAAAAAATATTAAAATTGATAAAATATGTTCCATCTATCTAACCCCTTACTTCGCTATTCCAAGTGCTACTAAAAGTACCAGTAACACTGTTAAACCTAAAATCATCAATCTTAACGATGTTGATAAATTTCCACTTTGCATAATTCTAGTTTGCTCTCCACTTTTATAAACAACTTTTGCAATTGCATCAACAATTGCATCAACAATTTTAAGATCAACTTTTTTCCATGAGAATTTAGAAAGTGCTAAATAAGGTTTATTTATTACATTTTCTATTAGATGAGGCATAAAATATTGGTTTGCCAACACTTTATAACAAAGTCTATCTTTGAATTTCTCACTAAAATATGTACCATCTTTTTTGAATTTAAACACAGCAAATGCGATACCCCCAAGTGCTATACCTAGAGTTATTATAATTAAAATCCAAAGTGTTGAATCACTAACATGAACTTCTAATTCAGGTAGAAGTTTTGTTACCATCTCTATATATGAACCTTTAAAGATACCTGCAATAATTGCTAATATTGCAAGTGGTGTCATAGCAGCAATCACATATGATTGAGCTTCATGGGGATGATAACCTTTCTCTTTAAACTTCTCTTCACCATGGAATACATACATAATAAGTCTAAATGAATAAAATGCAGTTAAACCTGCTGTTATCCATAAAATTGCCCATAAAATATAAGAGTGGTGTCCAAAAGCAACCTCTAGGATTAAATCTTTTGAGAAGAAACCAGAGAATGGGAAAATTCCTGCAAGTGCTATTGAAGCAATTGTCATAATAATAGAAGTTCCCTTCATATGTTTATGAAGTCCACCCATATTTTTGATATTTATTTCATCATTTAGTGCATGCATAACATTACCAGCACCTAAGAATAGTACCGATTTAAAGAAAGCATGAGTTGCAAGGTGAAACAATGCTACCCAATATGCTCCAAGACCAGCAGCAACAAACATATATCCTAATTGAGATAGTGTTGAGAATGCAATAATCTTTTTAATATTTGTAGCAACTAATGCCATAGAAGCAGCTCCAATAGCAACAAAAGCACCAAGACAAGCAATAAAATATCCAACTTCAGGAACAGTTGTAAAGATTTCATTTGCACGGATTACTAAGTAAACCCCTGCTGTTACCATAGTTGCAGCGTGAATAAGTGCAGAAACTGGAGTTGGACCCTCCATTGCATTTGCAAGCCATTGATTAAAAGGAAATTGTGCTGATTTACCCATAGCTCCAATAAAAAGGAAAGCTGCTATTGCAATAACTAACCCTGTATCAAGAGTAGAGATATTTGCAAATACATCATCATATTGTAAACTTCCAAGATTCCAATAGATTAAGAATAATCCAACTAACATCCCAAGGTCAGCAACTCTGTTTGTTATAAACGCTTCATTAGCTGCATAACCTGGAGAGATTGAAGAAAATGGAGACAGTGTAGAAAATGGTGATTTATAGATATCTTTTGATAAAGCTTGATCCTCTTTATGATACCAAAAACCAATTAATCCCCATGAACATAATCCAACACCTTCCCATCCTATAAATAATCCAGCAAAGTTATCTGACATAACAAGAATCATCATTGAAAAAACGAAAGCTGAAAGCCAAGCAAAAAATCTATTAAATGATTTATCATGATCCATATATCCAATTGAATGGATATGTACCATCGTTGATACAATAGTTACAACAACCATCATCACAACACTTACTTGGTCAACTACAAACCCAAATGGGATATCTAAACTTCCAATTGATATCCAATCTATTAGTTTTACATGAACAATAGATTCTGTTGTAAAAATATATTGTAAAAGTATTAATGAAGATACCATAGATACAGCTAATAATAGAGAAGTTATGATTCCTGTAAATAACATCTTAGGTCTCATTGAAAAACAACTAGCTATTAAAGAACCTAAAAGTGGGGCAAAAAGTGCTATATATAAATATTTTTCCATTATTACCCCTTCATACTTTGAATAGTATCAAGATCAATTGATCCTCTTTTCTTGTACCAAAGGATTAATAAACCTAATCCAATAGCAACCTCACTTGCTGCAATTGCTATAATAAAAAATGCAAACATTTGCCCTGTTAAATCTCCATGAAACTTTGAAATAGCAGCTAAACCAACATTTACAGCATTTAACATAATCTCAGTTGAGAAGAAAAGCATAAGTAAGTTTTTTCTTCTAATTACACCAACAGTTCCTATTAAAAATAAAACTGAAGATAAAATCAAATATGCGTTTAAACTCATTTGCTATCCTTTTCTGCTTCTTGGGACTCTAATATATCAATCTCTTCTTCACTTAATTCAGAGTATGAAGTATCCATCTTTTTCCCTGCTAAAATAATACCACCAATCATTGCAACCAACAACATAACAGCTGCAACCTCAAATGGAATTAAATATTTTGTAAATAAAACTACCCCAACATCTTGTGAATTACCCCATTCAGGATGAACTGGATACTGAGCTTCTACATTTGATGTAACGATTGGAGCAACAAAAATAAGTACTATAATTAAAGCAGATACTCCACTTAATAAAAATACCAATTTTGGATTATTTACTTTCTCTTTTACAACAGATAAAGCATCAAAAAACATCATACCAAAGGCATAAAGTGCCATTACAGCACCTGTATAAACTACAATTTGTACAGCCCCTAGAAAATCAGCATCAAGCAAGAAGAAGAAAGCTGAAATAAAAATCATCCCTGCAGCCAAAGAACTTAGGGCATATAGTGAATTATTTGTAAAAACTGTTATGGAGAACATAACAATTGTTAAAATTGAAAATAGATAAAAAGCTACTATTTCAAACATCTCCCCTCCTTAATATGATAATGGAGTTTTCTTGATTTTTTCATCTGCATCAGGAGATACAGCACCAAAACCAGGATACTCTTTTTGTTGTTTTAATTTATCAAGAGGAGTAAGTAAATCCTCTTTAATAACAAAGTGTGCTCTTTGTTCACTTGCATTTTCATATCTTCCACCATGAACAATTGCAAGCTCTGGACAAACCTCAGCACAATATCCACAAAAGATACAACGACCAAGATTAATTGAATACTCTAAAACCTCTTTTCTAGAGTTTTCATCAATTTTAGTATCCATTCTAATACAATCAGCAATACAGATTTTTTCACACAAACCACAACCAATACATCTGTTTTCACCCGATTCTAATAATGCAAGAAGTTTATGAACTGCTCTATATCTTGGACCAATAGGCAGTTTTTCTGCTGGATATTGAACAGTATGCATTTCACCTTTAAATAAAGCTCCTGTCATCATATTCCAAACAATTTTTAGCCCCACAAAAAGTTCACCTTTTACAGACCTCTTTGCAACTTGTTTAAATTGTTCCCAAGAAGTTTGTGGATATTCCTCTTCTAAAACATTAACATAGTCACCCATGCTAATATTTCTATCTTTTAGTTTTTCTAATCCCATCTTAACTCCTAAAACATCATCACAAAACCAGTAATCAAGATATTAATTACTGCTAATGGCATTAAAATTTTCCAACATAACCACATCAATTGATCAGGTCTAATATGTGGCCAAGCTGCTCTTGTCCATAAAAAGAAAAATACTAAGAACATAACTTTAAGGATAATTGCAAGTCCTCCAGGGATAAACCATAAATCATTGTATCCACCAAGGAAGATTAAAGATACTAAGAAACAAATAGTAAATAGGTTTGCATATTCTCCAATAAAGAACATACCCCATCTCATACCTGAATACTCAGTTGCATACCCTGCAACAATCTCAGCTTCATGCTCAAGTAAATCAAATGGAGTTCTGTTTGTTTCAGCAAACCCAGCAATCACAAAAAGAACAAAAGCTAATGGTTGAGACCAAACTAACCAATGGGTAAATCCACCTGCTTGATACTCATTTATATCAATTAAAGATAATGAACCAACAAGCATAAGAGGAGCAAGTAAAGCAAGTCCAGATACAACCTCATATGAAAGAAGTTGAATAGCTGTTCTAGCTCCACCTAAAAGTGACCATTTATTTGCACTACTCATACCACCTAAAAGTGGTCCATAAAGTCCAACTGAAGCAACACCCATTACAAATAAAACCCCAACATTTACATCTGAAATAATAGGTCTTACTGTATAACCAAATAATTCAAACTCAGGGAAGAAAGGAACGGCTGTCATTGCTATAAAAGCAGTGGCTGCTGTAATAATAGGTGCAATCATAAATACAGGTTTAGCTGCATTTTGTGGGATAAAATCCTCTTTTGTAAATAATTTTATACCATCTGCTGCTAACTGTAAAACCCCATGAGGTCCTACATTCATAGGTCCAAGTCTTCTTTGCATAAATGCAAGTACTTTTCTTTCGATATAAGTAGTAAATCCAGCTAATGCTGAGAAAACTGCTAATACAACTACAGCTTTTATAATAGTCTCAATAATAAATCCTGTTTCCATTATTACGCCTTTTTAATCACAGCTTTTGAAAATCTATATCCATCAAAAAGTTCTTTTGTATCTAAATCCTTTTGGAATGTTGATACATATGCAATCTCTCCAGATATTTGATCATCACAATATACATTTAGTTCAAGTTCAGTTCCATTTGAACTAACTTTTACTTTATCACCTTTTTCAAGTTCAAGTTTTTCAAATAATTCTTCTGAAACAAAAACACCTGACTGTAAATCTTTTGCAAACTCATGAGCAATAGCTGTGAATTCATTGAATTGATTAATTGGATTTGCTCTATAAATAAGAGTTTCATTTTCTAATAATGTTAATGTAGAACTTAAAGCCTCATCAACTTGTGTAACAGAAAGTTCATTTAATCCCTCTTCTAAAGTTTTTGGTACAACTATCTCTTGAGGTACTAAGTCATATCCCCTAAACTCAACTCTATCATTTCCAAAATAGTTAGGAAGTTTATCAAACTCAACTGCTTTGAAACCAGCTTTTTCTGGAAGTTCAACTGTATATTCTATTGTATACTCTACATCATCTTCTAATACTTTATTTGCAATATCATTTAAAACATATCCTTTATAATCTATTGCAACATTTGTAGGGATTACTTTTTTATCAATATTTGTGAAAGTTCCTTCTTGTTGGTTAAGTGCTGGCATATCTAAATCACCATCACCTAAAGCACTTAATTGGAAATCTGCCTTTTCGTTATAACCTACTGTAGATCCTGAAACAGTATCACTTAAATCACAAATTAAACTAACACCTAAAGTATTAGTCTGAGAAGGTATTATTACAATACTGAAATCTGTATGTTTATCGATTAATCCACATAATTTTGCTAAATTTTCACTTTTTGGATGAGTATATAAATCTTCCCCTACTATTAAAGAGTAAGTATCTTTTTTTGCAAGTAGTGTTTCTAAAGTATCAAGGAATTTTTCATCTAATCCTAGATTGTCAAGTAGTTTTGTATATTCAAACTCAACTTCTTTATTAACTTTTTTACTTACTACTTTTTTCTTCTCAGTCTCTTCACCTGTTTCTTCATCTTTTATAACTTCAACTACAGTCTCTTTTACTGTTTCAACTATAGTTTTAGTTCTTGTCTCTTTTTGAGAGTCAATGAAAGCTTGAATATCTTGAGGTAAGTCTTTTCCAAATTTGTCTAAGATTAGATATAAAACTGATTCTTCTGATAAAGGATTGTATTGAACAAACTCAGTTGTTTTTCCTCTTTTACCAATTTTTTCCATAACCTTATCAGAGATTGGATGGAAATATAAAGCTGCACCTTTATTTATAACAACAGAGTTATTTAGTGCATATCTAGCATTTGGTAAATCTGTTTTTAAATATGACCCAACAGAGATTACAAAATTTGAATCGTGTACATCTTTTAAAGTTGATGAATATAAAGTTGTACCAGAAGTAGAACTATATGCACTTAAGAATCTTTTATAATTGTATGCATCTTTATTTACAAGTTTTGCTCCAGTTTTGTTTGCAATTTTTTGTAAAATAAATGCTTCTTCATTTGTAATATAAGAGTTAAAAACAATTGAATCTGCTTTTTTAAATGCTTCAACAGCTTTTGCAAAGCTTTCTTCATCTTTGCCTTGAACTTTATTTTCAAAGTCATAACCAAATCTAGCAGCTCCATTTAAAGTTGAGTAGTGATGTTCATTTGTAACTCTATAGATTTTAGGTTCAGCATTTTCTATTGATTCATGTTTAGTTTCATAATACATAAATGCACAATCTGATGAATGTGGATTTGCTGCTGGTATTTTATTTAATTCCCAAGCATTTGATTTATATTGAAAGTCAGAAGAAACTAATGCACCAACAGGACAAACAGAGATACATTCACCACAATCTGTACATGAATCTTCATCAAATCCAATAAGTGATTTATTAAGTTTATTCCACATAGAATAAGCATCTTTTGGCATAGTATCTTTAAATGTTTTTTCAATAGCATCAGCACCACGTTTAACTGTACTTAAGGCATTTGATCCAATCATATCTTTACATACAGTCACACATTTTTCACAAACAATACATAAACCTGGGTCATATTTCATAACTCCCCAGTTTGCAGCTGGTCTTGGAACATCTTTTATAGTATAACTTTGAGAATCAACTTTCATATATAAAGAATAATTTTGTAATTCACACTCTCCACTTTGATCACAAACTCCACATTGTAATGGGTGATTTACATCATATACTTCCATTATTGCACGTCTTTCTTTTGCAATATTAGGAGTATCAGTAGTGATATTCATACCCTCTTTTATTTTTGTATTACAAGAGTAAACTTGTTTACCATCAGCTTCTACCAAGCAAAGTCTACATGCTAATGTAGGTGAACATCTTGTTAGATAACAAACAGCAGGAACAAATATATCATTTGCACGAGCAACATTTAATATATATTCTCCCTCTTTTCCTTGAACACTCTTACCATTTATCGTTAATGTTATTAAATCACTCATTATGCATCAACCTTTTCAATCTTTACTTGTTTGTAACGATACCCTTTAGATAAACTAGTTTTATCTCCATATGACATAGGACATAAAGCTACAGTACCAAATAAATTTTTATCTATTTTAAATTCTCTTTGAAACTTCTCTTCAGCACAATTAATATAGATTTTATCATGATTAGAGATTTTTGCAATTTTTGCAAAAGATTCACTTCCAATTAAAGTTGAGATATCATCCTCTTCATAAACTCTATAAATTATTGTTCCATTATAAGAGTGTAACTCTTCAACCTCTTCTAGATTTTCATCCGTTACTTCATTTAATATGGCATTATATTCAGGGTCTAAAGCCACAATATTTAAATCACTAAATTTTCTTATAACTGAAAGAATTTTTGTAATATTTTCTACTCTTTCATGTGAAAATACATCTCTTCCAATAATCATTGTTTTTTGTTTTTTGTTTTCTGCTTTTGCTAAAGCCTCTTCAAACTCTTCTTCACCAGCTGAACTTTCAGCAGAAATATAACCTATATCTAAATCATTTATATAAGCTTGAACTTTTTCATCTGATTGTTTTACAAAAGTATCTAATAGTAAAGAGGTAATACCCTCTTCACTTCCAACTTCATATTTTATAAATTGGGTGTAATATACTTTTAAATCAATATTGTCAATAGGATGCAAATATATAAACTCTGCATTGTTTTTAGCAATAGCTTCTATAATTGATTCTTGAATCTCTACATTATCTCTCGCTAAGAAAGATCCAAATGTGATAATATAATCACTTTTTGCAATAATTTCTTTAATACCCATTTCTACTCTTCATCGTCATCATCATTTTCAACTTGTTCAGCTTTTTTTGCTTCAAGAGCTGCTTTTTCTTCTGCCTCTTTTCTCTTTTTTTCAATAAGCTCTACATCTTTTTCTTTTTTTACAACTATAGTCCAATCAACCTCATTGAACTTAAGAGAATTCATAAGTGTATAGCCAGCTTCAAGAACTACATCTGCACTTTTTTGAACACCACTAAAATCTCCTATCTCAAAAAGAAAAATTGCATTTTCACCAGAACTAACCTCTTTATCCATAAGTTCTAACATTCTGTCATAGAAGTTATCTTTTAAAGGTCTTAAATCAAATCTTTTCATAACTTCTCCTTATCTATCAATTTCACCAAATACTACATTTAAACTACCAATCATAGTTACAACGTCAGCTAACTGATGACCTGGCATTAAATCTTCAAATATACCTGTATGCCAAAATGATGGTGCTCTTAGTTTCATTTTATAAGCATATGGAGTTCCGTCACTTACTATCATATATCCTAATTCACCTTTTGGTGATTCAGTTGCTACATATACTTCACCTTTTGGTGGTCTCATCCCTTGTGTTACAAGAACAAAATGTTGCATTAAAGAGTAGTTTTGAGTCATAATATCCTCTTTAGGAGCAGAGATATATTCAGGAGCATGTGCCATTAGTTGACATTCACTCTCTTTATACATAGGTATAAGTTGTCTTAAAATTTTTGCAGATTCTCTCATCTCTTGCATATAACAAAGATATCTTCCATAACTATCACATTTATCTGAAATAGGAACATCAAACTCCAATTCTGGATATAATCCATAAGGCATCTCACGTCTCAAATCCCATTTAATACCTGAACCTCTAAGAGCAATCCCCGAACAAGCCCAAGATTTTGCAAGTTCTGGAGAGATAACACCCACATTTTCAAGTCTCATTTTCCAGATTCTATTTTCTGTTAAAAGCCCTTCATATTTATCAACTTCTACATCTAAAATCTTTAAGAATTTTTCTAAATTATCACACCAATCTTCTGGTAAATCTAAAGGAACTCCACCAATTCTAACTGCACTATGAGTAAGTCTTGCTCCACAATAATCCTCTATAAGGTCCATTGCAAATTCTCTTTCTCTAAAGGTATAAAGGAAAACTGACATTGCCCCAACATCTAAAGCGTGTGTTGCAAGCCAAAAAAGGTGAGAGGTGATTCTATTTAATTCTAAAAGCATAGTTCTAATAACTTCTGCACGTCTTGGTACTTCTATTCCTAAAAGTTTTTCTACAGCTAAAGCATAACCATAATTATTTGAAGTTGATGCTATATAATCCATTCTATCTGTTGTTGGTAAGAATTCATTATAAATCATATTCTCACCCATTTTCTCCATACCTCTATGAAGATAACCAACACCTGGTCTAGCTTTTACTATCTCTTCCCCTTGAAGTTCTAGCATAAGTCTCATTTGTCCGTGAGAAGATGGATGCTGAGGACCAAAGTTGATCATCATCGTATTATCTTCTCTCTCAAAATTTATATTTTCAAAGAAAGGTTTTAATCTATTTGGTGTTTGTTTCATAATCTATCTTCTCTCTTCTAATGTAACGCTATCATCTTCATGAAGTTTTTTAATAATTCTAACTCCACCTTCTTCTTGGTAACCAAGTGGTGTGTGTTCTGGTTCTTTCCCATCTGTAATATCAGTACCATATGGAACTTCATGACCTAATCTTGAGAATCTCTCAGTATCATATCTATCTACATTTGCTCCATCTCTTATTTCAGGACCAATCTCTTCTCTAGCTTCTTTTCCAAAGATTTTATCAACTTCATACCACTGCGCAGTTTCATCACCATGTAATGGATAAGTTTTTCTTAGTGGATAATCATACCAATCATCAGGCATAAGGATTCTTTTCATGTTTGGATGATTTACAACTTTTACACCATACATGTCATACATCTCTCTTTCTGCCCAGTTTGCCATTTTAAATACAGAATATACAGATTCAATAGGTTGTTTTTGTCTAATGAAAGTTTTAACTCTCATTCTTTTTCTTTTTGTTAAAGAAAGCATCTCATAAAAAATCTCAAAACCACCTCTTTGGGCAATATAATCAATAGCTGACATCTCCATTAACATCTCATATTCAAGCTCTTCTTTCAAAAATGTCAAGACATCTACATTGTCTTCATTTTTGATATATATAACCAATTCATCAATCTCAATATATGACTCTGATATTTCAAACTTATTAGTTAAAGCCTCTATATCTTTAGAATATATTTCATCTTCACTAGCTTCTTTTTTTGGAGTTTGAGGAGCTACATAAAATCTGTCACTAAAATATGATTTGTTTTGGACATCATTTTTAGGTGTATATTTTCTCATTACACTAACCTCTTTTTCTTTATACTTCTAAAAATTGTTTCTCTTCTTATTTTCTTTTGTAGCATCATAAGAGCATATTGTAGAGTTTCAGGTCTTGGTGCACACCCTGGAAGATAAATATCTACAGGGATAACTCTATCAACACCTTGTACTGTTGCGTAAGTATTAAACATCCCACCAGTATTTGCACAAGACCCCATAGAAATAACCCATTTAGGATCTGGCATTTGATCATATAATCTTCTCATAAACTCTGCATGTTTTTTTGTAAGTGTTCCTGCAACGATAATACAATCTGATTGTCTAGGGCTGGCTCTAAAAATAGTACCAAATCTATCAAAATCATATCTTGATGCCCCTGTTGCCATCATCTCAATAGCACAACAGGCTAATCCATATGTCATAGGCCATACAGAATTTGACCTACCCCAGTTTACAAGTTTGTCAACTGTAGTAAGAGCAATTGGTGCTCCACCATCTTGTAAATAATTTACTTTATGCTGTGCCATTCAAGTGCTCCTTTTTTCCAAGCATAGATAAATCCAA
Organism: Halarcobacter sp.; assembly: GCF_963676935.1. NCBI lineage: Bacteria > Pseudomonadati > Campylobacterota > Epsilonproteobacteria > Campylobacterales > Arcobacteraceae > Halarcobacter > Halarcobacter sp. Next base: position 2,838,641 of record NZ_OY781470.1, read on the forward strand.
TAGTAAGTAATAGAATGAAAAGTATCATTTCAACAAATCCAAACCATCCTAAAACTTTAAAATCAATCGCCCATGGAAACATAAATATAATCTCAATATCAAAAAGAATAAACAAAAGAGCCATTAAATAAAATTGTACAGAGATACTACTTGGCTGTTTTGTAACTTCTGGTCCACATTCATAAAGTGTAGACTTTAATTTTTCTGTATCAAGTCTAGCTAATTTTCGGCTTACAAATCTAGCTAAAAAAACCGTTGCTATAAAGGCACCGAATGTTAATAAAAACATGAAAAATGCACCAAAATACGGATGTGTAAACTCCATATGTGTCATCTTTAATCCTTCTTAAATTTTCTCATTAATGTTAGATAATATCCAATCTCTTATAAAGCTCATCTTATAAGAGTAGGTTATCTACTTACTATTTTTTTTATTTATAACTAAAAGTATCAAATAAAAAAAATTATTAAGTAAATATTAACTTTTCTAATATATTTAACTAAAGAACCCAACTTTAGCCTCAGAATCAAAATTACCTTTTTTCTCTTTATCAATTTGTTCTTCAAAAGATTTAACGGTAAAAAGAGGTTCCTCTTCAACTGCAATTTTAAATGCAGTATTTTTAATAACCATCTCTATTTGACCACCAGTCAACTCATGCTTAGCAAGTTTTTGAATATCAAACCCCTCTTCCAATGGAAGATTTTCAGGTAGTAACTTTTCCCATAATTGAACTCTTTGTTGCAAATTTGGTTTTTTAAATTCAATTTTGTAATTGAACCTTCTAGAAAAGGCTTTGTCAAGTGATTCTAAAAGGTTTGTCGTTGCAATAAGTATTCCGTCAAATCTTTCAATTTGCTCTAAAAATATATTTTGCATCTGATTATGCATCTTTTCACTACCACTTGCACTTGTAGTTGTTCTTGCACTTAAAAACTGATCTGCTTCATTTAAAAGTAAAATTGGTTCTGATTTACTTTTATCTCTCAAATCATAATATTTATCAAAAATTGCTCTAACATTTTTTTCACTTTCACCAACATACATTGATAAGATCTTTGAACAATCAAAACTCAATATTTGCTTTTTTAAAGACTTTGCAAAAGCTAAAGCAGTTAAGGTTTTACCTGTTCCTGCAAATCCATAAAAGATAATTCTAGCTTCAATTCCTCTTTTTCTATCTTTTAGTCCCCACTCTTTTAATCTATTAAATACATCTTTATCCATTTGTTTTAATAAAGAGTTCAAAATCTCTCTTGTTTTATCATTTAGGACAACATCATCTAAAGACTTACTTGTTGTAACCAACTCAAACATATCTTGGTCTTTTATCAAACTATCTAATTTTACTTTTCTGTTTGATGTTTTCTTTTTTGTAGGGTGTGATATTTTATAAAGAACATCATCTGGAATATAAAAATTTCTGTTTATTCCCCCAAAAGGAGTTAAAACCTCATCATAATCAACTAAACCATTTGAAACTAATGTTGAGCCCTCTTCTAGTAAACTTCTAAATTTGATTTTTTCATAATCATCACTTGAGATTAATTCAATCAAAGAGTTCATATCTCTAATTGTTCCATCTCCCCCAGAATACTCCTCTTTTAAAAGAGCTAAGAACAACATCTGTTCTTGTTCATTTAAACTGTTTGATTTAAAAAAATCTTCAAGTAAAATTTCACTATTTGTCTCTTTTACTCTGTCTTTTATTCTATTTTCTAAAAGTGTTAATTTTGTTCTTAATCTATTTATATTTGGTGAATTTTCATCAAAGTTTCTTTTTACTAAATTTAACTGTTGTGCTAAATCTATTTTAAAAAACTGATCTTGTAAATACTCCAAATGGTCAGCATAACTTTTTATTTCAGGAAGAACAAACTCCAAAGAACCTTTTTCCAAAAACTTTAAATATGCAGGAGATAAAGTAACTGCTGAGTTTAAAAGCTCTAGTTGAGACATATCACTTAATTTTAGATGTTCAAAACTATTTTGTACTAGCCATCCTAAGCCTAATAATGATTTTATCTCATGGATATGATTTAAGTGTTCATAGCTTTTCACATCATAAAACTCTGCTAATATATCAATCACAATAAGAGTATCTCTACCTGTAATATACTCTTTTGTGATATATTGTAAAATTTTTGCTTCCTCTTTTGAACACTTTAGATGTTTGAAAAAGTTTGTTTTTTCAACATTATGGGCTTTTATGTAATCTATAATCTCATTCATTTATCTAACTGATCCTTTAAATTTTTATAAAAATTTTCTTTATTTTGTTTGTCTTTAAATTCAATCTCATAATCATCATTTATAATAATTGTTAGAGTTTTATCATCCAACTTTTTTATATTTTTTAGTTTTATTCTTTTCTTATCTTCTTTAATATCTACCTCAAAACTATTAGGTATTTCAACTAATTCATCACCACAAATAGCTTTGTAAGTACCTTTTGAATAGGTTATATTTTTACAATTTTTATCTTTAAAATACTTTTCTATTTTTTCTAAATTAGAATTATCCATCATATTTAAAACAATAACTATTGTAGCCACAATTCCTACTAAAACTAAAAAAATCATTTAATACTCCCAATATAACTATTAATATCTTACTACAATTATGTTAAAGGTAATCTATTAATATCTTAATTTATATATTGTAGAAAACCTAAAATAAAAGAGACCGTGAATAAAGAAAATAGGGTTTCAAAAGTTATGATTGATGCCATTAATTTAGTATCTCCACCTAACTGTCTTGCTAAAATAAATGAAGAAGAGGCGGTTGGCATTGCAGCAAATATTATCAATATAGTTAATAAAAATGAATCTAGTGCAAAAAAACTCCCTATAAAAAACATAGCAACAGGCATTACAACTAGTTTTAAAACAGATGAAACAACTAATTCAAGCTTTGCTTCTTTTATAGAACTTAAATCCAATGCAAACCCTATAGATAAAAGACCTAAAGGAAGAGCAGAGGCACTTAGAATTTCTAAAAATTTTACTGCAATAATTGGCATATAAAAGTCAAAATAATTTATACTCCCACCAATAAGACAAGCAACAATTAAAGGGTTTTTTACAATTGATTTAATCATTCCTATAAATGTAGCTTTAGTATCATTTACATATATTGCAAAAACAGTGATACAAATAACATTTATAATTGGAATTGCAAAAGTTATTAATAAGGCTGAAAGGGCTATCCCCTCATCTCCTAAAATAGCAGCTATAAGTCCTAAGAAAACATAAGTGTTAAATCGTATTGCACCTTGAACTACAGAGGTAAATGAAGCTCCAGAAGTATCCATTTTAAATTTAATGATTATACTTATAATAAGAATAAATACTATTCCTAATATACCAGTTATTACAAAATCAATAGCATTTAGATTATCTAAATTTGCCGTTGATAATTTAAAAATCAATAATGCTGGCATAAGTATAAAGTATGTTAATTTATCTGCATTTTTCCAAAATTCTGCTGATGGAAAATTGATTTTCTTAAATGAAAATCCAGTTAAAATCAATAAAAATATAGGGATTAGTGCTGTAAGTATATGTTCCATAGAACCTTCTGTTTATAAATTATTAATGATATTATATCTCATTTTTTTTGAAAGTAAAAATCTTCTTTAAATACTTAATAAACTTCCAAAGGTTTTAAACCTCTGAAAGCTTGTTAAGTTGAGAAATCATATTTATCGCGCTCTCTTCATTTAATGGTTTATCATAACTTGTTAAAATCTCTCTTGACAAAATATTAGCACCTAAATGTTGAAATTGGATTCTCATAGCTTGAAGAACTTTTGTTCCTCCCCCACCACTGTGAGTTGCTAATCCAACAACCTTTTCATTGAATGCATCTCTCCAATCTTTTGTAGCTCTTGAAGTCCATGACATAGCATTGTTTAGAACAGCTGGCATAACTCCATTATATTCAGGAGCTACTACAATAAAAGCTTTTAGTGATAATATTTTTGAAGCTAACTCTTGAGCCTCTTTTGGAATACCATTTTTTTCCTCTTCAATTGTATTATAAAGTGGCAAATTAAGACTTACTAAATCTATAAGTTCAGTCTCGACACCTTGCTCTTTTGCAAGTAATGCTAACTTTTGTCCAAGTTTTAAATTATTGTTTGAACTTGCAACTAAAATTCCTATTTTTGACATAACAATCCTTCATATTTATTCATTAAAATTCGCATTTTATAACTTTTAGTTTATGTAAATATTAAATTTATTCCATAACTACTAATTACAAGGAATAATTCTTGTATATATTTTTTTAAAAGGCTATTAAATGAAAAAAGGCACTAAACCTTTCAATCCTAACGATTTTTTTACTACACAAACAGTAAAAGATATAGTACCAAAATTTGAAGAGCTTTATACCTTAAATTTTAAAGAGATAAGTTTAAATGAAGAACTTACAAAAAGAAATTATGAAATCATCTCAAAAGAGTATAAAGATTTTATGTTTGCATCCTTAGCAGACTATTATGAGTTTGAGGTTGACGAGATAGTTTAAATTAATAAACCTCTTTCAACCTTTCCATTAAAGAATTTAAGATATTTTCATCAATAGAAACTCCAAATCTATTTGCAACTAAAGTATGAAGTTCAAAACACTTTCTTATATAATTTAGTTGCTCATCAAGAGTAAATCTTTCCCAGTTTTTATTTACTTTCTTTCCATTATGATATTTTAGTATTAATTGAAAGTTGTCTGGATGGTGTTCCCCTGCATCATCTTCATTTAATAAAGCCTTTGCATGGTCAAGTTCAAAATCTAGATTAAAAAATGTTTTAAAAGCTTTTTGGATATTTCTAAACTCATCTAAACGATATAGCTCTTTTAATACCATTTTATCTTCAGCTTTTTTTTCTATCTCTTTTCTGTTTAAAGGTTCTAAATCCTCTTCAATCTCTTGGGTAGTATTTTCGTCTAATTCCTCTTTTGATATATATTTAACTCTTCTTGGTCTCTCCATATCATTGATTTTAATATACCCATCAAATCCACCAGTAGAAACCCTAGAACCAATCCTTGCAGCAATCTCTCTTAAACCAGTAGTATCATTTTTTTGTTCATCTGCCTCTTTATTAGCTTTTTCTAAAAGACCAGGATATAACAAAGCAACCTTTTCTGCCCATTCTGAAACAGTTACATAATCCTCAAAAGTTTTTAAAGCTTCTAAATATTTTTCATAGGTTTTCATTAATTAACTCCATATATAAATATTATTATATATATTTTAATTAATATAATATCTTATATAAATTAATGTTTTCTTTATTAGTTGACTTGAAAATAATTAACTTTTCTTTTTAGTCTTATTTTTCAGTCTTTATTAGTGTTATTTTTAATTTCAATACATCATATGTCTTGGTTCAAGTAGTGCTTCAAATAGTTATTCTGTTATTCTTCAAAAATTTCAATACATCATATGTTTTGGTTCAAGATCATCAAAATCTTTACTACCCCAAATTGCATTAACATTTCAATACATCATATGTTTTGGTTCAAGTCTTTGTGTAGGTACTTTTTCTGTTAAGTGTAAAGGATTTCAATACATCATATGTTTTGGTTCAAGCATTTGGGTTTTCTAAAAGAATCTCACGAGCTCTATTTCAATACATCATATGTTTTGGTTCAAGCTACAGAGTGGATTGAAATAGGTGAAACACAAGGATTTCAATACATCATATGTTTTGGTTCAAGCATCTTCACTTAGTGGTTTTACATCTTCGGTTCTTATTTCAATACATCATATGTTTTGGTTCAAGCAATGCAAATAAAAGGATAGACTAATGAGTTTTTAATTTCAATACATCATATGTTTTGGTTCAAGAAATTCAAATAATTTTAAAAAATTGTATAGATAATATTTCAATACATCATATGTTTTGGTTCAAGATCAAGACTAAATACACCAAATACAACATACTATATTTCAATACATCATATGTTTTGGTTCAAGTTGATCCATACTAGAACCAGATATATTCTCACCTACATTATTTCAATACATCATATGTTTTGGTTCAAGATATTGATGGTGTTTCAAACCCTTTAGAGTTAAATAATTTCAATACATCATATGTTTTGGTTCAAGAAATACTAGCACATTGCGAAAAGATAGATAAAGAATTTCAATACATCATATGTTTTGGTTCAAGAACCATGCAAAACAATTTACCTGATTATAATAAATTATTTCAATACATCATATGTTTTGGTTCAAGAAAAATGAGACTCTATAATCGAAATGGAATGCTCATTTCAATACATCATATGTTTTGGTTCAAGTTCCATCAAATCTTGCAATTGCATTGTCTATTGATGACAAATTTCAATACATCATATGTTTTGGTTCAAGAAGAGCAAGGTGTAGATGCAGAACTTCCTATTTGATTTCAATACATCATATGTTTTGGTTCAAGTAAAACTGCACAAGCTAGTGATAGTTATTTATTAAAATTTCAATACATCATATGTTTTGGTTCAAGCCTCTATCAATAGAGTACATAGAAGAATAGATGCAAATTTCAATACATCATATGTTTTGGTTCAAGATTTAATTTATTTGGTGTTGCAGAGTGGATTCCTTTATTTCAATACATCATATGTTTTGGTTCAAGGCCTATGGATTGAGAGATTAGATGATATTAATATGTGATTTCAATACATCATATGTTTTGGTTCAAGAAAAGCTTTAAAAATTGTTGGTAAAGTTTTAGATAATTTCAATACATCATATGTTTTGGTTCAAGGCCTATGGATTGAGAGATTAGATGATATTAATATGTGATTTCAATACATCATATGTTTTGGTTCAAGTCTATATTTTCTTTTTTATTTTGAATGTTGATTTTATTTCAATACATCATATGTTTTGGTTCAAGGTGAAGAACTAATTGTAGAAGAAACTAAATCATCTTATTTCAATACATCATATGTTTTGGTTCAAGGAAACACCTTTAAACTTCTCACTAAACCATCTAAAATTTCAATACATCATATGTTTTGGTTCAAGTTAACGTCATTACTATTATCTAATTGTGCAGCAGTATTTCAATACATCATATGTTTTGGTTCAAGTTTTGGTTCATCCTAATGATAATAATTTATTTTCAATTTCAATACATCATATGTTTTGGTTCAAGATATTATATTTTATAGCTTATAAAACCCCTAATATAATTTCAATACATCATATGTTTTGGTTCAAGTACTTGACGGTTCAAGGTGTTCACAATTTTCATTTATTTCAATACATCATATGTTTTGGTTCAAGACACCACTTAAACAGTTGATTAATATTCAAAAATATATTTCAATACATCATATGTTTTGGTTCAAGATCTAGGTTATCAACATTTTTATTTTGTATATCTATTTCAATACATCATATGTTTTGGTTCAAGTAATTATGCAAAGAACAACATTAAAAGCCCCTTTATTTCAATACATCATATGTTTTGGTTCAAGTTTAATCTATTAAAAGTTGAATTAAATTTTTTAGCATTTCAATACATCATATGTTTTGGTTCAAGTAAAGCTTTTTAATGAAGTTGATTTCAATAGACAATTTCAATACATCATATGTTTTGGTTCAAGAATAAAGGTGAAGTTAGGTTTAAAGTTGTAAAACATTTCAATACATCATATGTTTTGGTTCAAGATAGGATTAGGACTGCCTTTTTTATTAGCTATTTAATTTCAATACATCATATGTTTTGGTTCAAGTCGTCGCGGATTGCGATTAATTAAATCTATGTTTAGATTTCAATACATCATATGTTTTGGTTCAAGCATAACTTTTTTGATAATCAAGATAAAGTTAAAATGATTTCAATACATCATATGTTTTGGTTCAAGTTTAGCAACTCAATTTTTTAGTAGAATTACCCTTATTTCAATACATCATATGTTTTGGTTCAAGCTTTGCTCATAGTCTCAAATTGTCGTGCAAGTTCATTTCAATACATCATATGTTTTGGTTCAAGGAATTGATTGTCTCTTCGCTTGAAAGTTCAGAATCATTTCAATACATCATATGTTTTGGTTCAAGAAATTAATACTTTCGACCATAATAATCCAGGCCATAATTTCAATACATCATATGTTTTGGTTCAAGAATGTCTGTAATTACTGATTTTTGAATAGTGCTTAAATTTCAATACATCATATGTTTTGGTTCAAGGTTGAACTTCCACTTTTTCGAGCTAAAATTTTAACATTTCAATACATCATATGTTTTGGTTCAAGAATTCTAATGATGATATAGGCTCTCTTAATATTGGATTTCAATACATCATATGTTTTGGTTCAAGCAACTCTAGGAACAATTTCAAAAACTGTACAAGCATTTCAATACATCATATGTTTTGGTTCAAGCAATACTAATATCTATACAAATACTTTTAAGTAAATTTCAATACATCATATGTTTTGGTTCAAGATTCTCATTAAATGATACTTTTAACGATACTTTTATATTTCAATACATCATATGTTTTGGTTCAAGCTTGAACATATCTTATTAAATATTACAGCTACAGAATTTCAATACATCATATGTTTTGGTTCAAGTCAAGTAGAAAATAAGATTATTGATATTAATAATAAATTTCAATACATCATATGTTTTGGTTCAAGTTAAGTATTCTCATTAAAATGATCCGTTATATGTAAAACTTCAATACATCATATGTTTTGGTTCAAGAGAAAACCAAAAGACCTGTATAAATCATATGATAAAATTTCAATACATCATATGTTTTGGTTCAAGTTATTAAAACAATCAGTTTTTAGAAGTTCTTATCATATTTCAATACATCATATGTTTTGGTTCAAGGTATTGCATTACTCATATTTAATCTAGCAGATTCGATTTCAATACATCATATGTTTTGGTTCAAGCTTAGTGAATTTTAAGTCAGTCACTCCCACTTTTTGATTTCAATACATCATATGTTTTGGTTCAAGTGTTCCTAAAGAAAATGTAAAACGTGCCAAATTTTATTTCAATACATCATATGTTTTGGTTCAAGGCAAGGGTATTTTAGAGATGAGTTATTAGATTACATTTCAATACATCATATGTTTTGGTTCAAGTTGAAAAAGCTCTCTGATTCTTTGGGCTGTTCTTGATTTCAATACATCATATGTTTTGGTTCAAGAAGCTTTTTCAAGTTTCAACTCTCTAATTTCCACTATTTCAATACATCATATGTTTTGGTTCAAGATAACTTGATATAAACTCATGTCAGGATAAACAGGATTTCAATACATCATATGTTTTGGTTCAAGTTTCTAATAAAATCATATTTATCTAAATATCTTTTATTTCAATACATCATATGTTTTGGTTCAAGAAAATTCTTTGGTCTTGAAAATCCATGTGATCTTGATTTCAATACATCATATGTTTTGGTTCAAGTCACCTTTAGCAGCACAAAGACTTGCAGATGTTTTATTTCAATACATCATATGTTTTGGTTCAAGTTACTGATTTAATCTCTTTTATTTTTTCTTGTTGATTTCAATACATCATATGTTTTGGTTCAAGCCAATGCAGCAGATGCATATATCCCTTTTGATAAGATTTCAATACATCATATGTTTTGGTTCAAGTCATTAATATTTAAAAAAACTACTGACTATCTATAATTTCAATACATCATATGTTTTGGTTCAAGAAAAACTTTAATCCACATAATAATCTCCAAAAAATATTTCAATACATCATATGTTTTGGTTCAAGCAAAGAGTTAATAGTCGATTTATTTGCAGGAGGTGGATTTCAATACATCATATGTTTTGGTTCAAGTTTATTTCCGTAATTATCTCCTTGATATGAAGTTATTTCAATACATCATATGTTTTGGTTCAAGTAATTAAGTCCATCAGCGTGTGAACCATTTATAAAATTTCAATACATCATATGTTTTGGTTCAAGACTAGTTACAGAAATAAAGCCAAAACATATTGAAGAAATTTCAATACATCATATGTTTTGGTTCAAGTTACAAGCATAGCTATTGAGTTAGACATATTTGTTATTTCAATACATCATATGTTTTGGTTCAAGCAAGCGTGAGCAATATATATAAATATTCTAATGTTATTTCAATACATCATATGTTTTGGTTCAAGGCTCTATGAAGTTATTGTTTTATTTTGATATCTGGATTTCAATACATCATATGTTTTGGTTCAAGTTTAATATATATGTAAGAGTTGATTTGGCAACTTTATTTCAATACATCATATGTTTTGGTTCAAGAAATTCTTTTCCAAATTTTTCCAATGTCCAACGCGAATTTCAATACATCATATGTTTTGGTTCAAGCTATAAATGATATAGCTATAGAGATTAAAAACACATTTCAATACATCATATGTTTTGGTTCAAGTAGTTGCACCTTTAAATTCAAATAATCAAATTTTATTTCAATACATCATATGTTTTGGTTCAAGTTAAGAGATATGTTAGGTATAACATTGCATGACTAATTTCAATACATCATATGTTTTGGTTCAAGACAAAAAGCTAAAGATATGTTTCGTTTTATTGCTACATTTCAATACATCATATGTTTTGGTTCAAGATACTTAGTTCTAAAAGTTTTATCAAAATAATATGCATTTCAATACATCATATGTTTTGGTTCAAGGAGGGTTTAAGATTAAAACCTTATAGATGTACAGCATTTCAATACATCATATGTTTTGGTTCAAGACATGAGCCTTTCTTATATCGCTGTGACTTTGACAATTTCAATACATCATATGTTTTGGTTCAAGTGTTTTAACTTGCAGAGTTGATATAAAAACAATAAGATTTCAATACATCATATGTTTTGGTTCAAGAGCTATAAATGATATAGCTATAGAGATTAAAAACACATTTCAATACATCATATGTTTTGGTTCAAGTAATATCCCATGCCTTCTTGGTATGTTTTGAAGTAATTTCAATACATCATATGTTTTGGTTCAAGAAATGTAGGTAATATTTCTAATGCAGTAAGTTCGATATTTCAATACATCATATGTTTTGGTTCAAGAGACTTATATAAGTTTTCATACTTTTTATCATTATAATTTCAATACATCATATGTTTTGGTTCAAGAAATTTCATTTGAATTTTTAATAAGAAAAAAAGAATTTCAATACATCATATGTTTTGGTTCAAGGCAATCAAAACTATTCTACTTTATCACATAAGATTATTTCAATACATCATATGTTTTGGTTCAAGCAAATACTAATTTGATATTTTCTTTTAATAATTTAGAATTTCAATACATCATATGTTTTGGTTCAAGCTAATAAAGTAAAAAGGCCAGCTCTTAGGTACCAATTTCAATACATCATATGTTTTGGTTCAAGTTAGATGATTTAGGCATTTCTAAAATACACTTTCCCTTTAATTGGTTCTTTAAAGAAGTTTTTCCAACCGATTATTTTAAAACAATAAGTTGTGAAAGAACTTTTTAAAAGTGCCTTATTATAGCTGTTTTTAGATGATATTGTTTTTAAGTAGCTTGGAAAAATTATATAAAGATGGATTCTGATTCTTTTTTATCATTTCCTATAACAACTTCTGCAAAGCTTCCTGAGTTTTGTACCTTTATGATGGAGATAAAATCCAAGTCTTTATCTATTACTTTTTTTAGTTTTGTTTCTAACATTATTTGATCAGAAGGAGTTATGTTTCCTCTGAAAATTGATTTTTGATGGTGTTTTAGGTATTGTTTACATATTTTAAAAACTTTCGCAACTCTATATTTACCTATATCGCTAAACTCATCTGCGATATCATAAAACAAAAATACATAGTTATAGTTTATATTTTGTTTTTTAGCCATATTACATCTTCTCTTTTAATAAAAATGGACTAAACTCTTTTTCTTCAACTATATATTTTATAAGTTTATATCCATCAAGTTTGATACAGTTTTTAAAACTTGTTTTTCTTTTTAGTTTTTTGTGCATAAAAGTTTCATTTATTCTTGTTTCAAAGGCATCTATAAATATCTTTTTGCCCTCTTCATTTAAAAGCGCATAATTTAAACTTTTGTCAAAGTGCTTTGCAACTTGAATTCTTTTTTTACCTACTAAATCAAAAATAGTTTTAAATACAATGATAGGTTTAAAAGCTTCACTTATATCAAGACTTAAAGAAAACCTTCCCTCTCTTGGAGAGTGCAAGAAACTTATAGTTTGATTTAGATGTGTTTCATATATACTTGATATTGTTTTTGTATAAAGCAAAGTATTTCCAAAACTCACAAGAGCATTTATAGGGTTATCTGGTGGTCTTTTTACCCTTTTATTCATGATAAAATCTTCTGGCAAAAAGTATTTAAAACTATCGTAAAACCTATTCCAAACTTGCCCTTCTACAAAGAGTATTTGCTCTATAGTTAACTCTTTATTTAAAAGCTTTTCAACATCATTTTTAAGCCAATCTAACACCTGCTTTAACTCTTTTTTTCCATGTCTAAAATAATGATATAAGCTTTCATGAATATTAAAAGCTATTGCCCTTACAATAGCCTTTGCTATGTGCAATCTTCGCTCAATAAAACATAAAGATTGTTTTATAGTCAAATTCCCACTTACAAGTTGCTCTTTAGGATAAAAGCTTCCACTATAATTTCCATGATAATTAAAAAGGTGAAGAGTAATACCAGCCTTTGAGATAAAATCCAAAAATTTAGTATTGAAACTCACTTCATTCATACAATATAGTTCCCTAGTATCTTGAATGGGAATATAAAAATTTCCTTTTTCATTCCTAAAAGCTATGGAGTTATCTTTGCGTTTAAGTTCACCCATTGAAAATATATATCTAGTATGATTCTTTGCCATTTTAATCCTTATATAAAACAATACTCATAATAAGCACACTTTTTACACTTGTTTTCAAATTTTGCTCTTGGTGGTACTGGTGCATTTATAAGAGTTTCTATCTCATCACATATTTTTAAAAGCTCTTTTTCATTTACCTCATCTAAGTCAATATAATGTATCTTTTTATCTTGCTTATTTTTTTCTATAAACTCTATTTTCCCTTTTCTTTCAACACCTTTTTGTTTTAGTTTATAAAGATAAAGTAAAACCTGCCATCGTACAGATTCTATATCACTATCACTTTTTTTAATCTCTACCAAATAATCACGGGTGAGTTTATCTATTTTGATATTGTCAATACTTATCTCAGCTTTTTTTGACTTTGATTCATTTATTTCATGTAAGATTTTACCAATTCGTACATCTTCGCTATTGTCTTCTAGGTTTATGCGGTTGGCATGAAGCCAGAGTTTTGTTTTACATATAAAAAAGTATGAGATTAAAGTGCCGTTTATTTTCATTTGTTTTCTAATAAGTCTTTTGCATTTTGATTTGTTACAACTCTTTTACCTGTTTTTTCTTCTATTGCTTTTCTTGTATCTCCTGCTATTGTTCCACCCTCTTTAGCTATTTTTTTACTTTCATCTAGTCCATCTGGCTTTTTTTCTTTTGAGATTTCTGTTGTGGTTGCTTCTGCAAGCATATTAAGAACTAGCTCAAGATTTGTCATATTGTCTCTTAGATTCTCTTTTTTGAGATTTTTGAGTTTTTTATACTCTTTTGTAGTATTCCCACTCCAAGCTTTTGAAATAATATCAGTAAGAAGAGCAAACTCCTTACCCTCTTCTACTCCTCTTTGTTTCCATTCATCAGTTAGCTCTTTTCTTACTTCAATACTTTTAAGTCTTTGGTTTATCCACTTTTCAGAATATCCAAGTTTCATATAATCTCTCAAAGCAGTATCAATAGACTTTTCAGGATCTTGTATAGCTTCTATTCTCTCATAGCCAATCTTTGCTAGCCACATTTTAAAAGGTTCAGCTTGAGGTGAGGGAATAGACTGGATAAGCCTTAAAAGTTGTTCTGTAGTAGCTACATCAGTAAGTCTCATCTTACCATCAGATGCTTTCATTTTCAACTGGTGACAATTTGTCACCGTTTCATTCCCTTCCTCTTTTAATCTCTGTTTTAGTTTATTCCAATATTTTCTAGGACTAGCACTTTGAGTTAATATTGTCACTACATCTACAATACTAAAATACCACAATTCACTATTTTCATCCCAATGACTTCTTATCTGTTTCGATTCAAAAAGTTGTATTTTGTCCATATTCTACCTTTTTACATAAATTCACAAGACTTATCATCATCTATTAATAATCCCTCTCTATAATTATATTTTAAGTCTAAAACTTTATAAAAAGATTCTTTTTGTGATATATAAAGATATTTTTTTCCATAATAATTTGGTAATGAAATAGTATATTCATGAAATTTTTTTGAATCTATATTATCATTTAAAAAATCATCTACTAATAAATAGTCTACTTTAGATTGCTCTATATGTCTTAAGTCATAATTATCTTCAGATTTTTTTATTCCATCTAATTCTTTTAGAACATCATCATATTTTTTATATCCTTGTTTAAATAGGCTATCTATCTCATTATTTATCTTTATATCATTTTTAAATACTTTATCATAAACTATATTTAGCCATTTTACATATTCCCCAAGTTCAAAATATCCATTTTCTATAGTATCAAAAGTTATTTGTATTAGATACTTTGACTTATAAGGGAACTCTTTTTCATATTTAAAAATATATATTACTCCCTTTTTAGTTTCATCTTTTTTACGATTTACTCTACCAAACCTTTGAATCAAAGAATCAATTGGAGCATTATCTGTAAACATTATGTCAAAATCAATATCTAATGATATTTCTACTATTTGAGTTGCAATTAAAATAAAAGGTTTATTACCATCTAACTTATCAAAAATATCCTTCTCTTTTTGATTTTTATCTCTTTTTTTAAATGTAGAATGATAAAGTATCAAATCATCTTCATCTATACCATAATCATCTCTAAGCTTTTTATATGTATCTGTTGCACTTTTTACACTATTTCTTATAATTAATATATTTTTATTTTCTTTGAACTTTTTAATTATTAAATCAAAGTTTTCATCAAGTTCTTCATCTATTTTTATAATTTCATTTGCTTTTTTCTTAAATAATTTTTTCTCAGTGATAATTGGATAGTTTTCAATACCTAATAATTCTTTTATCTTTTTAGGAATAGATGCACTCATCAAACAAACTTTTACATCAAATTCGTTGCAAAGTTCTAAAAACTTTTTTAAAAAACCCATTAGTTTAAAATCATAACAATGCACTTCATCTATAATCACAACTGAATTTAAATAGTTTTTTGTTGCAATATTAAATCTACCAATATTTATGAAAAACTTTAAAAGAGAATCAATAGTAGAAACAGTTACAGGCTTTGAAAAGTTTTTATTAAAAGTTATTTCACTTTTAAAGAAGTCATCTACTAAACCATGTTCTTTTTCATACTCCTTCTCAAGATATAACTTTGAAGATGAATGTATAAGTCCACATTCATTTTTATCAAAAAGAGAAGTCACTCTTTCATATAATTTATTTGAAGTTACTTGTGTAGGAAGAGTATATATAACCTTAGAGTTTTTATCATATAGATTTTTTATAGCCCACAACAAAGAACCTTCAGTTTTCCCTTCCCCTGTTGGTATTTCTACAAGTACACTCTTACCTAAAATTGATAAATCATCTTGAAAATCTCTTAATTTTTTAAAAGATGGATTATTTTTTAATAGTTGTTCTAAAAAAATTTCTTTTGTAGGCATTTCTTCAAAATATGTTTTTGGTAAACTTTTACTAAATCTAGCACTTGCTAACCAATCTGCTAGATTTAAAATACCACTACAGTAAGTATACAAAATTCTTAGTTTGTGATTTTGTTTTATGTATTTTAAATTTGACTTTATAATACCAACTTTAACTCCAATATCTTTTTCTATTATAAACTCAAAATTATATAGACATTTTTTATCTAAATATCTTTCATAAACGTTTTTATATTCATAAAATATGTTTTCTGCTTCTTTTAAAAAACTACATTCAATATTTAATTTAGGAACATTCAATAAAGAATGATGAGTCAAAGATAGAACTTGAAGAAAGTTTATAAAATAGCCACTATCTTCTTCAAAATCAAAATCCTCAATCAAATCTAAAACTAATATAGAATAAAAAGAATGATAGGAATTAGTTCCATTATTAATAGTATTTTGAAATTCAATAGTGGCTTTTCCAATATCGTGAAAATAACAGCTAAAAAAAATCAAATCCAAAATCTTTTCTTCTTCCCAACCACTTATTATAGAAACTTTTGTTAATGACTTATCATCTATTAACTTTAAAGCTTCATCTATAACCCATTTTGTATGCTCCCCTAAAGTTTGAGTTTTAATCTGTTCATCTTCTACAATTTTTTTTGCTAATATTTCCACTAGTAAAACACCACTTTATTATTAAGTTCAACATCCACAAAATTCTCTATATCTTTAGCAAACTCTATTTCACAATTTAAATACTCAACTTGGCTAAATTCAAAATCTTTATTTGATTCTTTTGGTATTCTTTTATTTTTTTTATCAAAAGCTATAAACTTTGTAGGAATTAAATTTATAGTTGGAAGCTCTATACTTTTTGATAAATCTTTCACATATGCCTTATAAGAAATATTTTTATCTAAAAAAATAGAATTTATTTTATTTGTACATTCTTCTTCCATTTCTAAAGTTTTAATATTTTTTATCTCTATCAACTCATCATCCATTCCTAAAGATGGAGTATTTTTAGGCAATCTTAGATTTTCTAAAATTTCATTATAAAGTTTTTCATCTTTTATTTTTAGATATATCGTGTATTTTGGAGAAAAAAGTTTATCTCTTCTAACTACACTTTTTCCCATATTTTTTTTCTCTAAAGTTTTATATGACCATAAATCTTTAGCTCTTCCTCTAATCTCATTTATTACAACTGATACTTCAAATACCTCTTTATCTAAAATCTCAAAAAACTCTTTTTGAGATTTTAATGAGATATTACAAAGCATTCCTATGATAGTAGTTTTTGGTGGAGCTAAAAAACTTTTATGATAAGTTCTAAAAAAAGGTATTCTATATGAATTCATAAGACCTTGTATCTCAAATCTTATAACTTTCATTATTTACTCTTTAATATATCTTTATACTCTTCTATTGCCTTTGCTACAGAAACTACATTTTCAAAGCTATTTTTTATCTCTTCTTCATTTTTGAATATCCCTTTTGATATGCCTATAGTTAGAGATTCTACATCTGTGTCTTCAATAGATTCTTTTATATTTTCAATATTTATATTACCTTCAATATCCACATCCAAGCTATTTAATAAAAATGGATTCCCAGTTTTTTGTTTAGCTATTACTATAAATTTTGGTGAAATATCTTCAAGGTTTCTTGATTGTTTTGCTCCACCATTAAAGTTTTTAATAGCATCTAAAAAGATATTTAATCTAGTATTTTTTTCTTCATTATCTAAAATTTTATTTACATCATAAGTATATTCATCTATTTCATTTCCTATATGAGAAGTATTTACCATAATATTCCCTCTCATAAAATTTAATGTATCTATCTCTATTTGTACAATATTTCCACTTTTTTCATTTTCCTTTTTTGGTTTTTGTTTTCTTGTAAGATAATCATATTCACCTTTATATGGAAGGATAGAGATTAGTGGAGTAACTTTTACAGGAGACCATCTTCTCCCACCATTTGGAAACATATAACCAAAAAGATCAAGATCAATAAATTTTTTATAAGCCAATTCTTTTACATCTTTTAAATTTTTATCAAGATCTATATATTTACCATTTTCATCTCTAAAAGTTGGATTACCATTTTCACTTACTTCTGTAATTCTTTGTCCTAGTTGAAGTAATGTTTCTTTAAAATATCTTCTTAAAGCTTGTCCCGAAACATAAGCATACTCTTCACCATTTGCACTTGTTATTTTTTTCATTTCAGTTATATTTCCACCTGTTCCTTCACTACCATTTAATGATGCCAAATTTACTTTTGTAATATATGCGATATTTAAAAACATTTTTTCTCCTTATTTATTTTGTTGTGATTTTGCATAATTTGTTGCTTTAAATTTATCTATTGCATAGATTGCAATATAATCTCTTATAATTTCCCAATCAGTTTCCAAAATATCAATTACCTCTTCTAAAGACTCATTAAACTCTTTTGAAAACCTTGCTTTTTCTTCATTTTTTAAACTTGCAAATTTTAAATCTTTAAAATACGATAATAATTGTTTATAATTTTTTACATTTCTTAGTTTGAAAAGTAAATCTTTATCCCCCAATTCTGCACAAAAATAACCAATTGACTCTCCTAAAACTTTTGACTTCTCATGTGTACTCATATTTTTCCCTTTCATTATATTTTTTAAATAAATTTTTTCAAACTCATATAAACCTTTACCAAAAGATTTTGATTCATTTTTTAGAATATTAAAACTTGTTGTATAATAATACTTTCTAAGAGATTTAAACTCTAAAAAAGCTTTACACCATTTTTGAAAATTTATATTTATCTCTTTTGAACTTTGTGATAATCCAAATGTCACTATCATATCTGCAAGGTAAATAAAAAGATTACTCTCTTTATCTTTTTGAATATTTGTTTTTGTTTTTTTTAGTTCCTCTAAAAATTGAATAAACTGATATGCTTTTGTATATTCATTTAAAGACTTTTTAAAAGTTCCATCTTCAACATAAATAACAAAAGAAATCTCTTGCAAAGCATTAAAAATCTTTTCTTTTAATTTTTTTATTCTTTTCCCTGCTTTTTCATATTCCTCTTCAATATGACAAATTTTTGAATATAAATACATAAAAAACTTTAACTCAAACTCAATATCACTTTTAGATATATAAAAATTTTTGAATTTTTTCCCAAATATTTCATCATCTTGTAATTGACTATAAAAGTTAATATTTGTATTTGTCGTTATTAAAGTATCATCCTCATCTCTAAAACTATTTTTTTCATCTTTTATTTTTAAATCTCTTTTAAAAATATTTAATGCTTCTATATTAGATGAGTTTGGATAGATAAAAAAAGCAAAGTTAAAATAATGTTGTATTTTTGTACCAAACCAGTAAATTAAAGCTTCCCATTTGTCTATATTATAATTTTTAGATATTTTTATCATATCATGAAAACTTTTTTGCCCATCTTCAAAATTATGAATAGAAGAGTTTAAAGCCAAAAAATCATCTTTTACTAAATATGAAGAAAACTTTTCAATATGTTTTTGTAAAGACGATAATACATAAATTTCCTGCTTTGATTTATCATAATAACACTTCTCTATCTTATACTCATCTTTAGTGTGATTTTCATTTTCTTGTATATATTTTTCTTCTTTTTTTAAAAGTTCTTCTTTTGATATAGATAAATAATCAATATGCACTCTAATCAAAGCATTTTTAGAATCATTACTTCCACCATTTTTTATATTTACTTTTGGGGCTTGAGTGAACTCATTTGTATTTGTATCAAAAAATATTCTTGTATTTTTTTTATTAAAAGTAACTATTTCTTTTTCTTCTAAGAATTTATTTAAAATCTCAAAAAAGATTTTTTCATCTTTGTATTTAAGTTCTAAAAAACTTTTTTCTAATTTAATATCAATATCAAAAGCATACTCTTGTAAGAACTGGTATAAATTTACTAAACCGTTATTAAAAAATACATCTTTTACCGTAAACTTTTTAGAAACAATTTTATCTTTTTGTGTAACATTAAATAAATTTTCTTGAACTACTTCCATAAACAAAACCCTCCACCATAACTTTGCTTCTCACCAAGTCCACAAGCTAAAGCTACAAACGATAACTTCTGACTTACTTCATCTTCATTTGGTGCTATTTTAAACTTATTTCCAAAGAGTCTTACTCTTATGCTTTTATTATCATTTATCTTTTTCATAAAATATATTGATTGTGGTTTTTGATTTTTGATTTCTAGTAGTTGGATAAAGTTTTGTGTTGGTTCTAGTTTTTCATTGTAAAAGTTTTCGTATTTTTTTAGAAGATTTTTTTGAAGTTGTTCTTGCAGTTTTAAGATATCTCCATCTTTATCTACTGTCCAAAATATTGATTTGTTGTTTTCATCTTTTACTGTAGTGATTGTTGGGGTTATTGTATATAGTTCACTTACAAAAAATTGTTTTACTACTTTTTTTGTTGCTTGTAGTACTTGAAAAAAACTGTTGTTTACATTTTCTCTTAATAGTTTTTGTAATTTATAAATAAATTCTTCATCTAGTGCGCGTATCACAAACTCATAAGTGTTTCCTTTTTTATATACCTTGTCTTTTTCTATTGGATAGAAATTCCCAAAACAATAGTTTTTGAAGTCTTTTTCTTCATGTAGCTTTTTCAATACTTCATCTTTTGTAAAACAATAGTTTATATAGCTAGATAAAGCATCAAAGCTATCATTTAGAGGAATCTCTTTTTTTATATATGCGATGCATTTTAGTTCAAAATATTTCAATATTAATCCTTTAAGAAGACTATGTCATTAAATTTAAATATCAAATAATATCCAAAAATAAATTATATTATTTATTTTTAGTTAAGTATAAATAAGCTTTTTCTTTTCATTCTACCTTAGCAAGTTTAGAATGCACAGGTATATTTATCGCATTTATATTTGGTTCTTCGTTATTATGGAAATCAAATTTTAGTTTTACATCTGGTCCAAAGATAAGACAATGGGTTGATCCTCCAAAATGAAACATACCTAACTCTTCACCTTTTTTGATTTTTTGTCCTTTTTTTACTGTAATTTCGCATGATGATACTTCTGCCATTCCTATTGCTATAAAACACATTAAACCAATTTTTGGATTATCTGCCTCAATAAAGATTACAGCTCTTGTGGCAACAGCACTTAAAAAAGGTTGTGAATCGTTTGGTGCGCTTGGGTCTGCTTGTTCTGGGTTTATAAAACCTTGATATCTGTTTTCTAAATAATAGGTTCCATTTACTATAAAAGCTTTTTTTATCTTTCCACTTACAGGAGAGTTCCATCTATGGTAACTTAAAGCGCTTAAAAAGGCTTGATAGACTGTCCCACCTTTAAATTTTTTTGCTAAAGGATCAAAATTCATCATATTTTCTAAAGAATAGGGTTGACCTTTTAACCAAAATTTTGCATCCTCTTGTACATTTTCTACCACTTGTAAAGGAGCAGATTCGCAAGCATTTACTATGATATCATCACCTTTAGCTATTGGTCTTACTCCTTTTTTAAATTTTCTTGTAAAAAAATCATCCCAAGATTTAAAACCATAATATTTGTCATTTGGATTGCACTCAAAAATATCTTCAAATTTTTGTTTTAAGCAAAATTTTTGATCTTTTACATTTACTGCTTCGCAAGCTACTTTTAGCATCTCTTTTTTTGCAGGTTCGCTTAACCAAGCCAATACTTTAGGAGTTCTTTTAGGAAAACTTTCTATTAATACTTTCCTTGAGTCTTTACTTACTAAATATTCACTCCAATAAGCCAATATTTTTTTAAGTTGTTGATTTACCAAAACATTTGAAAAAAACTCATACCCAAAACTTGTTGCCATAGGCCAATCAAGTAGAGCATTTATAGGAAAACCAATAAGACCACAAGGTTCTTCATCATCACTTTTATCAGGACACTCTGTAAACTGGGGAGCTTGTGTCATAATACCATTTAAAAGAGATAAAAATTCATCAAAGTTTTTAACCTCAGGCGTTCCTAATGGAGTTTTTTCTCTCATAATCACTGCTTCAGTAAACATAGAAGTGGCAAGACCATTTAAAACAGCATCACTTTCTACCATCTGTTTAAAATCTTGTATAGGTTTTATTAAAGGAGCATTTTGTTTTTTTACCTCTTTTTTTAAATCCCTAATCCAAGCATCAATCTGACCAATACTATTAGGAAGCCAACTTCCAGCTCTTACTTTTTTTAAATGACTCATAACTATTCCTTTATAAAGATTGTTTAATTACACCTCTTTTTAATAAACAATCTAATTATAAAGTATTTATGTCACAAGCACTGTCAAAAGGAAAGATTTTGGATTTTTTATTGCTAAATCACGAACTGAATCACTTCTCCACCAACTCATACATAGCCTTAATCTCCTCAGGCCAAATAGTCTCATCAATAGTTTCTAAAACCATTGGGATATCATCCATTCTACTATCATTCATAATAAATTTAAAAGCATCCCAACCTATCTCACCTTCACCTAAGCTGTGATGTCTGTCTACTCTACTTCCTAAAGGTGGTTTTGAGTCATTGATGTGCATCCCTTTTAAAAATTCTCTTCCAACAATTTTGTCAAAGTCACCCCAAGTTTTATCATAAGCTTCCCTTGTTCTTATATCGTACCCAGCTGTAAACATATGACAGGTATCTATACATACTCCAACTCTACTTTTATCTTCAACTTTATCTATGATGTAAGCTAAATGCTCAAATTTGTATCCAAGGTTTGTTCCTTGACCTGCTGTATTTTCGATAACTGCTGTAATACCACTTGTTTTATCTAGTGCTATATTAATTGATTCTGCTATAACTTCTAGACATTGTAACTCTGCACTATAAATTAAATCATCATAATCTTCTGCTCTTTTAGAAAACTTTTGTAGATGACTTCCTGGGTGAAAGTTAAGTCTATCAAGTCCAAGGATTTCACATCTTTGCATCTCATCGATAAAAGCATTTCTACTTTTAATAAGTTTTTCCTCTTCGGGGTGCCCTAAATTAATAAGATAAGAATCATGGGGTAAGATATGTTTTGGCTGAATACCACTCTCTTCTAAGTTTTTAAACCAAAGGTCTAAAGTTTTATTATCAAAGGGCTTAGCATCCCATCTTTTTTGGTTTTTTGTAAAAAGAGCAAAGGCTTTTGCTCCTAACTCTTTGGCGTTTAAGGGAGCGTTGAAAACTCCACCTGTTGCACTTACATGTGCTCCAACATATTTCATTATTAAATATCCTCTTTTTTTGTTATATTTTACTAAAAAAGTCTGTAGATAATTTTAAGAGTTGTTTTTACATAGTGTTATTAATCTACACATATAAAAAAAAGATTAGATTATTTTACAAATTTGTAAAGAGTTATTTTTCAATGGTACAAAATATGTAAATATCTATATCAATATAGATATGCAAGGACTTTTTATGGATAAAGTAGTAATTATAGGTGGTGGATATGCAGGTATTTATGCTCTAAGAGAACTAGTAAAATCAAAAAATATAAAAATAACACTTATTGACAAACACACTTTTCACAACTTACAACCCGAGGTTTATGATTTAATTGCAAATAAATCAAATATAGCAGATGTAACTGTAGATTTAACTACACTTTGTGCAGGATTAAACCATCCTTATTTGGAATATAAAAACTTAAAAGTTAGACAAATAGACCACAATACAAAAAAGATTTTCACAGAAGAAAAAGAGATAGTTGAATTTGATTATCTAGTAATGGCTGCGGGAACAAGAACATTTTTCCCAACTGCAATCTCAGGATTAAACAATGCTGATGATATAAAAAAACTTCACAGAGCAATGTTTTTTAAACAAAGTTTTGAAAATGAATTATTTAAAAAGATTAGAGATGAAGCAAAACAGTGTGCTGATACGCATATTGTAGTTGTAGGAGCTGGTTTATCTGGGGTTGAAATAGCAGCAGAGATGGCATATAACTCTAGAAAATTTTTCAAAAGGGGTAAATTTTCTTGTGATAATATGAAAATCTCTATAATAAGTAGTTCAGATACTATCTTGCCAGGATTAACTCCTGAACTTATTAGAATTTCCCATGATAGATTAAAAGAGCTTGGAATAAATGTTATTACAAATACAAAACTTCAAAAATGTGTGGATAAATATGCCTTCTTATCTAATGGTACAAAAATCCATTACTCTTTTTTGATTTTTACAGGTGGAGTTGAAGCTTCTAAAATCACAGATGAATTAGATGTAGCTAAAAACAAAAAAGGTCAAATAATAGTAAATGAATATATGCAAACTGATAAATATGAAAATATTTTTGCTATTGGAGATATGGCTGAGATTAAAAACAGTGCAGGAGAGATAATGCCTCCAAATGTTACAATTGCTAGAATCAGTGGTACAAATGCAGGAAAAAATATTTTAAATATTATAAACAAAAAGAAACTAATAAAATGCCAACCAAAATTAGATGGTATCTTAATTGCTTTAGGTGGACAATATGCCGCAGGAAATATCTTTAATCTTTTCCATGTAAAAGGAAGATTAGCCTATGAGATTAAAAAATATGTATTTACTTCTTATAGAGCTCCACTTTTAAAACTTATAAAAACAGGCTATTCAAAACTAAGAAAAATCTAGTCCCTTAGGATTTTGATTAAGATATTATTTTTTTTATCTCTGAAGATAGTATTTTTTTCATTTTTCTCAAAAAGTTCTTTTATAAAAGTTTCTTTATAGTTTTCATTTAAAAACTCTTTATTGAAACTTTTAAAACTCTGACAATTGTAAGAGTCTTTACAAACTTTGTCTTTATATATTTTTAATTCTAAAATTGTTGTTCCTGCACTTAAAACTTCAACTTGGGTATAGTTATTGTATATAGAGATAAACCCTTTATCATAAAATTTTAGTTTTGGTGTTTTTATCAATATTGTTGCGCTAGAAACCACCGTAGGTTGGTTAAAAGAACAAGAAGTAAAAATCAATATAATGGTTACAAAAAAGAATATTTTTTTTATCTCTTATCCTTTGTTTCAAAAAATTTCACTATAATACTAAAAAACGATAAAATATATAATTAAAGGTTATAATTGCTAGTTCATATTTGTTGCGCCGTAGATTCACACTACTTTTTAATGAGAATTCAAGAAGAGTATCCAAACGAAGAGATAATTGGTTTCTTTTATGATCCTAATATCCATCCATATAATGAATATAGGCTTAGATATTATGATGTTGAATATTCATGTAAAAAGTTAGGTATAGAACTTATAGAAGGTCCATATAACCTCGAAGAGTGGTTAAAAAAAGTAAAGGGCTTGGAAAATGAACCTGAAAAAGGTGACAGATGTACAGTTTGCTTTGATGATAGACTTGAAACAACTGTAAAAAAAGCAAAAGAGCTAGGACATGATAAATTTACAACTACACTTTTAATCTCTCCTAAAAAATCTCAAGATAAACTTGAAAAAATAGGAAATGAGTTAGAAGAAAAGTATGATTGTAAATTTATTTTTAAAGATTATAGAAGCGGAAGTGGTACCCAAAAACAAGGAGAACTTGTAAAAGAAAACTCTTTGTATAGGCAAAACTATTGTGGTTGTCTATTTGGACTAACTGCACAAAGAGAGCAGCAGAAAAAAATCATGGATGAGATGTTTTCACCTATTTCTAATCAAATTTTACCTGAATCAATTGAAAGTAGATTAGAGATATACAAAAAAAGAGATGAATTAGAAGAGAAAGGTATCCCTTTTAAAATCATTAAACAAAGATTTCTAAATTATAGATTATTAAAAGGCTTAACTAAAATTGACAAAAAAATAGTCCCATCATATTTCCTTTGCTATTCAACTTTAAATAATAAGAAGATGAATGGAAGAATTGTATACGAAAAAGATGAGATTCATTATCTAGGTAGAGATGAAGTAAAAATTTTAAGTCTTGATATTTTTAATGAGATAGGAAATAGTTCTTATAAATGTACTAAAGATTTAATGTTTAATCCACCAACATTTGAATCTGAACTTAATATCAGAGACAAAGTTACAAAAAATCCTTATGGTTTATCAACTATTGTTATTATTGATGAAGTGATTGATGGTAAATATGAGATTGAACTAGATTCTACAATATATGAAGATGTAAAAGAGGTTATTGTATGAGGCTTTTAGTCTGTGCAATGGAAACCTCTTCAAACATTCATTTAAAAGAGTTAAAAAAATATCTAAATGATGATATTGAACTTGTAGGAGTATATGATAAAGAGTTAGGTAATCCAATGTATGACCTAACAAAACTTGCAATAATGGGGTTCATTGATGCAATAAAAAAGTTAAAATTTTTCTTTCAACTAAGAGATGAACTTGTACTTGCAGCAAAAGATTGTGACAAAGTTTTACTTATGGATAGTTCTGGATTTAACCTTCCACTAGCAAGAAAAATAAAAGAGACTTACCCAAATAAAGAGATTATTTATTATATCTTACCTCAAGCCTGGGCATGGAAGAAAAAAAGAGTATTTAAACTACAAAAATATTGTGATAAACTTTGTTCTATTTTACCTTTTGAGAAAGAGATTTATACAAACAAAGAAAAAGTTACCTATGTAGGGCACCCTTTATTAGATGAGATTACAGAATATAAAACTACTCTTGAAAAAACCGATAAAATAGTTTAC
Organism: Halarcobacter sp.; assembly: GCF_963676935.1. Taxonomy (NCBI): domain Bacteria; kingdom Pseudomonadati; phylum Campylobacterota; class Epsilonproteobacteria; order Campylobacterales; family Arcobacteraceae; genus Halarcobacter; species Halarcobacter sp. The sequence goes on from NZ_OY781470.1 coordinate 2,865,104, forward strand.
ATGCCAGGAAGTAGAAAGACTGAAATTATAAATCATATGCCAGTTTTTAGAGAAATAAGCCAACAAATAAAAGATAAAAAACATATACTAATTATCCCTTCAAAATTTGATAAAAAATATATTGAAAGAATTTACGGAGACATCTCAAATTTTGAGATTTCAAATAATGCTCCTAAAAGTTTAAAAGAAGCAGAGTTTGGATTTATTTGTTCAGGAACAGCAACCTTAGAAGCTTCAATTGTTGGTACACCTTTTGTCTTAAGTTATATTGCTAAAAAAATCGACTACTTTATAGGAAGAAAGTTTGTAAAACTTCCCCATATAGGATTAGCAAATATATTTTTTGAAAAAATGGGTAAAAACCCTATTCATAAAGAGTTTTTGCAAGAAGAGGTAACAGTAGAAAATCTTTTAAAAGAGTATAACTCTATGGATAGAGAAAAATACTTAAAAAACTCTGCTATACTAAGAGAATATCTGAAACATGGTAGTTCTCAAAATGTAGCTGAAATAATCCAAAACTAATTTATTTTTGGATAAAATATATGATTTTTAAAATATATATAAATATAAACACATAGGATACAAGAATGTTAGATATAATGGAAATTCAAGAAATTTTACCCCATAGATACCCTATTCTTTTAGTAGATAGAATTACTGAAATGGAAAAAGGTAAAAGTATCATTGGGTATAAAAATATCTCGATAAGTGAACCTGCCTTTATGGGGCACTTTCCAGGGCACCCAATATATCCAGGAGTATTAATCTTAGAAGGGATGGCTCAAGCAGGTGGAGTTCTTGCATTAAAGAGTAATGATTTATCAAACGAAGAATTAGCAAACAAAGTTATCTATTTTATGAGTATTGATAAAGCTAAATTTAGAACACCTGTTAAACCAGGAGATAAACTTGAGTATAAAATTGAAGTAAAAAAATTAAGAGGAACCTTAATAGTACTTGATGGTAAAGCTTATGTAGATGATTCACTTGTAGCAGAAGCAGAACTTAAAGCTATGATTGTTGATAAATAGTATAGGTAAGCAATGAATAATATTCACAAAACAGCAATAATAGAAGATGGTGCCCAACTTGGTGATAATATAACAATTGGAGCCTATACAATAATAGGTAAAGATGTAAAAATAGGTAATGGTACAACAGTTGGTTCACATACACTAATTGAAGGTAAAACAACTATCGGAGAAGATAATCAAATCTTTTCTCATGCTTCAATTGGAACAATTCCTCAAGATTTAAAATTCAATGGGGAAGATGTTGAACTAATTATTGGAAACAATAACAAAATTAGAGAATATACACTGTTTAACCCAGGAACCCAAGGTGGAGGTGGTATCACTAAAATTGGTGACAATAACCTTTTCATGGGATATACGCATGTTGCCCATGATGTAATTGTAAAAAACAATTGTATTTTTGCAAATGTAGCAACACTTGCAGGACATGTAGAGATTGATGATAACGTAGTAATTGGTGGATTAACACCTGTTCATCAATTTTGTAAAATTGGTTCAAATGTGATGATTGCAGGTGGTTCAGTTGTAACTCAAGACATCCCACCATTTTGCCTTGCAGAGGGGAATAGAGCAGTTTTAAGAGGTCTTAACTTAACTGGATTAAGAAGAAGATTTCAAAGTAGAGAAGATATTGATGAAGTTAAAAGAGCTTATAAAGCTATCTTTGAATCAGGAAATGCAATAGCTGATGTAGCAAAAGAGCTTATTGAAACAAACAATAATATCTATGTACAAGAGCTTGCTAATTTTGTAATTTCAACAAAACGTGGAATACCTTTTAATAGAAAATAGGAGAATATATTTTTATGAGTCAACTAGAATGTGATTTTTGTGGAGCACCCGATTCAGCTGAGAATCCAATCATATCAGGAGATAATGCTTGTATTTGTAAAGCTTGTGTAAATGCTGCACATGAAATAATGACAGGAGTTAAAGAACCTTCTGATCAAGAAGGTCAAGAAGAAAACGAAAGTGTTACTTCTTCTTTTGAACTTAAAAGTCCAGCACAATTAAAAGAGATTTTAGATGATTATATCATTGGTCAAAATAGAGCAAAAAAAGTTCTATCTGTTGCAGTTTATAATCACTATAAAAGAATCTTTAGAAAAAGTGAAATTGAAGATGATACAGAGATAAATAAGTCAAATGTACTTTTAATTGGACCAACAGGTTCAGGTAAAACACTTCTTGCTCAAACAATTGCAAAATATCTTGATGTACCTTTAGCAATAGCTGATGCAACTTCGCTTACAGAAGCTGGATATGTAGGGGATGATGTTGAAAATGTAATTACAAGACTTCTTCAAGCTGCAAACGGAGATGTAAAAAAAGCTGAAAAAGGGATAATTTTCATCGATGAAGTTGATAAAGTAGCTAGAATGAGTGAAAACAGATCTATTACTAGAGATGTTTCAGGGGAAGGTGTTCAACAAGCCCTTCTTAAAATAGTTGAAGGTTCTGTTGTAAATGTCCCACCTAAAGGGGGGAGAAAACATCCAGGTCAAGATGCTATTCAAGTTGATACTACAAATATTTTATTTGTTTGTGGTGGAGCTTTTGACGGTCTTGAAGAGATTGTTAAAAAGAAAAAAGGTGGAAATGTTTTAGGTTTCAACCAAGAGAAAAAAAGTAAAAATGATGAAGCGATTATCTCAGATGTAGAAGCTCACGATTTAGTAAAATATGGTCTTATTCCAGAATTAATTGGTAGACTTCATATGATTGCTACACTAAATGAGATTACTGAAGATGATATGGTTCATATTCTTACTGAACCTAAAAATGCCTTAATCAAACAATACATCAAACTATTTAAAATGGATGATGTTGAACTTGAATTTGAAGAAGACTCATTAAAAGAGATTGCAAAACTTGCAATTGAAAGAAAAACGGGAGCTAGAGGTTTAAGATCAATTTTAGAAGATATTATGTTAGATATTATGTACGATTTACCTAAGTTCAAAGATAAAAAAGTGATTATTACAAAAGAAGTTGTAACCAAAGAGAAAGAGCCAAAAATAGCTTAAAGAAGGGATATAAATGTTATTAGACAAGTTAATTGGAATGTTTTCAAATGATATGGCAATAGACCTTGGAACAGCAAATACTGTTGTTTCTATTAGAGGTAAGGGTATTATTATAAATGAGCCATCTGTTGTAGCAGTACAAAATGATAGATATGGAAAAGATAAAATATTAGCAGTTGGTCAAGAAGCTAAGCAAATGATTGGTAAAACACCATTGAATATCACTGCTGTTAGACCAATGAAAGATGGTGTTATTGCTGACTTTGAGATGACAGAAAGAATGATTAGATATTTTATTGAAAAAGCCCACGCTAGAAAATCATTTATCAGACCAAGAATAATTATCTGTATCCCTTATGGAATTACACAAGTTGAAAGAAAAGCTGTTAAAGAATCAGCTTTAAGTGCTGGGGCTAGAGAAGTATTTCTAGTAGAAGAACCTATGGCAGCAGCAATTGGTGCAGGAATTCCTGTATCAGATCCTTCAGGATATGTTGTTGTTGATATTGGTGGTGGAACTACTGAGATTGGTGTAACATCACTTGGTGGACTTGTTTTGTGTAAATCAATCAAAGTAGCTGGAGATAGATTTGATAAAGCTATTATGGAATATGTAAGACAAAACTATAACCTATATATTGGTGAAAGAACAGCTGAAAACATCAAGATTGAAATTGGTTCAGCTATTAAACAAGACCAAGAATTAAAAATCAAAGTAAAAGGTAGAGATAACTCTGGACTTCTTTCAACAATTGAATTAGGAAGTGAAGGTGTTAGAACTGCGATAAAAGAACCTTTAAGAGAGATTGTATCTGCTGTAAGATCTGTACTTGAAGAGATGCCACCTGATTTAGCAAGTGATATTGTTGATAATGGTGTTATTTTAACAGGTGGTGGAGCTTTAATTAGAGGATTAGATAAATATCTTGCAGATATTATCAAACTTCCTGTAAGTGTAGCAGATGAACCACTACTAGCGGTTGCTTATGGAACAAGTAATGTATTAGATCAGGACGCGTTATTAAAATTAATCTCTAATGAATAAACTAATATTTTTTATTCTTTTTTTAGCAATCTCTCTTGGATACCTTTTTGAGGTTGATGAGATGATTGCTAGAAATTTTAACCCCTTCGAATCAATTAAACGTTCATACATAAATACTGTAGTATCTATACAAGAGACTACAGAAAAATATTTTAAACAAGTCTCTACAATAGAGGAACTTCAAAAAGAAAATAAAGAATTAAGACCCTACAAAGTTCTTTATGAATCTGCCCACAATGAGCTAGACTCTGTACTCAAAACAATTAATAATCCCAAAGGAACTACTGACCAAATAAAATTTGTAAATGTACTGTCATATATCGATTTTGATAACTTTACAAAAGTATGGCTTGATATGGAGAAAAAAGATAATTCTATTTTAGGTCTTATCTCAGATGGATATGCAGCTGGTATAGTTGTTAACCTACAAGGTAGAGCAAAAGCTTTATTAAATGGTAACGAAAAATGCAATTATGCAATCTTTATTGGAGAGAATAAAGCTCCAGGAATCATCCATGGTTCACAAAACAAGCATGAACTTATAGCAAAGTTTGTTCCTATATGGTTTGATATAAAAGAGGGAGATGAAGTGATAACTTCAGGTATGGATAATATCTTTTTTGAAGGCTTAAAAGTTGGACGTGTTGTATCAATAAAAAAGATGCAAGATATACAAGAAGCAACTATTGTGCCCTATGCAAATGTATTAAAACAAAAATCATTTTTAGTATATAAAAAAGAGAAAATTAAAGAAAATGAACCAACTAAATAAAATATTAGAAAAACAAAAAATATTACTACTTGATGGAGCATTAGGAACAAGATTACAAGAAAAAGGTTTTGATATAAATGACTCTTTATGGTCAGCTAAATTTCTAAATGAAAACCCAAAAGCGCTACAAGATATCCATACAGAATACTTAAATGCCGGTGCAGATTGTATTATAACCTCTACATATCAAGCAAGTATAGAAGGGTTTGTAAAAAAGGGTTTCGATGAAAAAACTTCTAGAAATTTACTAATCTTATCAATAAACTTGGCAAAAGAAGCAAGAGATAAGTTTTGGAAAGAAAACAGGTCACAAAATAGAATAAAACCTTTAGTAGCAGCTTCAATTGGCCCTTATGGAGCATATCTTGCAGATGGTTCAGAGTATAGTGGAAACTATAAAATCTCAGATGAAGAGTTAAAAGAGTTTCATAAAAATAGATTGGAAATAGTTGCAAAAACAAATCCTGATATTTTTGCTGTAGAAACAATACCCTCTTTTAAAGAGGCAAAAATCATATGTGAACTTTTAAAACCTTATAAAGATATCTCTTCTTGGATTAGTTTTAGTGCAAAAGATTCAAGTTTTACAAATGCAGGAGATGATATTGAAACTTGTGCTAAATATCTAGATTCACAAGAGCATATTAGCGCTATTGGTATAAACTGTACCTCTCCACAATATATTTCATCATTAATTAATAAAATAAAAAAATCATCAAACAAAAATGTAGTTGTTTATCCAAATGGAGGAGCGAAATATAACCCTCTAACAAAACAATGGGAAAACTCACCAACAGATGAAAAAGAGTTTGCAAAGATGGCAAATCTATGGAAAAATGAAGGTGTAAATATTATTGGAGGATGTTGTCAAACAGGACCAAAAGAGATTAAAGAATTAAAAAAAACACTCTATTCTAATATCTAGCCATAATCCCATCAACTTTATCCCAAGTTAAGTCTTTTTCACTATTTTTATTTTGAAACATATTATAGATATATCTAGCAAACATATCTGTTTCTAAATTTACTTTTGAACCAACTTTATAAGTTTCAAAAAGTGTATTTTTTATAGTATGGGGAATAATTGTCAATCTAAAAGAGTCTTCTAAAACTTCATTTACAGTTAAAGATACTCCATCAATAGTGATACTTCCTTTTGGAATAATATATTTTGAATACTCTTTTGGTAAAGAGATAATAAAATCAGTTGAATTTCCATTGTTTTTTATAGTTTTTATTGTACCTAAACAATCCACATGACCTTGAACTATATGACCTTCAAATCTATCCCCCATCATCATAGCTGGTTCTATATGTACTTTTCCCCTGTAGTTTTCCATTGCTAATATACTTTGAGTCTCAGGAGATAATTCTACAGTAAAAGTATCACTAGAAAATCTAACAACAGTAAGGCAAGCACCATTTACAGCGATAGAATCTCCAATTTTTGGTCTATATTTTGCTTTTAGTGTTAAAAAACTATTTTTTAGACTAACAACCTCAGCCATCTCACGTATCAAACCAGTAAACAAAAAAATCCTTCTTTTAGTATCTATTAATCTATAATATAAAGTATTAACTAATATCAATGTGATATAATACCGAAAAATTATTAAGATTGAAATTTTTTAGATAAGTGGAAGAAAACATTTATCTAAGAGATTTCCTATAAAAATACTAAAAAGCCAAATTAAGAAAAAGGCTTTTTCGAAGGAAAAACATGAAATATGATGTAATCGTAGTTGGAGGGGGTCATGCAGGAATTGAAGCCTCTTTAGTAGCTGCAAGAATGGGTAAAAAAACCTTACTTATAACTATGCTTGTTGAGCAAATAGGTGCTGCAAGTTGTAACCCTGCAATTGGTGGTCTTGCAAAAGGTCACTTAGTTAGAGAACTTGATGCCATTGGTGGAGAGATGGGACTTTGTACAGACTATGCTGGTATCCAATTTAGAATTCTAAATGCCTCAAAAGGTGCGGCTGTTCAAGGAAGTAGAGCTCAAATCGATATGGATGAGTATAGACACTACATGAGAAAAGTTTGTCACAATACTCCTAATCTTGAAGTTTATCAAGATGAAGTAAGTTCATTACTAATGGAAGATAATAAAGTTTATGGTGTAAAAACAAAACTTGGTGAAGAGTTTGAAGCCAAAAAAGTTATCCTTACAACAGGTACTTTTATGAGAGGACTTATCCATATAGGTGAAAATAAATATGATGCGGGTAGAGCTTGGGAGTTACCATCATCTACATTATCTATTCAATTAAAAGAGTTAGGACTAAATGTAGGAAGACTAAAAACAGGAACACCTGCAAGAATCGATTCTAACTCTATTAATTTTGATGTGATGGATGCACATGGTGGAGATGAAAAACCAACACCATTTTCATTTAGAACAGATAAATCAAACTTCAATCCAAAACAATATCCATGTTATATAACATATACAAATGTAGGAACACACGACACAATTACAGGAAACTTCCATAGAGCTCCACTATTTACAGGACAAATTCAAGGAAGTGGTCCAAGATATTGTCCAAGTATAGAAGATAAAGTAAATAGATTTTCAGAAAGGGAAAGACACCAGCTATTCCTAGAGCCTCAAACAAAAATGTGTACAGAATACTATATAAATGGATTATCAACATCTTTACCTATTGATGTTCAAAAAGAGATGATTCACTCTATCAATGGTTTAGAAAATGCAAAAATCATCAGATATGGTTATGCTATTGAGTATGATTATGTTGACCCTACAGAGTTAAAACATACCCTTGAAACAAAAAAGATTGAGAACCTATACCATGCAGGTCAAATCAATGCAACAACAGGATATGAAGAAGCAGCCTCTCAAGGTTTGATTGCAGGAATAAATGCAGCTTTAGCGATAGATGAAAAAGAACCTTTTATCCTAAGACGAGATGAAGCTTATATTGGGGTTTTAATTGATGATTTAGTTACAAAAGGGACAAATGAACCATATAGAATGTTTACAAGCCGTGCAGAATATAGACTTCTTCTAAGGGAAGAGAGTGCTGATTTAAGACTAAGTAAATATGGACATGAACTTGGACTAATCTCTGATGAACAAATGGATATAGTTGAGCATAAAAGAAAAACTCTAAGTGATGCAGTTGAATTTATGGCAAATGAATGGTTCACTTCAAAAAAAGAGAACCTAGAACTACTTGAAAGTCTAGGTGAAGACAAAATCAAAGATAGATCACTACTTATTGATATAGTAGGAAGAAATACAGTAGATGCATCAAAATTTGATAAACTTGTTCCAAGCCTTGCTAATACAGATGAATACCTAAAAGAACAAATCATAATAGAAGCAAAATATTATAGATATGTTGCAAAACAAAAAAAACAAATAGAAAAAATGAAAAAAATGCTTCAAATGACAATCCCTGAGAACTTTAATTATAAAGTAATTCCAGGTTTATCAAATGAAGTTGTAGAAAAACTAGAAAAATTTAGACCACCTACACTATTTAATGCAAGTGAAATATCAGGAGTAACACCAGCTGCTATTGATATTATTCATATGTATTTAAATGTGAAAAATAAAACATCAAAATAGATACCTCTTTTAACTAGAGATTATTCCTAACTAAAAGGATTTAATCTTCTAGTTAAACAAAAATAGCCACTTTTTAAAAATATAATATTCTCTTCAATTTTATTCAGTAAAATATACTTCATATAATAATCATAAAATAGAACAATAATAAGGATTTCTATGTCAAATGGCGAATTGTTAAACTCTACACTTTATCTATTTGTAGTTGCCACTATTTTAGTTACTTTATCTAAACGTTTAGGATTAGGTAGTATTTTGGGACTTCTTATTGCAGGTGTGATTGTAGGTCCTTATTCTCCTGGTCCAATTTTGACAAAAGAGGTTGAAGCTGTTCGTCATATCACTGAGTTTGGGGTTGTACTTTTACTTTTTGTAATTGGTCTTGAGATGCAACCTAAAAAACTTTGGAGTATGAGAAAAGAGGTTTTTGGATTAGGAAGTGGACAAATTCTTATTTCTGGATTTTTTATATTTTTATATTCGATCTATTATTCTAATTCTTGGCAAGTTGCTTTATTAGTAGGTTTAACTTTTGCCCTATCTTCAACAGCATTTGTTATGCAAATATTACAAGAAAAAGGTGAACTTTATACCCCAAAAGGGAAAAGTAGTTTTTCAATTTTACTTATGCAGGATTTAGCAGTCGTACCTCTACTTGCATTAGTTCCTATTTTGGCAGAAAAAGGTAATCTTACAGATGGTCATCCAGTTTGGCAACAAGTTCTTATAGCTATAGGATTAATCTTACTTGTTCTAGCTTTCGGGAAATATATTGTTCCTAAAATGCTAGATTATTTAGCAAGACACCAAAATAAAGATGCCTTCTTTTTCTCAGTTATTTTATCTGTAGTATTTGCTGCTTGGGCTATGGAACATGCAGGTTTATCTATGGCTTTAGGTGCTTTTATTATGGGTATGATTTTATCAAGTTCACAATATCATTATCAAATCCAAGCAAATATTGAACCCTACAAAGGGCTTCTTATGACGCTATTTTTTGTTGCAGTTGGTATGTCTGTAGATTTAGAAGCGATGATGAATGACCCTCTTATATTAGTTCAACACTTAGTTGTAATTATGAGTATAAAGATAGTTGCACTTTTTCTTCTTATGCTTTATATGGGATATAAACGCTCTACAGCAATATCAGTATCCTTTCTTTTAGCTCAAAGTGGAGAGTTTGGTTTTGTATTGTTTGGTGCAGCCAAAGCTTTAGGAGTTATTAGTGACCAAATGTTTGTAGCAGCAGTTACAATAATCTCATTTAGTATGCTTCTAACACCATTAGTTGTTAGATTAAGTGAAAAAATTGCAGAAAAATTTGACAATACCCCAATTGAAATAAAATCAGCATATGTACCTGAAGAGCAATGGAAAGGTGTGATAATTGCTGGTTATGGTAGAGTTGGAAGATTAGTTGCGACTATGCTTCATCATGCAAATGTACCTTTTGTAGCTTTCGATGCAGATATTCATAGAGTTGAATTAGGTCAAAAAGAGGGTCGTGCAGTCTATTTTGGTGAGTTAAGCGATTTAGACTTTTTGTCTCAAATTGGTTTAGACAGAGCAAGCTTAGTGATTGTTACAGTTGATAATCATCACACCTCATCAAAAATAGTTTCTCATATAAGAAATAGATTTCCAGCACTTAGAATCTTATCTCGTACAAAAAATATGAAAACAAGGGATGCTCTACTTAAACATGGCGCTTCATGGGCTATGCCTGAGTCTTCAGAAGGAAGCTTAAGATTAGGAGCAGAGACTCTTTTAAGCTTAGGAAGAACAAGAGAAGAGGTAATTGAACTTTTAACATTTTTTAGGAAAGATGATTATGAAACAATAAGAAGATTACACGATGGAATAGAGAGTGATGACTAGTAAAATTCAAAAAAGTTTAAACTTTAATCTAGATTATTATAAAATTCGCGAAATTGATGTAATCAAAATTTAAGATTAGGAATAGTTATGAAAGTTTATCTTTATGCTAAAAGTGGCCATGCCATTGGATTAGATGCAACACGAAGATGTTCAGCGGTTGCAAAGCTTTTACAAGAAAAAAACTGCGATCCTATCTTATGCACTTGTGATTTTAGAGCAGGTGCTTATGCTAAAGAGGAATTAGGTATAAAAAAATATGTATCTGTTGATGTGCTATCAAACTTACCAAATATTATGGAAAGAGGCGATATTTTAATCTATGATACAGATGAAGCTAGTGAATTTATGGAAACAAATATGAAAGAGTTTTGTACACTTTTATACAAAATCTCTGATGATATACCTTCTATAATTATCGATAAAGAGTTTTATAAAAAACAAAAGAAACATTCAATAGAAAAAATGTTCTTTTTTGGAGATGATGACTACAACAATAATCTTCTTAATATATGCAAAGAATCAAAACAAACAAATATACCTCTACTTTGGGGGCACTATTTCTTTTTAGGAAATGAAAAAGAATTAACTCCTTATTTTAGTGAAATTTTAGAAGAAGAGGAGTATGTTCATTCTATACAAAATGTTAAGTACCTTTTATCTGGTTCACTTAATGCTTGTATTGAGGCTATAGAGTGTGGAGGAAAACCTGTATTATTAAGAAGAGATGACAAAGAGTATGACGAGAGTTTAATAAAAGAGTTACACTTACCATCAATTAAAGGAAGTAATTTAAATGAGATTATTGAAAAATTTGATTCTATCATAAAAAACTATCCTAAAATTAATTATACACACGACTACGATATTGACTCTATCATAAATAGTATTTCTGTAAGAATAGAAACTTATAGAAAACTTACATTTTGATATATAAGCTTAACTTATAATCTAAACTTATAATAATTTATGTTAATTATAAGTTAGCTTTATATATAATTAAAGAAAAAGTTTAGGATGAAAAAAATGGAAGCACAAACAGCGACTTTAAAAAAGACTCCATACCGAATAAAAAGGTATTACGCTTATATAGTTGCAACTATGGTTGCTTTAATTGTACCATTTATTACAATTAACGGAAATCATATATTTTTATTATCATTTGATAAAAAGCAACTTCACTTAATGGGTGTTGCATTTGATATGCAAGAATTATATTTAATGCCATTTCTACTTATGTTATTATTTTTAGGAATTTTTGCAGTTACTGCAATTGGAGGAAGAGCATGGTGTGGATGGTCATGTCCACAGACAATCTTTAGGGTTGTATATAGAGATTTAATTGAAAGCAAACTTTTAGGTCTTAGAAGAATTAAAAACAAACAAAAAGAACCTAATTGGAAAAAAGCAGAAAATGCTTCAAAAAGAGTTATTGCGATTCTAATTTGGTCTTTACTAGCTATCATAGCAGCAGCAGACTTTATGTGGTACTTTGTTCCACCCGAAGATTTCTTTGCATATATTCAAAATCCAGCAGAACACTGGTTTTTAATAGGTTTTGTTTTAATTATTGCTGCATTTTTAGTATATGATGTAGTATGGATGAAAGAAAACTTTTGTGTATATATTTGTCCTTATTCAAGAGTTCAATCAGTTCTTTATGATGATGATACCTACCAAGCAATTTACTCTACAAAAAGAGGTGGTAATATCTATAATGATTCAAAAGAAAAAATCATTTTTAAACAAAAAGACTTACCAAATGCAGAGGATGAATGTACAGCATGTGAATCATGTGTAACAGTATGTCCAACTCATATTGACATTAGAAAAGGTTTACAACTTGAATGTATTAACTGTTTAGAGTGTGTTGATGCATGTACAACAGTTATGGGTAAATTAGGAAAAGAATCTTTAGTTCAATGGACAAGTACAAGAGATATAGAGAAAAATGAACCTACTAAAATATTTAGAAAATCTACAATTATGTACTCAGTTGCACTTATTGTTATTATTGGTCTTTTATTTGTAATGGGTGGAGAAAAAGAACATATGTTGTTAAATGTAAATAAAACAACACAACTATATAAAGTAAAAGAGGGGAATGTTGTAACAAATAACTTCTTATTCCTTTTCCAAAACACTGATTCTAAAACTCATACTTATGATTTAGAAGTAGTAGATAATCCAGATATTAAAATTACAAGATTTAGACCATTTAAATTAAGCCCTAAAAAAATGGCTAAAAAAGTAGTTATTTTACAAACAGATAAAATACTTGTAAATGACGCTACAAAAGATACACCAATTACTGTTACAATCAGAGCTTTCGCAGTTGATGAACCTGAAAAAGTAACTGTATTTAGAAAAGCGGTATTTATATACCCAAGAGCTGACAAGCTAAAAAAATAAACTGAAAGGAGTTTGAATACTCCTTTCTGCTTAACTCAAAATTTACCTCTATTAAGTTATAATCGCGAAATAATTTTACAATTTTTAATCAATTTTTACGGAGTTTTATACAATGACTAAATTCATATTTGTTACAGGTGGGGTTTTAAGCTCACTAGGAAAAGGTATTACCTCAGCTTCTATAGCAACTATTTTGAAACAATCAGGTTTTCAAGTTTCAATGCTAAAGATCGATCCATACCTAAATGTTGATCCAGGGACAATGAGCCCACTAGAGCATGGAGAGGTTTTTGTTACAGCTGATGGTGCAGAAACAGACTTGGATTTAGGAAACTACGAAAGATTTATAGATAAAACTCTTACAGCAAAAAACTCTTTTACTACAGGTCAAGTTTACCAAAGTGTAATTAGAAGAGAAAGAAAAGGTGGATATCTAGGTAAAACTATCCAAGTTATTCCACATGTTGTAGATGAGATTAAAGATAGAATCTACGCAGCAGCAGATGACAACGACTTTCTAATCATAGAACTTGGTGGAACAGTAGGAGATATTGAAGGTCTTCCATTTATGGAAGCTATTAGAGCTATGAAACATGAATTACCAAAAACAAGTACAATGAATATTCATGTAAGTTTAATTCCCTATATCAAAGCAGCAGGGGAACTAAAAACAAAACCTACTCAACACTCGGTTCAAGAGTTAAGAAGAATCGGTATTACTCCCCATATGCTAGTTTGTAGAACTGAAAAACCTCTTCCAAAAAATCTTAAAGATAAACTTGCACTTTCATGTGATATTGATAGAAATGCAGTTATTGAAGCGGGTGATGCACAATCTATTTATCAAGTTCCTCTTCATTTTATTAAAGAGGGTATTTTAAATCCTTTATCTGATCACTTCAATGTAAAACTTAAACCAAACATGGAGAAATGGGATACTTTAGTAAAAAATATTCTTGTTCCACAAGATGAAGTTACTATTGCATTTGTAGGAAAATATTTAGATTTAAAAGAATCTTATAAATCATTAATTGAAGCACTTATTCACGCTGGAGCTCACTTAAATACTAAAGTTAATATTCACTGGTGTGATTCTCAAAGAATAGAAGATAGCGGAGCATATGATATTATCGGAAATGCTGATGGTATTTTAGTTGCAGGTGGTTTTGGACACAGAGGTGTTTTAGGAAAACTTGAAGCTATTAAATATGCAAGAGAAAATAAAATTCCATATCTTGGTATCTGTCTTGGGATGCAACTTGCAATTATAGAATATGCAAGAAATGTATTAGAGATTGAAGATGCTAACTCAGTTGAGTTTGACACAGAAACTCCAAATCCATTTATATATTTAATTGATGAATTTATTGACCAAAGTGGGAATAAACAAGTAAGAACAAAAAAATCTCCTATGGGAGGTACAATGAGACTTGGTGAATATCCATTTGAACCATTAAAAGGAAGTAATCTTCAAAAAGCATATGGAAAAGAAAATGTATATTATGAGAGACATAGACATAGATATGAAGCAAACCCTGCATATAAAGAACAATTAGAAAAAGCAGGTATGATAATAACTGGTCAATCAAATGGACTAATTGAAGCTGTTGAAATTAAAGATCATCCATGGTTTGTAGGAGTTCAATTCCACCCTGAATTTACTTCACATTTAGAAACACCAAATCCAATTATTTTAGAGTTTGTAAAACAAGCGAACGCTACTAAGTAATGTCAAAAATTACGAAAAAAGAACTTTTCGATCTTTTAAAAGCAAGGCATGAGAATAATCAATATACTCGCCTTGCCCAAATGCCTAAACCTGATACTTTTAAAGATATAGACAAAGCTACAAAAAGAATAAAGAAAGCTTTAGATTCAAATGAACAGATTACTATTGTTGGAGATTATGATGTTGATGGAGTAGTTTCAACAACAATTATAGTAGACTTCTTCAAAAGAATAGGGATAGATGTAAATCATATTATTCCAAATAGATTTAAACATGGATATGGATTATCTCCTAAGATTGTGGATATGATTGATTCAGGATTAGTAATAACTGTAGATAACGGTATTTCTGCGGTGAATGCTGCAAAAAAATTAAAAGAGAAAAAGATTGATTTGATTATTACCGATCATCATACAGTAGGAGAAGAACTCCCTGATGCTTTAGCAATAATAAATCCTAAACAAAAAGATTGTACTTTTCCATTTAAAGATATTTGTGGGGCACAAGTTGCTTGGTATCTATGTGCAGCAATAAAAAAAGAGATTAATGCAGATGTAAATTTACAAGAGTTTTTTGATCTTTTATGTGTTGCTATTATAGCTGATATAATGCCTATGACTAATCTAAACTATACTATGGTTAAACATGGTCTAAAATTAATAAAACAATCTCAAAGACCAGCATTTATAAAAATAAATGAAATGATGCAAAAAAATCTATATGTTTCAGATGACATTGGATTTACAATTGCACCTAAAATCAATAGCGCAGGAAGGATGGATGATGCATCTGTAGCATTATCTTTTCTACTTTCTGATAACATATATGATGCAAATAACTCATTACAACTTTTAGAAGAATTAAATTGTTATAGAAAAGTTCTTCAAGAAAGAATCTCTCAAAAAGCAAACAATGCTACAAACCAAGAAGACAATGCAGTAATAGTTTGGGGAGAAGATTGGCATGAAGGTGTTATTGGGATTGTAGCATCTAAACTATCCAATTCATATAAAAAGCCTGCCTTTATTTTTTCAATCAAAGAGGGAATTGCAAAAGGAAGTGCTAGAGCAAATGCAAATATAAATCTTCACTCTATTATCTCAGAAACTTCTGATTTATTGATTGGTTTTGGTGGACACAAAAATGCTGCTGGTTTATCAATGAAAGCATCAAATCTAGAAGAGTTTAAAGAAAGAATTAATACTTTACTAAATATAGAACCAGAAGAGTTACATATAGAGCATGATGTTTTAGGAGAACTTGATGTCTCATGTGTAGACATAGAGTTTTTAAATATTATTGAAAAGTTTGAACCATATGGTTTAAACAATCATCGACCAATTTTTAGAATATCTAATTCTAAAGTTATGAAATCCCAACTTTTTGGGAAAGACAAAAATCACTTAAAACTTACATTAAGTAACAATGGCTTTGTATTTGAAGCTTTACAATTTCATACAGAAAATAAAATACTAGATGAGTATATAGATTTAGTAGTATCAATAAATAAAAATGAATTTAGAGGGGAAATAAGCCCTCAATTTTTAATCCAAGATATTCTATAAAACCATAGGAGAGATAATAAGAGGTTGAGATGCACTTCTCTCTAAATCTAAAATCTCTTCATCAATCAAAGTTTCACTATATGCAGAACTTAATATATTTCCATTATTTATATCAATAAGCTTAATAAAAACAATAAGACTTTGTGTAGTGATACTATAAGTTCCTACAAAAGCATAGTTATTATCAATCTCTTTATCTTTTATATCTTTTTGGTCTCTTGTAAGTAGATTAAATCCATGTTTACCATACTGGAAATCTTTTCCAAGCTCAATCTCTTTTACAATAATTCCTCTTTTCGATAAAGAGTTTTTCATTTGCTCAGATAAAAGAAACCCTAACTTTGAACGGTTTCTTAATCTATTAATATTTACAAAATCTGGTACTAAAACCACCTCTTCCATAGAGACATATTGTGAGACTTTTGTTTCTTGTTTTTGTATAAGATTCTCAACTAATGAATTAAAGTTATTTGCACCAGTTAAGTTTTTATGATAGATAGGAGATTTACTTCCTATTGTTTTAGCTATATTTCCACATCCAGTAAAAAAAGAGATTAAAAGTATTGAAAGAAAACTATATTTCAATACTTTTATAAAAGAATTATTCATATATACTATTTTTCTTCAATAATTTTAATAGTTCTTGCTGGTTTACAATCTTTAAAAAGAATACAATCATTTCTTCTATTGTGTTGGAAAGTTGCTCTAGCACTTGAGATTATTTTACCTGTAATATTATCCATAACTCTTGCATTAAGCATAACTTTTCCATACTGTCTAGAATAAGTACCAACTACTACGTAAGTATTAGGTATTTTATCTTTTAATTTATGAGGATTTCTAGTAATGAAATATTCACCTCTTTCATTTATAGATACAGCCATCTGACCTCTGTATTCTATGATATTAAAGCCTCTGTTAGACATCTCATTTATTAAACTTTCACTTACAACTCTTCCAAACTCTGTAGTTTTCTTAAAATTATCAAGTCTTACAAAAGATGTGATTAGAACTGGTTTACTTGTACTCATCTTTTGATTTTGCATCATTTGTGTAGCTAATGAGTTTATTGTTCCTTCAAGTGTATATTGTGTAGTAACATTTTGTTGCATATCATTTGCAACTTCTATATGTTGTTTTGTAAGCTGAACTTTTTGATTTTCTTTGTCAACTGAATTATCTGAATAACTTTGTTGAAATGGTGATTTTACTGAACACCCTAAAAATAATGAAACGGTTGCAGCTACAAGGCAAGATTTAGCGAAAGTTTTATACATAAATTCCCCTTATGTTAGTTCCTAAGATTTTATTTAAAAATAGCTTATAAATTCTTGAAAACCCATTCTATAAAGACCACAAATACACCTATTTTCATCTTTATATGATAAAATACGAAAATATAAAATAAGGAGTTGTATTATGTCAAAAATTTTATTACCAATTTCAAATGGCTTTGAAGAGATTGAAGCTTTAACTATAGCTGATGTTTGTAGACGGGCAGAGATAGAAGTTACTATAGCCTCAATAGAGGATATAGAAGTTTTAGGTGCGCATAAAATCTCTATTAATGCGGATACGCTTTTAAAAGATATAAATCCAGATGATTTTGATATGATTGTTTTACCAGGTGGGTTACCAAATGCCTTTAATCTTGCAGATGATGAACTACTAAAGAAAATTTTAAAAAAATTTAAAAATGATAATAAATATATTGGTGCAATTTGCGCTGCACCTTATGCATTACACAAAGCAGATGTATTAAACAAAGAGTACACTTGTTACCCAAGCTTTGAGCAAAAAATCGACTCTTCAAATTATATTGAAGATAAAATTATTGTAAAAGATGAAAAAGTTATAACTTCAAAAGGTCCTGCTACAGCCATGCCTTTTGCACTAGAACTTGTAAAAATGCTTAAAGGTGAAGAAGTTTCAACCCAAGTAAAAAATGCTCTTTTAGCTTAATTTTTTAAAAATTTCTTCATTTTTTTGCCAAAAATCTAAGAAACTATGAGAGATAGACATATCTCTCATAAACTCATATGCTTTCTTCTTTTTAAAAAAATACTCTTTATCTTTTTTTGATAATTCAGTTAAAGCTTCAATAATCTCTTTATTTGAATTTATATCAACAATATATCCAAACTCTTTTTTCACAAAAGTTTTAGGACCACCTTTAGTGGTAACTATAACAGGCAAAGATGATGCCATAGCCTCCATAACCACTTGCCCTAAAGTATCAGTTGTTGATGGGAATATAAAACAATCACTTGAAGCATAAATCTTAGAAAGTTCTATTCCTCTTTTTCTTCCAAGATATGTAATAGAGTCATTCTCAACTCTATTTTTCAACTCTTTATCCCCTACTAATATAAGTTGTGAGTTTTCAAGTTTTGCCTCTTGCCATAAATTTAAAAGTTTATGTACATTTTTCTCAACTGAAACTCTACCAACATATAAAACTTTAAATTTTTTGTTATCTACTTTGTATTTATCCCAAATAGAATCATCTTTATACTCTTTATCAAAGCTTTCTATATTTATACCCGCTTTTAAAAGATATAAATCTTCATCTTTAAAACCTAATTGCTCTTTTAAAGTTTTAAAATACTCATCTGATCTAGAAAATAAAACTTTATATGAACCATAAAAAAATTTTAGAAATTTAATTGTACCCCAACGCACAAATCTATTTTTAGTATTTTTATACATATATGCAGGAAAATCCGTATGATAAATACCAACAACTGGTATTTTTAATAGTTTCGCACTTATTAATGCACATAATCCTACAGTTCCAGGGGTAGAGATATGTAATAAATCAGGATTAAGTTTTTTGATTTCAGCTTTTATTTTAAAAAAATTTGGCAAAACCAAATCTAAAGACTGATAATAAGGCATCTTCATTCTAAATATAGGTTTAATATTTTTTATATTTGCAAAACTCTCTTCCGCTTCTTTTTTTGTAGAGGTAATTACAGTAAACTCCTTATTGTATGTTACTGCTTCTTTTGCAAAATCTTGTATAAACCTTGAAACACCATTAACATCAAAAACTGTGTCACTAACTAAGCATATATTTAAATTTTTCATTTGAAAATTCTATTACACCAAGATTACAGTAGTATTACATGTCATTAATTTGTAACCATCATGTAATAGAATTTTCGAATGAAGTACAAGAGTATATTTATATCAGATATCCATTTGGGAACAAAGTTTTCAAACACAAAACAATTATTAGATTTTTTAAAAAACAATGAATGTGAAAACCTATTCTTGGTAGGAGACATAATAGATGGATGGGCTATTAAAAGAAAATTTATATGGCCACAGTCACATTCTGATGTTATTCAAAAAATATTAAAAAGAGCAAGAAAAGGTTGTAATGTTACTTTTATAACTGGTAACCATGATGAATTTTTAAGACCTTTTGTCCCTTTGATATTAGGTAATTCTCTTGAAATAAAAAATGAACTTATTTATACCTCTTTAGAAGGTAAAAAGTACCTAGTGACCCATGGAGATTTTTTTGATTCTATTACCATGACAAAAAAATGGTTGGCAATACTTGGTGATTATGGATATGAACTACTTTTAAATGTGAATCAAACTTTAAATACTATGAGAGCAAAACTTGGAATTAAATCAAAATGGTCTTTGTCTAAATATGTAAAAGATAATGTAAAATCTTCAGTTTCATTTATAACTGATTTTGAAGCAACCCTAGCTAATCATGCAAAATATAAAGGATATGATGGCATAATATGTGGACATATTCATAAAGCAGAAACAAAAATGATAGACTCAGTTGAATACTTCAACTGCGGTGATTGGGTAGAATCTTGTACAGCTATTGTTGAAACATATGAAGGTGAATTTAAAATTATTAATTGGTTACATAAATGAGTAAAAAAAAGTTTGCAGTAGCCTTAGGTGGTGGAGCAGCAAGAGGTGCATTTCATCTAGGTGCACTTGATTTTATGGAAGAGAATAATATACAAATTGATGCCTATGCAGGAAGTTCAATAGGAGCAATAATTGCAGCATCACACGCAAGTGGAATAAAGGCAAAAGAACAACTAAAAATATTCTCATCTAGTGAATTAAAAACCGCTTTAAAATTCAACTATTTTAAAAATGGTCTTATTCGTATAGAAAGGAACCACCAAATATTAGATAAGATTTTGCCTATTCATAAATTAGAAGATATTCCCAAAAAAGTATATATCACAGCATATGATATAAAAAAAAGAGAACTTCACTACTTTGAAAAAGGGGATACACATACTTTATGTATGGCTTCAAGTGCACTAATTCCACTTTTTAAACCAATTTCGTATAAAAATATGTATCTTATAGATGGAGGTCTTTTTGATTCAGTACCTATAAAACCTTTTGATAAAAATGTATTTGATACTCTATCAATTGATCTTTTTCCTAAAAGTAATAATTTAGAGAAAAAAAGAAAAAACCCTTTAAAAGTACTGAAAAAAAAACTTTTTACTCAATTATATGAAAACCATCTTTTTACTATAGAAAATACAAGTCAATACCTTGCATCATTAGAGATTAGAGATTATTCAATGTTTACATTTAAAGAGTTAGATGAGTGTTTCAAATTAGGATATAAAGAAGCAAAAAAACATTTTTTATCATCTAACTAAACCTATTCTTAAATATATAAATTATCCCTTTTATTTTTCATCTACTTTTATATGCTATTGGATATAATCACATAAAAATTTACAAATAAAAAAAGATAATATTATGTCACAAACACCAGAATTTACACACTTACATTTACATACAGAATATTCACTTTTAGATGGTGCAAATAAGATTAAACCTTTAGCAAAAAAAGTAAAAGAGATGGGGATGAAAAGTGTTGCCATGACTGACCATGGTAACATGTTTGGAGCTATCGACTTTTATAATGCAATGAGAGCTCAAGGGATTAAACCTATAATTGGGATGGAAGCCTATATTCACAACTCTGAAGAGATTGATGATAAAACTACAAGACAAAGATTTCACTTATGCTTATATGCAAAAAATGACACAGGATATAAAAACTTAATGTATTTAAGTAGCCAAGCATATATGCACGGTTTTTACTATTATCCTAGAATAAATAAAAAGCTTTTAAAAGAAAATAGTGAGGGTTTAGTTTGCTCTGCTGCTTGTTTACAAGGAGAGATAAACTGGCACCTAAATACAAACAATGAAAGAAATGTAAAATTTGGTGCAAAAGGTTACGATAGAGCAAAAGAGATCGCTTTAGAGTACAAAGAGATTTTTGGTGATGACTTTTATTTAGAGATAATGAGACACGGGATTGGTGACCAGTTATTTGTTGATGATATGATTTTAAAAATAGCAAAAGAAACTGGAATAAAAGTTGTTGCTACAAACGATACTCACTATTTAGAACAAAAAGATGCTGAAGCTCATGAAGCCTTTATGTGTATTGCAATGAATAAACTTTATGATGACCCAAATAGACTTAGACACTCGGTTCACGAATTTTATTTAAAAACACCAGAGCAAGTTGCAAAACTATATGCAGACATTCCCGAAGCAATTGCTGCAACTCAAGAGATTGCAGATAAATGTAATTTAGAGATAAAACTAGGTAACCCTACTCCGCCAAACTTTAAATTTACAAGACAAAAGTTAGAAGAATCAAATGTTGCAATTCCTGAGCCTGAGAATGAATACTCTTTAGTAAATGATATCGCCTTGTTTGAGCACAAATGTTGGGAAGGTTTAGAAAAGCGTTTAGAGATTGTTCCTGAAGATAAACACCAAGAATATAGAGATAGACTACAAGTAGAGATTGATATTATCAATAACATGAAGTTCCCAGGATATATGCTAATCGTTTGGGACTTCGTTATTGTTGCAAAACAGATGAAAATACCAGTAGGACCAGGAAGGGGTTCTGCTGCTGGAAGTTTGGTTGCTTATTCCCTTTTTATTACAGATATTGATCCTATGCCTTATGGTTTACTTTTTGAGAGATTCCTAAATCCAGAAAGGGTATCGATGCCCGATATTGATATGGACTTCTGTCAAAGTAGAAGGGGTGAAATTATCGATTATGTTGTTCAACAATATGGTCGTTCAAATGTTGCACAAATTATCACCTTTGGTAAACTACTTGCAAAAGGGGTTATTAGAGATGTTGCTAGAGTTCTCGATATGCCATACTCAAAAGCAGATGCTATGGCAAAACTTATTCCAGATGAACTTGGTATTAATCTTACAGACTCATATGAAAAAGAACCAAAGATTAAAGAGCTTTGTGATGCAGACCCTCAAGCAAAAAGAGTATGGGAATTTGCTTTAGCCTTAGAAGGTCTAAATAGAAATGCAGGTACTCATGCAGCCGGAGTTGTTATTTCAAATGAACCTTTATGGAAAAAAACTCCCCTGTTTAAACCTTCAGGTATGGATACCATTGCGACACAATATAATGGTAAGTATGTCGAAGATGTTGACTTAATTAAATTTGACTTCTTAGGTCTTAAGACCCTTACCGTTATTGATGAAGCAAATAAACTTGTTGAAAAGAGATATGGAAAAAAGATTGACTTCATCCTTGAAGATGTAAATGACCAAGGAGTTTATGATTTAATTCAATCAGGAAATACAATTGGATTATTCCAGATAGAATCTGCTGGTATGCAAGACCTTGCAAAAAGATTAAAACCTTCAGGTTTTGAAGATATCATTGCGATGCTAGCACTTTATAGACCAGGACCTATGGAATCAGGGATGCTTGATGACTTCATCGATAGAAAACATGGACGTGCTGAAATTTCATACTTTTATGATGAATTTGTTGAACCTTTAAAACCTATTCTTGAACCAACCTACGGAGTTATTGTTTACCAAGAGCAAGTTATGCAGATTGTGCAAACTATTGGTGGATTCAGCCTTGGAGGTGCCGACTTAGTTAGACGGGCAATGGGTAAAAAGATTAAAGAAGAGATGGATAGACTTAAAGGTGAATTTGCCGAAGGTGGAGTAAAAAAAGGTTATGTAAAAGAACACTGTGAAGAGCTTTTCGACCTTATTGTAAAATTCGCCGGATATGGTTTTAATAAATCTCACTCGGCAGCTTATGGTCTTGTTACATTCTATACAAGCTTCTTAAAGAAATATTATCCAACAGAATTTATGGCAGCCTTACTTACACTTGAAAAAGATAATACTGACAAAGTTGTAAGATATGTTGATGAAGTAAAAAGATTAGATATTGAACTTTTCCCTCCACACATTAATAAATCTGACCTTGTTTTCTCTGCTAGAGAAATAGATGGAAAAGAGGTTGTAATGTTTGGTATGGGTGCCATTAAAGGTGCTGGAGATGTTGCTATTAACTCTATTTTAAAAGAAAGAAGAGAAAATGGAGATTTTAAAGACCTTGGAGACTTTATCTCTAGAATTGATGGAAGTAAAGTTAATAAAAGGGTAATTGAATCTTTGATTAAAGCTGGTGCACTTGATGATTTTGAATACTCAAGAAGAGCATTATTAGAACAAATTGAACTAATAGGTGAATATGTTGGTAAAGCAATGCAACTTAAAAAGCAAACAACATCTTCACTATTTGGTGATGATAAAGAGATGTTAACTGTTGAAGTAGAACTAGATCATCTACCCGAATTTGAGCCAAAAGAAATATTAGAATTTGAAAAAGCATCATTAGGATTCTATGTATCTGGTCACCCTCTTGATGGTTATAGAGAACAACTTGATAAAATAAACTATACATTAAGTTCAGAAATAGATGAAGTTGCAGATGGTTCACAAGCATTGATTATTGGTAAGATTGAGGAGATAACTCAAAAAATCTCTAAAAAAGGAAATAAATTTGGAATTGCAAATGTTCTGGATTTACACGGAAACTTAGAGATTATGCTTTTTGAAAATAGACTAAAAGAGCTTGAAGATGATTTTAAAATCGATTTAAAAAATCCTTGGGATTCTGAACCAATTGCTTTTAAAGTTAAAATTACAAAAGATGGTGATTTTACTAGAATGAATATCTTAAAAATTGAATCTTTAGATGATGCAAAAAAAGATAAAGTAAAAACAAAACTTGCAGAAAAAATGGAACCACCTTTAACCATTGCTATTCCTTACGAAGAAAAAGAGGATTCTATGTACAAACTTTTTGATTTGATTGCAAATAATCAAGGAAAAAGGGAATTAAAAGTTGTTATAAAAACAAAACTAGCAGATATAGAGTTAGAAACAGGATTTAGTGTTTCTTCAAATGTAGAAGAATATATTAAACAGATCCAAGGGGCATATGTAGTTGCATGATGAAACAAATATTATTAACAAATGACGACGGTTTTGATGCTATTGGATTAAAAGCCTTAGTTGAGGCATTATCGCCTTTGGCAAAAATTATAGTTGTTGCTCCTGCAAAAAATAAATCTGCTTGTGGCCACTCTTTAACACTTGATAGACCATTAAAATTAGATTGTGTAAGAGATGATTATTATAAAATTGATGATGGGACACCAACTGATTGTGTATTTATCTCTCTTAACAATCTTTTTAAAGAGGGATATAAACCTGATTTAATAGTTAGTGGGATTAATATTGGTGCAAATATGGGAGAAGATATCACCTATAGTGGGACTGCTGCTGGTGCGATGGAAGCGGTACTTCAAGGTGTCCCTGCAATTGCAATATCTCAAGTTTGTAAAGATCGATGCCAAGATATAAAAAATGGTTGGGACTTTGCCCTAGCAAAAAAAACTATTGCAAACATAGTGGAAAAAATATTTCAAGGCGAATTTCCATTAAAAGAAAGAAGATTTTTAAATATAAATATTCCTCCTATTAAAGAAGAAGAGTGTAATGGAATAAAAATTACAAAAGCTGGCCATCGAGAATATGGAAATGATACACATAGACACTACAATCCACGAGGTGAAGAGTTTTACTGGATAGGCTTACATCCTCTAATTTGGCAAGCTAGCGAAGACAAAAGCTGTGACTTTGAAGCAATAAAAGATAATTATGTTTCAATAACACCTGTAAAACTTGACTTAACTTCTTATGAAGAGATGGATAAATTAGATATTTGGTTAAAAAAAGGAGAAAAATAATTGAATTTAACAAAATCACTTCTATTTAATATAGATAAATTAGTAGGTACACTAAAAACAGAAGAGGAACTAAAAGAGGTTCTAAAAAGAAAATTTACAAAAAAAGAGTTTAAAGTATTTGTTGCAATGGAAGATAAAAAAGATATAAAAGAGATTGCTAAACTAATCAATGATGAGGAAGAAAGAGTTGAAGAACTTTATAAAGCTGCCTGTAAAAAATTAAATCAAGAAAAAATAAAAAAAGAGTTAGTAAACCTATAAAAAGAGAAGCTACATTTTTAATGTAGCTTTTCTAATAAAGTCTGAAATCATTGAAACCCCAGATTCTGATGTTTTTAATTTATCGAAATTTACCAATATCATACCAGCAAACTTTTTACCTTTGTAAAACTCAATTCTAAAAAGATTACCATTAGTATCAACTGAGAAACCATTTAAAAATTTATTTTGTTTAATCTCTAAACCACTCTCATCAACTCTACCTTTTTTTACAAAACCAATAACATTTACCCTAATATCTTTTATTGGTTCAACTAAAAAACTTTCATTTACATCAACTATTGAACCCATTTTTATCTCTTTTTTTACTCCATCAATCACCATATTAACTACTTTTGTTTCAGTGTCAATATCCATATAATCAGGTTTTAAATTTGCTAGTTTTCTATTTCCATAATGGATTACAAAAAGTCCATTATCTTTTACAACTGTAAGAAGAGGGTTAGAAGGACTAAATTCTAAAGTTCCATCTTTTTTTATTGGGAAATATTTTAATAATGTTCTAATTTGACTAAGTGGAAGCTGTATTGTCTCATCATAAAAAGATATATAAATATCATCATCAATAACCCTTTTAACACTTAAAGAATTCAAATCAAATTTACGTTTAAACTCTATTCCCATAATCTCCATATATTTTTCTAAAGCTAAAAGGTGATAATAAGTTCTTTCGTGTAAAGGCAAGGTTTTACTAGCTTCATTTCCAAAAGCTGCCTTTCCATTATTTATAGCAAAATATGTAAGACTTTTTTCCATCTCTTTATCACCCATTTTTGTATGAGTATTTTTTGTATGGTAAAGATCTCTATCTCTTAATAAATTTTCATTTACATGTTCGCAAACCTCTTTAGATATCTCTTCGAGATTTCCATAATAATCAATATCAAGTTTTGATTGATCTATAATTGAACTTTGTCCCCACCTATCAGGAGAAAAAGTCCAGTTAGTATAATCTTTCCTATAAAAACCACTTCCATCATGCAAATTTAGTACAACTTTTACATCATCAGAAGTAATATATTTTTTGATTCTCTGAACTGTTTCATAATCAGGGTCATCTTTAGAAATTTTTGCAAACTTTCTATTCATATCACCATAAGGACCTCTTGATCTTTTAATAATAGAATAAAAATTTAAATTTGGTACAACCCAAACTGAGCCTTTTGTAATCTCATAATGGGTAGTGATAATTGATGCAGCCATAAATGCACCTGGTTCGTCACCTTGGATTCCACCAATTATTAAAAGGGTATTATCATCTTGCTTCCCTTTTTTTATAAAATCAAACTCCATATTATTTACATATGAATTTGCAAAAAGATTTTGAATAAATAAAGCTATTATAAAAATTCTAAATAACTTTAACATGCCATGGTTCATATCTTACCCCGTCCTTATTATTAATTGTATATCTCATCTCTATATATTTTAAACTTCTCATTTTTAGGAATTCTTCAGTAAGAGCAAATCTTGGAGAAAAGTTAGCGTGGCCAAAACCTTTTTTGCCCACATCAAAATCTGCAATTGTATGATAAGTAAATGCTGGTGGAGCTAAAGATTTTGAGGCAACTGATAGATTAGCATCTACACTTGCTAATTTATCTAAAAAAAGCTTCATCTGTTTTACAATACTTCTGACTCCTGAAGTTAAGATCAAGTTATCTCCAATATCATCTAACATTTTAAAGTAGGTATCGTGGGGATTACCTTTAAAAAGATAATGACCTGTACCAGCTATTTTTATTACATCATTTTTGTTGATTTTTTCTGTAATGTTGTTAGATATTCTTTTTCCATAAAAACCATGTATATTCGGATCATAGTAAAAAATATATTCCATAAAATCCAATTCTTCTTTTGTAAAAGTTTCTAAAGTAGAAACTTTTTTTGAAAGTTCAATTATTTCATCAAAGCTTATGATATTAAAGTTACCATACCCAACAAATCTTTGCATTAGTAAAAGTTTTTTTCTAACACTAATAAAACTATTCACATATTCTGGATTTAAATATATATCTTTTTGTACACTTAACTCTTTTTCAACCTTTTCTTTTGTGACTATTTTTTCTTCTATTTCAGATTCTTCAATAATATTTTCTTCTTTCGCAACCACTTTTTTTTCTAGATTAGATTCTTCAATAATATTTTCTACTTTAGGTTCTTTTTCCTTATCAATAATAATCTCTTCTATTTTTTTAACAGTTTCTTTTTTATCTACAAGGATATTTTCTTTTTCATTTAAACCAAAGACTTTTATGAAAAAATCTAAAATATCTTCTTTTTTTTCATTTGCAAATAATTCAGAACTGCTTAAAAGAACTGTAGGTATAGCTATTTTAAAAAAATCTCTACGTTGCATTTATATTAAAGTACCATCTTTATATCTTTATGATCACCTAATAATTTATGTAATTCTGTTCTATCATCATCATTATGTACTATAAGTTCAATATTATAACTTTTGAATTTCCCTTTTTTACTTACATTTGATTCTTTGATACTATGTTCCCTATCTCCAAATATATCTTTTGATATATATTTCACATTTACAGTTTCTAATATTACTATTTTATATTTCCATGAGCATGGATAGGTAAGTTCCAATTTATGTTTATTTAAATCAATCATACACTATCTCCTTTAAAATTTTTCCTATTAAAGTCTCCACTTTTACCACCACTTTTACTTTCAAGTTGTACTTCAGAAATGACCATTGTTTTATCTATCGCTTTTACCATATCATAAATCGTAAGTAAACCTACAGATACTCCTGTCAAAGCTTCCATTTCCACCCCTGTCTGACCTGACAGTTTAGCTGTTACATATAGTTTAAAACCTGGAAGTTCTGGCAACTCTTCAATATCACAATTAATGCCACTTAAAAGTAAAGGATGACACATTGGTATTAAATCACTTGTTTTCTTTACACCCATAATTGCAGCTATTACTGCTGTTTGAAGTACTGGACCTTTTTTTGTATTATTACTTATAATAGCATCAAAAGCCTCTTGACTCATCGAAATTTTTCCTGATGCTATAGCAACTCTAGTTGTATCTTCTTTATCAGATACATCTACCATTTTAGGTCTATTTTTATCATCTAAATGTGTTAAGCTCAAGTTATTTCCTTTACTATATTAGTACGTGGATTATAGCCTCTCTTTAGTTAAATTGAAATTAAGTTAATTTTAAATATAATGCAACCCTAAATTTAAAAAGAAAGAGGGTGATTTTAGTGCCAGGCATTAAAGTTAAAGATAGCGAATCATTTGACGAAGCATACAGAAGGTTTAAGAAACAATGTGATAGAAATCTTATTGTTACTGAAACTAGAGCTAGAAGATTTTTTGAACCAATGACTGAAAAAAGAAAGAAACAAAAAATTAATGCTAGAAAGAAAATGCTTAAGAGATTATACATGCTTAGAAGATACGAATCTAGGCTGTAATATTTCGTTATTTTCCAATAAAAAAGGTCAGTTTTTTAAGCTGGCCTTTTTTTATGCCTAATTTTTACATATATATATTTAATAAACTTAATATAAATATAGGTCCTACAAATGCTGCAACTAAACCTATTAACATAAAATCTTTAGAATTTAATTTCCCTGAAGCAAAAGCAATTGCATTTGGTGGTGTAGATACAGGTAATACCATTGCACATGAAGCACATAAGGCTATACTAATTACCATATAAGAAACTATTGAATCACCAAGTCCACTTACTAAAGCAACAATTAAAGGTAGCATAATGTTTGTAGCTGCAGTATTACTCATAAAATTCGAAACTAATATAACTATAAAAGCAAATATAGTAACTATAATAAATATATTTAAACCCTCAAGATTAAATTGTGTACCAATCCACTCATCTAATCCTGTTTTAGACACTCCTGCACCTAAAGAT
This sequence comes from Halarcobacter sp., assembly GCF_963676935.1. Classification (NCBI taxonomy): domain Bacteria; kingdom Pseudomonadati; phylum Campylobacterota; class Epsilonproteobacteria; order Campylobacterales; family Arcobacteraceae; genus Halarcobacter; species Halarcobacter sp. Next base: position 2,894,474 of record NZ_OY781470.1, read on the forward strand.
AATCCACCTATAATCAAAATAATTACATCCCACCTAATCTCTTTTATATCCTCATTATCAATAATACCAAATATTGTAAAAACCACTATAGGAAATAAAGAAACAACAGGTGTAGGTATATGATGTAAAGGACCAGATAACCATAACAAAACAGTAATAGTAAATACTAATATAACTAAAGCTTTTTTCCAACTTGGTATTGTAGGTATTTTAGTAAAGGTAGTAGTAGAATCATCATAATGTGGTATTTTCTTTACTTTATTTATATTGATAACATCTTCAGTTGATTTATATACTTTAAGTATTAACCATCTAAAAAATACAACTATTAATATTGCCGGAGGTAAAGCTATAGCCATCCATTCTAAAAAAGAAGGCGCATTATCTCCTAGTATGCCCACAGCAATAGCATTAGGTGGAGTACCAATTATAGTGCCCATTCCGCCAATATTTGCTGCTATTACAACACCAAGTAAAATACCTTTTTGAAAAGGATTATGTTCATTCATATTTTTTAGCATTGGGATTAATAAAGTCATCATCATAGCAGTAGTAGCTGTATTTGATACAAACATTGATAATACAAATGTTGTTAACATTAATCCAGTTAATATATTATGTGGAGAATTACCAAAATAAAATATAACTCTTTTTGCTAGCCATAAATCCAATTTTGTTTTAGAAGCAGCTATAGCTAAAATAAACCCTGCCATAAATAAAAAAATTAAAGGATTAGACCATGGCTTTAAGAAATATATCCACTCTTTTGAGTTTGAATCAAAATCAAAGTCATGAAAGCCTAATAAAAGTATTTCTAAGGATATTAATAAGAAAGATACAGCAAAAGCAGGAATTGCTTCTGTCATCCATAATAAAGCCGAAAAAGATAGGATAAACAACATTAAACTAGCTTCATAAGATAAGCTTGAATATTCTGGAATAATTGAGATGGAAAAAGCTATTAATAAGGAGATAAAAAATCTACTAACTGAATGTTTAATTGAAAACCTAAGCTTACCATTTATTATTTTACGTAAGTGAAAACGACTATCAAGCATTCAGTACCTTTTAACATTTAAAATAATTATATAATTAAAAAGCTAAAATAGGAGAGTAAACTAATAAAGAGTATAGGTAGTGGAAATAAAGATAAATAAAAAGCAAAGGGTAAAAAAAGGAGGAAAGTAAAACCATAGTAAGCAGAAGAAAAAAAAGACTAGAGACTAAAAAGTAATAAAAAAAGTAAAGAAGGAGAAAAAAGAGGGCAAAAAAAAAGCTCTTAGCTTAAACATCAAATAGAGATGAATAAACTAAAAGCTTAAAAAACACTCAAGAGCTGGCAGCGGCCTACGTTTCCACAAGTGAAACCTGCAGTATTATCAGCGCAGAGGTGCTTGACTTCCGGGTTCGGAATGGAGCCGGGTATTTCCACCTCGCTATAACCACCAGCAATATGAGTATCAAACAAACTTTAAAAGTTTGCTCTGTACTCACATTTATGAGTTATAAAAATTATAATGTTAAGTCTTTGACACAATACTGAGTTAAACTCAATAAGATAGTAAACCAAGAAATAGTTTAAAAAAAGCCAAACGATCTATTAGTACTAGTCAGCTAAACGTCTTTCAACGCTTACACATCTAGCCTATCAACCAGCTAGTCTTGCTGGGATCTTCAGGGAAAGTTCATCTTAGAGTTGGCTTCGAGCTTAGATGCTTTCAGCTCTTATCACATCCGTACGTAGCTACCCAACGATGCCCTTGGCAGAACAATTGGTACACTAGTGGTACGTTCATCCCGGTCCTCTCGTACTAGGGACAAATCTCTTCAACTTTCCTACGCCCACGGAAGATAGGGACCGAACTGTCTCACGACGTTCTGAACCCAGCTCGCGTACCGCTTTAAATGGCGAACAGCCATACCCTTGGGACCTGCTCCAGCCCCAGGATGCGATGAGCCGACATCGAGGTGCCAAACCTCCCCGTCGATGTGAGCTCTTGGGGGAGATCAGCCTGTTATCCCCGGCGTACCTTTTATCCTTTGAGCGATGGCCCTTCCACACAGAACCACCGGATCACTATGACCGACTTTCGTCTCTGTTCGACTTGTATGTCTCACAGTCAAGCTAGTTTTTGCCATTATACTCAACTGGCGATTTCCATCCGCCATGAACTAACCTTTGTAAGCCTCCGTTACTTTTTAGGAGGCGACCGCCCCAGTCAAACTACCCACCAGACATTGTCCTGAAGAAGGATAACTTCTCGCAGTTAGTAACTCAAATATTCAAGGGTGGTATCTCAAGGTTGGCTCCACTTGTACTAGCGTCCAAGTTTCAAAGCCTCCCACCTATCCTGCACATGAATATCCAAGCTACAGTGTCAAGCTGTAGTAAAGGTGCACGGGGTCTTTCCGTCTTTCCGCGGGTAGGAGGAATTTTCACCTCCACTACAATTTCACTGGATCCCTGGTTGAGACAGCTCCCATCTCGTTACGCCATTCATGCAGGTCGGTATTTAACCGACAAGGAATTTCGCTACCTTAGGACCGTTATAGTTACGGCCGCCGTTTACTCGGGCTTCAATCAAATGCTTCGCTTGCGCTAACATCATCAGTTAACCTTCGAGCACCGGGCAGGCGTCACACCTTATACATCCACTTACGTGTTAGCAAAGTGCTGTGTTTTTGGTAAACAGTCGGGAGGGACTCTTTGTTGCAACCTTTCCAGCTTTCGAGAGCAAGTCTCTATACCGGAGTAGGCACACCTTATACCGAAGATACGGTGCTAGTTTGCAGAGTTCCTTAACCAGGGTTCTTCCACGCGCCTTAGAATACTCATCCCACCCACCTGTGTCGGTTTACGGTACGGGCAACAAATAATATACTTAGTGGCTTTTCTTGGCACGACAGTATCATCGATTCTCTATCTCCTCCGAAGAGTGTCAAGAGCCTGTAAGATCTCGGTCTAACGATACCCGGATTTGCCTAAGTATCAACCTACGTCCTTCGACCCACTATTCCATCAGTGAGCTCGATTAACTCTATGCGTCCCCACATCGCGCTTATTTGTTGGTATTGGAATATTAACCAATTTGCCATCGTCTACCCCTTTCGGACTCGACTTAGGACCCGACTAACCCTACGATGACGAGCATCGCGTAGGAAACCTTGGGTTTTCGGCGTTAAGGATTCTCACCTTAATTCTCGCTACTCATGCCTGCATGCTCACTTCTATCCGCTCCAACGCTCCTTACCGGTACATCTTCTACGCTGAATAGAACGCTCTCCTACCACTTGATAAATCAAGTCTAAAGCTTCGGTGTACATCTTAGCCCCGTTATATTTTCCGCGCAGAATCACTAGACCAGTGAGCTGTTACGCTTTCTTTAAAGGGTGGCTGCTTCTAAGCCAACCTCCTGGTTGTCACAGTAACTCCACATCGTTTTCCACTTAGATGTAACTTAGGGACCTTAGCTGTTAGTCTGGGTTGTTCCCCTCTCGACATAGGATTTTATCACCCTACGCCTGACTCCTATGATTACGCATATAGTATTCGAAGTTTGATAGGGTTTGGTACCGCGGTAAGCAGCCCTAGCCCATTCAGTGCTCTACCCCTATATGTTACTACATAAGGCTATACCTAAATATATTTCGGAGAGAACCAGCTATCACGAAGTTTGATTGGCCTTTCACCCCTATCCACAAGTCATCCGAAGACTTTTCAACGCCTACCGGTTCGGTCCTCCACTAGCTCTTACACCAGCTTCAACCTGCTCATGGATAGATCACTTCGTTTCGGGTCTGCAGCATCTGACTAATTCGCCCTATTAAGACTCGCTTTCGCTACGGCTTCACACTTGGCTTAACCTTGCCAGATACCACAACTCGCAGGCTCATTATGCAAAAGGCAGTCCGTCACCCTGATAAATCATAGGGCTCCGAATGATTGTAAGCTAATGGTTTCAGGTTCTATTTCACTCCCCTCACTGGGGTACTTTTCACCTTTCCCTCACGGTACTTGTTCACTATCGATCTGTAAGTAGTATTTAGGGTTGGAAGGTGGTCCTCCCATATTCAGACAAAATATCACGTGTTCCGTCCTACTCGTTCTTAAGCCTAGTACCACATTAAAAATTTCGGTTACAGGAGTTTCACCTTCTATGCTCAAACTTTCCAGTTTGTTCACCTATTTAAAATGCTATCACTTAATGCCCTAATCCCATTTCGCTCGCCGCTACTTTGGGAATCTCAATTGATTTCTTTTCCTCTGGTTACTGAGATGTTTCACTTCACCAGGTTCGCCTCCTCGAAAGGATAACATGCATAACATGCTGGGTTGTCCCATTCGGAAATCACTGGATCAAAGCCTCTTGACGGCTCCCCAATGCTTATCGCAGTCTAGTACGTCCTTCATCGCCTCTTACAGTCTAGGCATCCACCATTAGCCCTTTATAGCTTATTTTATTTGAGAATAAAGTAATTTCTTACTTTAACCTTTTTGAATAATTATTCCTTGGCTACTATCTTATTGAATCTAAAACTCAATAAAACAGTTGTGTCTATCTATACTTTTTATATTAATAATCTTAATTATTAACATAATCATTTTTAGATATGAAATTTTTTTGTTTTTTTTAATAATCTTCATACGAAAGATCATTAAACGAAAAAATTAAAGACTTTAACATTATGTTTTTAAATATCATTGTTATTTGCATAACAGTTTAGGATAAATCCTAATATAAATTCTATTCTCTTTAGAATTTATATTAAAATTTAGCTAACTCTTTTAACTTGATTTGCTTAAATAGATGGTGGAGATAAGCGGGATCGAACCGCTGACCTCCTGCGTGCAAGGCAGGCGCTCTCCCAGCTGAGCTATATCCCCACATACTAATCAGATTATTATATGGTGGGCCTACCAGGACTTGAACCTGGGACCTCACGATTATCAGTCGAGCGCTCTAGCCAGCTGAGCTATAGGCCCATTCTTCACCTATTCTTTGAAATAATCTTTATAAACCGAACATGATAACTGCAATCTCTTTGATTGCTTTGGAAGTTAGAAACGAATCTAACTTCTCTTCTCTGAAAGGAGGTGATCCAACCGCAGGTTCTCCTACGGTTACCTTGTTACGACTTCACCCCAGTCGCTGAATCCACTGTGGAGGGTAGCTACTTTAGCATCCCCGCTTCGAATGAGTTCAACTCCCATGGTGTGACGGGCGGTGAGTACAAGACCCGGGAACGTATTCACCGTAGCATTGCTGATCTACGATTACTAGCGATTCCAACTTCAAGTAGTCGAGTTGCAGACTACTATCCGAACTGGGAGGCATTTTTGAGATTTGCTCCACCTCGCGGTATCGCTGCTCTTTGTATGCCCCATTGTAGCACGTGTGTAGCCCTGGACGTAAGGGCCATGATGACTTGACGTCGTCCACACCTTCCTCCTGGTTGCCCAGGCAGTCTCGTTAGAGTTCTCAGCCGAACTGTTAGCAACTAACGACGTGGGTTGCGCTCGTTGCGGGACTTAACCCAACATCTCACGACACGAGCTGACGACAGCCGTGCAGCACCTGTCCTACAGTTTCTGCAAGCAGACACTAATCTATCTCTAAATCATTCTGTAAATGTCAAGTCCAGGTAAGGTTCTTCGCGTATCGTCGAATTAAACCACATGCTCCACCGCTTGTGCGGGTCCCCGTCTATTCCTTTGAGTTTTAATCTTGCGACCGTACTCCCCAGGCGGTACACTTAATGTGTTAACTGCATTACTGCAATGTCTAGCATCGCAACAACTAGTGTACATCGTTTAGGGCGTGGACTACCAGGGTATCTAATCCTGTTTGCTCCCCACGCTTTCGCGTCTCAGCGTCAATAATGTTCCAGTAGATCGCCTTCGCAATCGGTATTCCTTCTGATCTCTACGGATTTTACCCCTACACCAGAAATTCCATCTACCTCTCCCATATTCTAGATAGACAGTTTCAAAAGCAGTTCAATAGTTGAGCTATTGGATTTCACTTCTGACTTATCTATCCGCCTACACGCTCTTTACGCCCAGTGATTCCGAGTAACGCTTGCACCCTCCGTATTACCGCGGCTGCTGGCACGGAGTTAGCCGGTGCTTATTCATATAGTACCGTCATTATCTTCCTATATAAAAGGAGTTTACGCTCCGAAAAGTGTCATCCTCCACGCGGCGTTGCTGCATCAGAGTTTCCTCCATTGTGCAATATTCCCCACTGCTGCCTCCCGTAGGAGTCTGGACCGTGTCTCAGTTCCAGTGTGACTGATCATCCTCTCAAACCAGTTAGGCGTCATTGACTTGGTGAGCCATTACCTCACCAACTATCTGATACCATACAGTCCCATCCTCTAGCACTAAAGCGTTTCCCTTGCATTCTTATGAATTAAAGGCATATAGGGCATTAGCAGACGTTTCCATCTGTTATTCCTTTCTAGAGGGCAGGTTAACTATACATTACTCACCCGTGCGCCACTTAGCTGACAACTTAAGCAAGCTTAAGTCCGTTCTCGTTCGACTTGCATGTGTTAGGCACGCCGCCAGCGTTCACTCTGAGCCAGGATCAAACTCTCCATAATATTATGAATGTTTAATTCTCTGACTTATGTTTTATTACTTTTGTAACAAAACTAAATCTCATTTGTAAAGCTTAGCTTTATGTTTCTTAAATAGACAAGGATATAATTTACTTATATTCTTGTTGTTATATTTTTGTGTTATCATATTCGGTTTATAAAAATTACTTCTTCTTACAAACCTTCGTTGTTAAAGATCATCCATCTCTTCAAAACTTTGTGTCGTTCCTCTGAAATTGGACGGGAATTATAATAGATTTTTTAACGCTTGTCAAGGGTTTTTTCTTATTCCTGGCTTAAATTTTGAAAAAAATCTGCTTTTTTACTTTTTTGTTCTCTTTAAGTATTTTCTTATTTTTATCATTAATATATATAGCTATATCTTTATAGTAACTATCTAATTTATAATTTTAAAGTAAATATTAAGTCTAACATTATAAAATGCTACAAAAATATAGAAAGGACGAAAATGTATAACAGAGATTATCTTTCACAAGAAACATCTCAGTACAAAACTTCTGTTGATTCATCAAGAGCAGGTTTAATGAGCTTCTTAAAAGCGACATATCAATTATTCGCAGGTTCACTGTTAGCAGCTACAGCTGGAGCTTATATCGGTCTTGATATGGTTTCAACAATAGCAAGTTGGTATTGGGGACTAGTAATTTTAGAATTTGTTTTATTATTTGCATTATTTGCTGTAAAGAATAAACCAGGAATTAACTTAGCAGTATTATTTGGATTTACTTTTATGAGTGGTTTAACGATTACTCCACTTTTAAGTACAATCTTAGCAATGCCTGCAGGTGCATCAATTGTTGCTCAAGCATTTCTAATGACTTCAGTTGCATTTGGTGGGATTTCAATGTTTGCAATGACTACAAAAAGAGATTTCTCTTCAATGGGTAAAATGCTTTTTATAGCATTAATTATTCTTATTGTAGGTTCTATTTCAAACATCTTTTTCCAATCACCACTATTACAATTAGGAATTGCAGGTGTTGGTGCATTGTTATTCTCAGCGTTTATCCTTTATGATACGCAACAAATTATAAAAGGTGGTTTTGAAACTCCAATTGAAGCAGCTATTGCTTTATATCTGGATTTCTTTAACCTTTTTGTTTCACTATTACAAATTTTTGGAATTTTAGGTAGTGACGATTAATTAAGTAGTTTCCTTTTGGAGACTACTTTCACTCTTATATAATGACTGACAAAAAAACACTTAGACTTATTGATGCAAATTTAAATCGCCTTAGAGAAGGTATTCGCGTCGTTGAAGATATATTTAGATATGTTTATGATAACAAAGAGATTTCAACAAAACTAAAAGAATTAAGACACTTAGCTAGACTAGAAAATTACAAAGAAATATTGGAAACCAGAGATATTCAAAATGATGTATTAAAAGAATCTATTAAAAGTGAGCAAAATAGAACAGATTTATACTCTATTTTAATTGCTAACTTTAAAAGAGCTCAAGAGAGTGCAAGAGTACTTGAAGAGTTTTGTAAACTAATATCTACTAAAGATAGTGAGAATTTTAAATATATTAGATATGAACTTTATAATTTAGAAATTGTTTTAACAAAAATAACTTCAAATTCTAAATAGTTTAAAGTATATTCTTTATATAATTTTTTTGCACTTTTAAAATCCAAGCTAGAACTTCCACCACTAACTCCAGATTTTTTAATATAATCAAATAGATCTTTTTTATTATCAAACTCTAAATTATAAGAAAAAACCTCAAATTCACATTTAAAGTATTTAGAAAAAGAATCTTTTATCTCAGATAAAGTTAAGATAGGAGAGTTTTTATTTGTAAGTTGTTGAATAGTCTTAAAAGTATTAGATGTAAATAATACAGCATCAATTTTATTTGTAGTTTCACTTAGCTTTTTTACAAGTTTAGACAAATCTTTAGACCATTGCATAGCAGATGAAGAAACAACATTATCAAACTTTTTCCCATCTAAAAAATCAAAAAACTCTTTTGAATCAAAATCATAACAAAATACTTCAAGGTTTTTTTCTTTTGGATGAAGTTCACACATTGATTTAGAAAAATCAATTGCCGTATAAGAATCAAACTGCCAATCTATATATTTAAATATTTGACCAGAACCACAGCCAACTTCTAATATATTTTTAGGTTTATTATTTATATCTCTTACTAGAGCTTTAGCTGCAATTTGTTGGATTATATTGAAGTTGTTATAATCATTTGCATATTGTGAGAATTGTGTTTCTACAGACATACGCGTATTTTAACTTTATTTTAATAAAATTTAGATAAAATATGTACCATTTTTTTAAAAGGAAAACTATAATGACATCTACACTATTAATAGTACAATTTGTTTTAGCAATTATAATTACTATAACTATTTTATTACAAAAGAGCTCAAGTATTGGTCTTGGAGCATATAGTGGAAGTAATGACTCTTTATTTGGAGCAAAAGGACCAGGTAACTTTTTAACTAAAGCAACTATGGTTTTAGGTCTACTATTTGTTGTGAACACTATTACATTGGGATATCTGTACAATCAAAACAAATTAGAAAGTGCTATTGACAATGTAAAAACTGATACACTAATTCCAGCTACACCTAAAGAGACTACTGCTCCTGCTGCACCTAAAGCACCAGTTGTTCCAGCTGAACCTGTAAGTAAGTAATAAATTATGAAGTATTTATCAATACTTCTTACAAAAACTGATACTTGTGATATAAAAAATCTTTATATCACAAGTAAAACTTTACTTTTAAACTATATCATAAATGTTAATAATGGTATAATTTTTTCAAAATAAAAGCTACTAAAACTAAACAAGGAGAATACATGTTAGAAGAAATCTACTCAGAAACAAAAGATCATATGGAAAAGTCTCTTGAAGCATTAAAAAGAGATTATAAAACATTAAGAACGGGGAAAGTAAGTACTACTATTTTAGATGGTATTAAAGTTGATTATTATGGAACACCTACTGATTTAAATCAAGTTGGTTCTGTATTAGCTTCAGATGCAACTACAATTGTTGTAAATCCTTGGGAAAAAAATCTTTTAAGTGATGTTGAGCAAGCAATTAATGCTGCAAATATAGGTGTTAATCCAAATAATGATGGGGAAATTATCAAACTATTTTTTCCACCTATGACTGTAGAGCAAAGAGAAGAGAGTGCTAAACAAGCAAAAGGTATGACTGATGATGCAAAAGTTGCTATTAGAAACGTTAGAAAACACTCAAATGATAAAGTAAAAAAACTACACAAAGATAAAGAAATCACTGATGATGAAAATAAAAAAGCATTAGATGAAATTCAAAAAATCACTGACTCATATGTTGCAAAAGCAGATGAGACATTAAAAGCAAAAGAAAAAGAAATTTTAACGGTATAATTATGAACATAGAACAAATATATAAAGATGCACAAGCATTATTAGAGGGTCATTTTAAACTTAGTTCAGGAAACTATTCTAAGTTTTATCTACAATCAGCAAAAGTTTTAGAAGATCCTAAAACAGCAAAACTATTAGCAGAAGCTTTAGCTAAACAAATCAAAGATTCTGGTATTAAAGTTGATGCGGTTTGTTCTCCAGCGCTTGGTGGACTTATTGCAGGTTTTGCATTAGCAACTGCACTTGATGTAAGATTTATTTTTGCTGAAAGAGTTGATGGTGAAATGACAATTAGAAGAGGTTTTGAGGTTCAAGAAGGTGAAAACTATATTATCTGTGAAGATATTATTACTACAGGTGGTTCAGCACTTGAAGCAGCAAAACAAGTTGAAAATGCAGGTGGAAATATTGTAGCTTATGCAGCACTAGCAAACAGAGGTTTTTGTTCAAGAGTTGGTAGTGATTTAGAAGCAAAAGATAATTGTAAACTACCATTAGATAAACCACTTTTTGCACTTGAAGATTTCACATTTAAAATGTATTCTCCAGAAGAATGTGATTTCAAAGATATTGCTTATAAACCTGGAAGTAGAGGTAACTAAGCTATAATGAGCAGATGGAGAGATATAAAACAAGGTAATATCAAAGAAGAAGAAACTTCTAAAACACCTGAAGACAACTCTTTAACATCTGCTCCTATTCCATCTAGAATTAAAGCATTTTTAGTTGATATGTTTATGATTATGATGCCTATAATGTATGTAACTACATATTTAATTATGGATGGTAAAGATGACTTCCAATCAAGCCAAGAAGCTAGATGGATAACAGCTGGTGTTTTTGGATTAATCATTATTGTTTTTTGGATTGCCAAAGGACAAACTCCTGGATATAAAGCATATTCTTTAAAACTTATAGATAATAACACAAAAAATAAAATATCTCTTGGTAAAGCAATACTTAGATACTTTTTATTTTTATTCTCAGCAACTACTATTTTATTAGCATTTATTCCTTTTTTTAGAAAAGACAAAAAAACCATACAAGATATATTGAGTAATAGTACTGTTGTAGAAGAAAAGTAGATGCTTTTTTTTAAACTTTCAGCTTTTTATTTTTTTTATTTTGCTGCTGTTGGTGTATATGTTATATTTTTACCAAAAGTTCTCCATGATATGGGATACAATGCTTTAGAGATTGGATTTATATTTGCATTAGCTCCACTAATGAGATTTCTTACACCTTTTTTATTTTTAAAACAAATAAAATTAAATCAAACAGTTTTTAAAACAGCTTTACTTTTATCAGTTGTTTGTTCTGTATCTTTTTATCTTACTATCAATAACTTTTATGCTTTTATGATAAATAATGCAATTCTAGGTGCATCTTTATCTTTAATCTTACCTTATCTTGAGGTAACTGCTATAAAGATATTAGGTAAAGGAAAGTATGGTAAATCAAGACTTTTTGGTTCAATTGGTTTTACATTAATATCATTGATGTTAGGACAATTTTTAACCCATCCTTATGTAGCATTACACTATTATCTAACAGTAAATGTATTAACTGTACTATTTGCATTTTTACTCTTAAGATATGATGACGTAAAGCATGATGAAAGTGTTTCAGATGAACCTTTTTCATTTTTCAAATATTGGCCTTTTTGGGTTAGTATCTTTTTTATGCAATTAAGTTTTGGAGGTTTTTATAATTTCTTTACAATCTATGAAACAGATAATGGTATTTCATTAGAGATGACCTCTTACATGTGGTCATTTGGAGTAATCTGTGAGATTGTCCTATTTTACTATCAAGCTCCTTTACTAAAAAATAATCTCTTAAATATAATAAAATTTTGTCTAGGAATTACTGTTCTTAGATGGTTTTTACTATTTTTGTATCCTGATAATGTGACAATAGCTTTTTTAACACAAAGTATTCATGCATTTTCATTTGGGCTATACCATAGTGCAACTATAATGTTCTTATATACACTATATGCAAATAAAAAGCTTGCTCAACAATTTATGTATGGTGTTGCTTATGGTTTAGGTGGATTTATGGGTGCATTAATTGCAGGATGGCTATATGGAGAGTATCTATTTTTATATTGTGCGATATTTACTTTTTTAGGATTGATTTTTATATCCAATAAAAAACTAGCCATAAATACAACAAACTAAAAAGGGATTTTTACCCTTCTTAGTTTTAAAAAGTATCTTCTAAAATTTCAGAAAACCTTTTCCAAGATGCTTTATCTGCTTCTTCATGATATCTTTTTGATCCAAATACTGTAAAAGCATGTGGTGCACCACTATAAGTTAACATTTCATGTTTTATGCCTGTTTTTTCTAATTCTACAGCTAAGTTCGCAAAATCTTGCATACTTACAGCTTTATCAGCTGTTCCATGAAAAACTACAATCTCACCTTTAGTTCTTGAATAATCTTGTCCTTTAGGAGTTTGTAATCCACCATGAAAAGGGATAAATTTTTTAAGCTTTGCTCCTGACCTTGCCATTTCTAAAATAGCAGCCCCACCAAAACAATACCCAATTCCAACTGCATTAGATACATTTAAACCTAATTTTTTGGCTTCATTAAATCCACCATCAAGTAAAGTTCTCATCTTAACTCTATCTTTATAAAGTTCAGATGTTAATCTTTTTTTATCTTCAATTTTTTCAGGTCTTACACCTTTTCCATACAAATCAACTGCAAATGTAGCATAACCCATCTCATTTAACATTTTTGCTCTTTTTACTTCATAATCTGTTAAGCCATCCCAATCATGAACTAAAAATACTAATGGAGCATTTTGTGAAGGTGAACTAATATATCCTTCATATTTTTTTCCATCAACTTCATAAGTGACAAATTGTTCTGAAGCAAATAAAAACCCTGAAACGAGAACCAACAAAGATAATATTTTTTTCACATTAACCCCTTAAAGATAATTTTTAAAAATATATTATCAATATAAGCTTAACTGTTTATAATCAAAATAAATTAATTTAAACAATATCCATCACTATTAATTTAACATTCTTTTTCTCTTGAATCTCATTTAGTTTTAGTCCTGGAATTTGCATATCCATAAATTCACTATGGTTTTTTATCCCATTTTTAGCTATCTCTTGTAAAAGTTTTCCTCTATAAAACTTAGCCCAGTGGGAAACAACTTTTCCATCTTTTACAAATTTAAAAGTAAGTACATTTGCTTTTTTTACTTTATAGAATTTTTCATAAAATCCTGCTCTCAAATCAATAACTTCTTCACCAACAAAACTATCCAAAGCATTTGTAAAATTATCCATATAAAATTTTTCTACATTTATGTTAGGAAGCTTTGCTCCTTGTTTATATTTATAATCAGGAATTAAATTTTTTGCTAATATTGGACCAAAAAGATTTGAAAAAAGTATTACGTTTTCATCTATATAGTTTTGCTCTACTTGTGATAAACTATTATAATCTAAAGCATCGAATGCAACTCCATTGTATCTATTAATAGCTTTCATTGTAGGTTTTTGAGTTAAACTCTCTTTGTATTTTTCAACATCTTCCAGTTTTTTTAATCCAAACCATTTTGATAATTCTTCTATTGTAGATTTTTTTATTAAATCTTCATATATATTAAAAACCTCTTCTCTTTTAGGAAATAGTTCAGGGAAGCAAAAATTATCTTTACAAAATGAAGCTTCATCTCCTCCACTATTTTTTGTTTCTGCAGGAGCTAGTAGTATTTTCATATTAACCTCTTTTTTTATATTTTAAAATTATTACGCTAACAACCATTATTACAATTAAAATCCAAATAAATCTAATATCAAATTGACCTATAAAATTTACTATCTCTTGTAAAAATAAACCCCATAGAGTCATAGAAATAATAGTTGCTAAAAAAACGATAAATATAACAGTAAAATGCTTCATTCCTATTAAAAATCCAATTATTGAACCAACAATTGGACCAGTCATCCAAAAAGGGATAAAAACAAAAATAAATAAACCAAGTCTTCCATATTTTACAAAGACATCATTATGTTGTTCCTTCTTTTTTTGAACTTTTGAAAAAAATTCTTCTAATCTTTTTATTTTTAATACACCTTCAAAACTAAATACAAATAGTGAATATATCAAAGTTACAAGTATCATTTCTGCTAATATATTAAAAGTAATAACTTGTAGATGAGAAAGGTTTGAAGCATATCCAAATGATATTGCAGGAACTCTTCCAATAAATAAATTTGTAAATAACATTGTTGCAAGTTTACTAGAAACACTAGCATCAAAGAAGTAATATATAACAAGAAAGATAGTTGTACTTAAAATTAAAACAATTGAGATAAGTAGGATTACACCAACTTTAGTACTAAAAATTTTTTTGAGTAACTCTTTATTCAATAAACTCACCACTATGGTATAGCCAAAGATTGTTTACTTTTACAAATTTACTTTTTTCAACAAAAGATACATCTATTGCACCTTGAAAAAGAATTGCTTTAAAAGTAACAAAAGCCAAATCCTCACCATCTTCAAAATCTAAAATCTCTAAACCTTTAAATTCAGTATGATCAAAAAAATCATGAATAGATTTTTTCCATTTTTCGGTATCAGATGTAAAATCTTTATTATCTCTATGTGTCGTATTTATAATATATTGAGAATCATTTGCTGCATATGCACTGAATCTTGATTTCATTAAATCTAATGCACTATTTGGATTCTCTCCAAAATGAAAAACTCTACAACATTTCTTATATTTTTTTTGACTTCCACATGGGCAAAATGAATTTCCAGAAATCTTCATATTATCAACCTAGTTTGGATTTTTCTTTTATTATAGCAAAAAGTTTTATAAGAGATGATATTTAGTTAATTTAACTAAATATCATCTAAGATTAGTTAATTGTTTTGTTTTTTAATTTTTGAAATTAATTTAGGACCAAAACCTTTTATTGAAGACAAATCCTCTACACTATTTATTTTCTTATGCTTTCTATATTCTATAATAGCATCCGCTTTCTTATCACCAATACCCTTAATTGCCATTAAATCATCTTTTGATGCAGTATTAAAATCAATTGCTGCGAAAAGAAATGTTGACAAAAACAAAATACTTAAAACAAGTCTTTTAATCATGACTACTCCTTTTAAAATAATAAAACACATTATAACTTAATAATATTTATAAATATATTTTTTTAAATTATATTTATAAATATTTTTATTATTTGCTTCTAATAACAATTGTTATAAAATTGTTTAAAAATTTAAAAGGTTAACTATGGATAATATTAAAATCCCTTTAGAACTAGTTTCAAATATCATATCAATTCTTATACTATTGGGGATTTTCTTTAAATATTATCAATATAAGAAAAAGTTAGATGTTTTGAAAGGTTTAGATGTTTTAAAAACTAAAAATCAATTAACATTAGAAGATAAAGAGTTTATAAACAAAAACTATAAAGATTATTCACTAATTCTAAAAAAAGAAGAAGAGAGATTAAAACTATTTAATCCTATATTTATTCTAATAGCAGGAGTATTAATTGCATTTTTATCATTTCAAGAAGCAATGATACATTTAAATGTAATTGTTGTTGCTTATATCTATTTACAAGTAAATAGAATCCATATAAGAAATTTTGTTAGCTTTTTAAAAGAATTAAAAAATGAAGAGAAAAAGGATTAATATGCTTTTTGAAATATTTGGTAAAAGAGAAAGTAAATTAGATTTTACGAAGAAAGAAGATATACGATCAAAAATAACTGAAGAGAAAGAAGAGACTAAAAAACAAGATATATTAAAAGATGAATCAAAAAGAAATGATTCTTCTTTAGTTATTGAGAATGAAGATGTAGTAAAGAAAGCTAAACCAAAAGAAGAAGACTATATCAAGGAACAATGCATTGCAATGGGATTAGATGCAAAAGAGGATGTTCAAAGAGCTAGTAAAGGATTTTTTAACAGTAGAAATGAAAAAAAAGCAGATTCGTATAGAAAGTTCCAAGCATATATTTCAACAATTACAGAACAAGAAAAAAGAAAAATTAAAAATTTAAGTTTTTTAGAATTTAAAGAGAAAGAAAACCAAATATACACTACTCTTAGAAATGGTTTTGCTCAATATCTTTCAAAAGGTGCCCATCTAGATGATAGAACAAAAGAGATTATAGATTTTATTTTTGGAGATATTAGAAAACTACCATCAAAAGGTCATAGATACTGGTATTTTAAATTATATATTTGGCAAAGAAGAGAGGAGCTAGATTAAATCGTTTAATCTATCCCCATTATCATTTTTTATAACTTCAAAATCACATTTATACAACTCATTTGATTTTAAAAAGTCTATGCAATCATAAATAGTTTTTTCAGGATCTTTAGAATATAAATAAAACTCCATCATCCCCTCACATATATCTACAGCCAAAAGAGCTGCACTATTTTCTTCTTCTAAAGCTTCAAGATGATTATTCTCAAAAACAGTAAAAAATGCTATACAAGATGGATCTGGAAACATAATATCATCAGCGGCATGAAACTCATGTTTTACCAATACCAAATGGGGAAACTCTTCTATTGTTTGAGGTAAGTCTATATCATCTCTTACTCTTAACATCTGGTTTAAATTGCCAGTATTTTCTAAATACCACTTCTCTTCCATTGATTCTCCTACCAAACTATTGGTTCTTTACCAATACTTTCTAATATTTTATTTACCTTACTAAAATGCTTACAACCAAAGAATCCTCTATATGAAGACAAAGGACTTGGATGAGGAGCAGTTAAAATGTGATGTTTTTTTTCATCAATTAATTTTGATTTTGCAATTGCTGGACCACCCCAAAGAATAAATATAATATCTTCACAATTTTTAGAAATATATTTGATTATATTATCTGTAAAAATCTCCCAACCCAACTTATGATGAGATTTAGGTTTCCCTTCTTCTACTGTTAAAATAGCATTTAATAGTAAAATTCCTTGTTTTGCCCATGGAGTTAAATCTCCATCTTGACATAAAGAGGGTTTACCCAAATCACTTTGTATCTCTTTTAAAATGTTTTGCATAGAAGGTGGATTTTTAATCTCTTTTGGTGTAGAAAAAGAGAATCCCTGCGCTTGTCCTTTTCCATGATATGGATCTTGACCTAAAACTACTATTTTTAAATCTTTAAAAGGGGTTTTTGAAAAAGCATTAAATATTAAATCTTTTGGAGGGAAAACTGTTGTTGTTAAATATCTCTTATCAATCTCTTTTTTTAATGAAATAAAATACTCTTTATTTCTCTCTTCATCTATTATCTCATCCCATGAATTCATCACTAACCTTAAATAAAAAATTCTATTCATTATTTATTAATAAAAATTTCAATACTATACCATAACTTTAAAAACAAAGGTTTAAAATGAAAGCATTTTTAATAGGTATAGGGGTTATAATCCTTGCTTTTATAGCATTAGTATTTACAAATATAAACAATGTACCAACTCTTGATGAAAATGTAAAAGCAAAATGGTCACAAGTACAAAATCAATATAAAAGAAGAGCTGATTTAATACCAAACTTAGTTTCAACGGTAAAAGGTTATGCACAACATGAGAAATCAACTCTAACAGAAGTTACAAATGCAAGAGCCAATGTAGGAAAAATAAATATGACACCTGAGATGTTATCAAATCCAACACTATTTAATCAATTTGAAAAAGCTCAGGGAGCATTGAGTTCTGCTCTTTCTAGACTTATGCTAGTTGTAGAAAGGTATCCAGATTTAAAAGCAAATAAAAATTTTATAGCTTTACAATCTCAACTTGAAGGAACTGAAAATAGAATATCTGTTGCAAGAAAAGATTATATTGAAACTGTAAGAGCATACAATTTAGAACTTAGAACTTTCCCTGGTAAAATTATTGCTTCGATTTTTTATCCTGAAGCAAAAATCAGAGAAACATTTACAGCAACACAGCAAGAACAAGAAGCACCAAAAGTTCAATTCTAATATGAAAAAGTTTTTAATTTTAATATTAACTACTCTATTTGTACAAAATATACTTTTTGCACAAATAGAATTTCCTCAATTAACAGGAAGAATAGTTGATGAAGCAAATATTTTATCTGTAGATAAAAAAGAAGCCCTTATTAATATTTTAGAAGACAATGAAAATCAAACTTCAAATCAAATAGTAGTTGTAATACTAAAATCTCTAAAAGGTTATGATATTGCTGATTATGGTTACCAATTAGGAAGATATTGGAAGATTGGGCAAAAAGAGAAAAACAATGGAGTTTTATTGATAATCTCGATGGCTGAAAAAAAGCTACGGATTGAAGTTGGTTATGGATTAGAAGGAGTTTTAACAGATAAAATCTCCCACGAGATTATAGAATATATTATTAAACCAGAATTCAAAAAAGCCCACTTTTATAAAGGGATTCACAAAGGGATAAACTCAATAATAGAAGCAACAAAAGGTGAGTACAAAGCTGAAAACTATAATATCCCAACAAAAGATAATACAAATTGGTTTTTTCTGTATTTTGCAATAATCTTTATTTCACCAATATTAGCTACTTTTAGCAAAGCACTAAAAAGTCAAAAGCTTCTAAAAATATTTCGTTCATCAATGTTAGGTGGTTTTGCAGGAGCATTTTCAGTAGTACTTTTTAACAGCTTTATTTTATCTATTATCATTTTTTTAATAATCTCAATAATAATATTCATCACCACAAGAAAAGTATCATTTGATAATTACTCTAACTCATCATATAGTTCTAACAGTGGCGGTTTTTATACAGGTAGTTCAAGATCAGGTGGCTTTGGAGGAGGTTTCTCTTCAGGTGGCTTCAGCGGTGGCGGTGGAAGTTTTGGTGGCGGTGGAGCCAGTGGAGGATGGTAATGTATTTAAATATAAATGAAAAAGAACAAATTCAAGAAGAGATTAAAACTCTTGAAACAAAAAGTTCAGCGGAATTGGTTGCTGTTATTACAAAATACTCATCTTCATATAGATTTGAAACACTTGTATTTTCATTATTAATTTCCGTTTTTATCTCTATTATTTTACTTTTTGCAGATATTGATACAATAAAGTTTTTCCAGATACAAGTTTTATCTTTTTTTGCTTTATTCTTTCTAACAAGTAGTTTTAAAAAGATCCTTCTTACTTTTCTTCCTAAGAAATATAAGTATGAAAAAGCTTCAATCAATGCAAAAAAAGAGTTTTATAATTTAGGGATAAAAGATACAAAAACAAAACTTGGAATTATGTTTTATGTTTCAATTGAAGAGAAGTATGTTGAGATAATAACTGATACAGGTATTAAATCAAAAATTTCAGATAACTATTGGCAAGATATTGTAAATGAATTCATTAAAGATGTAAAAAACAATCAATTTTCAATAGGTTATAAAAAAGCAATAAAAGAGTGTAGTGAAACATTAATTAAAAGTTTTCCCATACAAGATAATGATAAAAATGAATTAAGCAATGAAGTAATAGAGCTTTAGATTGAAAAGTTATGTAAAAGTTATAATTGCTTCATTCTTAGTAATATTAGCTTGCTTAGGATTAGGTAGATTTGCATTTGGGATGGTACTTCCAAATATGCAAGAGAGTTTACTTTTAAATACAACTCAAGTTGGATTTATAGGTACAGCTAATTTTATTGGATATTTAATTGGAATCTTTTTTGCTAATATCTTTTACACTAAATATAATACCCATAAACTAATCTTTAACACAATGATATTACAAGCCCTTTCAATGGCTTCTATGGTATTTATTAGCAATTATTTATTTTTATCATTCTTATATGGATTTAGTGGGTTTTTTTGTGCTATTGTAAATATATCTATTATGGCTCATATCTCTAACATAGTCCCTAAAAATATAAGAGGAAAAGTTTTAGGTATAGTTGTAAGTGGAAGTGGTATTGCAATAGTTTTATCAGGACAAATAGTTCCTTTTATTGAATCAATAACTTTAGAAACTCCATGGAAAACCTCTTGGCTAATCTTCTCAATTCTGATTGTATTACTTGCTTTTTTATGTCAACCGGGGATAAAAAAACATACAAAACATGAGATGCCAGAGATTAAATTTTCATCAAATAAATATTTCTTTATTCCATCTTTTTGGAAAATTGGAGTTTTATATATGATATTTGGTTTGAGTTATTCTGTTTTTGTAACATATTTTGTAAAAGCTGTAATTGAAAAATATAATGTTTCTACCTCATTATCAGGAGACTTTTGGACGACTTTAGGTTTAGCTAGTATATTTTCAGGTTTATTATTTGGTATTGTTGCTGATAAAATTGGAGCCTATAAAACTTTGATTTTTGTATATTTTCTTCAAACAATTGCTCACTTTACACTAACTTTGGATTTAAGCACCTGTGCAATTTGGGTTTCAACAATTGTATTTGGTATCTCTATTTGGAGTATACCTTCACTTATAGTGTTATTAACTTCTGTACATTTTGATGTAAAAAGAACCTCTCAAATTTTATCTTTAGTAACTATTATTTTTGCTTTATGCCAAGCTATAGGACCAGTTGCAGCTGGTTATATATATGACAAAACTAATAGTTTTTCAACAATATTTATGATAACATCATCTTTCACATTGTTGGCTACAATTTTATCAATTATATTTTCAAAGCAGCCAATTAAAAAAATACATTAGGAAAAGATATGTCTAAAAAAGCAGTTATTTTTGATATGGATGGAACCTTACTTGATTCATTAAAAGATATTGCAGTATGTGCAAATATTGTATTAGAAGAGTTTAAACTTCCAACTCATGAATTGGCTGATTACAAAAACTTTGTAGGTGGAGGAGTTCAAGTTTTATTAGAAAACTGTACTCCAAACGATATTTCAGAAGTAACATTAAAAGAAGTTATTGTGAGGTTTAAAGAAGTATATGATAGTAGTGTACAAAATGAAACGAAACCTTATGAAGGTATCAATGAACTATTAAGATTACTTCAAGAAAGAAATATAAAAATGGGGATTTTATCAAATAAACCACACGATTTAACAGTTAAGTATTATAAAAAGTTTTTCGAGGTTTACAATATAGATGAAGTTCATGGACAAAAAGAAAATATTCCTAAAAAACCCCATCCTATTGCGGCTATAAATATCTCTGAAAAAATAGGTCTAGAGTGTAAAAATATACTTTTTGTTGGAGATAGTGATGTAGATATTCAAACAGCAAAAAATGCTGGTATGATTTCAGTTGGTGTATCTTGGGGATTTAGAGGAGTAGATGAATTAATAGAAAATGGTGCCGATTTTATTGTTAAAACTCCACTGGAGATTTTAGAACTCTTGGAGTAAGAAAACTTACTCCGGTTTTTTATATCCTAATTTTGTCATAACATCCATAGGACTTAAATCGTATTGTTCACTAACACTTTTAAATTTATCATCACCTTTGGCATTAATACCTAAACTTTGTAATTTTTCAATAAACTCTTGTGTTGAAAGTTTCAAAGTAGAAGCTACTTCTGACACAGTTTTTCTGCCTAATCCTGTTAATTCAATAGTTTCAACCCCAGCTTTTTGAAAATTTTGCTTTAATAATAAATAGATAAATTGAGGGCTAACTCCATTTTGTTCACCTACTTGTGCCAAACTTTGAGATGATTCATATTTTATATTATTAGACTTAAGTATTTTTTCACTCATTTCTAAATCAAAACCTAATTTTCTTACAAAGTTTTTAAGTGAAGAAAGCTCTGCATGGGAATATGGTGCAGTACCATAATCTTTTTCCCAAGAATTTTTTACTCCATCTCCAAATTCTAAAAAATTTGAAAAAGGAGAAAGACTAAAAATCGTACCTATTAAAAACACAATAACCAATATAGAGGCTACAATCATATCTTTTGTAAAGATAACCATCTGTTTTGTTTTATTTTTTAAATAACTAGTGATTGGTTTCCAGTTATAAAACACATGTAACAATGTCATAATAATAAATAAAACCATAAAAGTGCTATGAATAGAGGCATATTGCTCTTTAGAAAGTCCAAAAAGATGCCAATTTGCCCAGTTTGCAATTCTTCCAGGAGGTGCTATAAATAACATCAGTCCTGAATATGTCATCACTATCATTACTAACATCATTGTAAGAGAAGTTATTTTTTTAAGATTCATAATAAATCCTTTTTATATTTATTATAAATTTTATCTTATTATTACTGTAAGTTAAGCTATTTTTTGAGTTTTTTTATAAATTCTATTTATAAAAAAGGTAGAGTTTCTACCTTAATTATTTTGCATCTAATTCAAAAAATTTTTCATTTATTTTTTGATATTCAGCAACAGAACATGTAATTTTTTGAGCATTTTCATAATCTTTAAAATACTCTAAGAATAGTTTTTTAAGCTCAGTGATATTTGCTGTTCTAAAAATAAAATATCCTAAAACATCTTTACTTCTTGAACCTGCTTTTTCAATACCAAAACTATCAAACTTCCAATCCACACCTTTTGAGTAGAAAAAAACCTCTTCTATTCTTGATTCTAATTCTTTTCTTACACCATTATGGTACTCTTTTAAATGGATATAAAAAGCTACATTTACATTATATTCTTCTTGAACTAATTTTTTTTCAAATTTAGTATTTGGTGTTTCCACTATTTCTTTGTTATCCATCACTCATCCTATAAAAGTTAATTTTGTAATTATAATAAATATCTATAAAGAGAAGCTAAAAAAAAAGATTATAACTCTTAAAAGTTTATAGAAAAATTTTTAATTATTATTTTAACTTATATTTAATATAGCCTATTTATAAGTTATTCTTAAGTTATAACTAATAAGTTTTAATTATAATTATCAAACAATTTTTGAAGGAGATTATATGAATATTAAGGGTATAGCACTATCATTTTTTTTAGTTACTGCAAGTTCATTGTTTGCAAGTGATTTTGTAAACTATAGTGATTTAACTAAAAAATTAAAAGCAGAAGAGAAAAAAGCTGGCAACTATGCAACTACTGAGGAAGTAAAAAAAGCACTGAAAGCTAAAGATTGGCTTGTTGCAGATGTTAGAACTATGGAAGAATGGTCAGGTGCACATATAAAAGGAAGTGTTAGAGTTGGGAGACAATCTCCAGAAAAAGCTCTTGAACTATTTGCATTAGATGATGATGAAAATTTTGTAAAACCAAATCTAATTGTAATATGTAATTCTGCTGCAAGAGCTTCAATTGAAGCACAAACTTTTAGACAAATGGGATTTAAAACAGTTAAAGTTTATGATCTATATTCATGGATTGATGAGTGTAATCCTGTAGTTACAAAATATACTGTTAAAAAAGATAAAGCTGGAACTGGTCTTAAGTTTGGTAATTTTTATGCCGAACACTGTAAAAAATAGTTTAGTTTTTGTATAAAAAGAGATAGGGTCTCTTTTTATACTCTTAGTTTTTTTGTTCGATGTCTTAACATTTTTGCTTTTGCAACTTCCCTCATATCTACATTAGAATCCAATTCATCTACAATTTCTATTCCAAGTAGGGTTTCCATTGCATCTTCTAATGTTACTACACCTTCTGTTTGACCATAATTATCATAAACAATAAAAAGATGTTCTTTTTTTTCTAAAAACAAATCTATTAGTTTAGAAATAGGTACATTTTCATTTACACTATTTACTTTTTTTATAATTTTACTTTTATCTTCAAATTTATTTTCTATCATCTCATGAAAAAGTTCTTTTGATATTACTAAACCTTTTATATCATCTATACTATCTCCATATACAGGAACTCTTGAATATTCTTTAAACTTTTCAATATTTATAGAGGAATGATCTTTAAATGAGGCTAAAAGTTCATCTTTTTGGACACAAAACATTACACTTCTTGGTGTTAAAATATCTTTTACTCTTATATCGTGAAGTTGAAGTAGATTTTCAATAATTGAACTCTCTTTTTCTCTTAAAATACCCTCTTCTTCTGCTATATTTGCAGTAGCAATAATCTCCTCTTTTGTAATAGTTTCATTTCTATTTGGTGCTATTAAAATAGTGATTTTATTTAATACTATCAATAAAGGATAGGTTATTAAAGTTAAACCTTTTATAACTCTTGTTGAGAAACCTGCTAACTCTTTCCAATAAAATGCACCTAGTGTTTTTGGTATTATTTCAGAAAAAACAAGAATCAAAATTGTAAGAATCGCTGAGATATAAAACATATATTCTTCACCAAAAAGCTTTGCAGCTTCTGCCCCAACACCTGCTGCACCTAAAGTATGTGCAAAAGTATTTAATGTCAATATTGCAGCTATAGAAAAATCTAAATTTTTCTTTTGAGACTCCATTAAAGTCCCCAGTTTTGAGTTTTTTTCTTTTGTCAATTCAATATGTGAAGCTGTTATTGACAATAATACAGCTTCTAATATAGAACATAAAAAAGAAACACCTACAGCTATAAAAAAATAAAGAAGCATTAACATAATAATTCCTAAATCAATTTAAGATAGTTTACTATATTATAATTTAATTATTATCCTATTTTTTATCTATATGATTTCTACAATCAATACAATATTTAGCATAAGGTTTTACTCTAAGTCTTTTCATACCTATTTCAGAATCACACATTTCACAAATACCAGTAAATACACCTTTTTTGATTTTTAGTAGTGCATGATTAATCAATTCTAACTCTTCAAGTTGTTGTTTTTTAATATGGATATCATTATTATAATCTCTACTTGCAGCAGCAAAATCTCCCTCATCATTTAAATCCATACTACTAAGATTGTCTTGAGAGTCTGAAATACCTTTTAAATTTTTTTCTATCTTCTCTTTACTCTCTATAAGTAACCCATAAATCTCATCTATTTGGTTTTGATTCAACTCTTTTGACATAATATTTTCCTAAATTTTTTGAGCAAAATATTATCATAGTGCAACTTAGTTGCATTTTAAAAAACTAATATAGATTTTTTATTCTATCTCTTCATAAAAATTTGTATCTTGATTTAAAATAGTAAAAGATTAATCTTTTAGATTATAATACCAACCGTGTAAAGTTAAAGAGTTTTCTTCTATCTTTTCTTGAAAATTGGATAGGTTAATAAATTCTCTAATTGATATCTAATAGAGTTTTTTCACTCTCTCTATACAAAATCAATAGCAGCTGCTACACTATAAAAGTCTATTGATAAAGAATAGTAATATTTAATTGAAGTTTATTGTTTTTATCTCAAATATGTTATAAAAGATATAAAAACTTAAAAGTGGAAATAAAATGAATACTGAAAAACTAATGAACATAGCCCTAAATTTGGCAAACTTAAAAGAGATACCTTATGACTCAGGAATAATTGTTGAGGGTGAAAATA
Organism: Halarcobacter sp.; assembly: GCF_963676935.1. Classification (NCBI taxonomy): domain Bacteria; kingdom Pseudomonadati; phylum Campylobacterota; class Epsilonproteobacteria; order Campylobacterales; family Arcobacteraceae; genus Halarcobacter; species Halarcobacter sp. Next base: position 2,919,866 of record NZ_OY781470.1, read on the forward strand.
TAAAAAGGGTACTTATAGGTATAGATATGGAAACACCTGAATTACTTTTAGCAAAAGAGTTAGGATATGATTGTGTAGTAAGTCACCATCCAAAAGCAGATTCGTGTGTGGTTGATTTTGCAAAAGTTATGGATGTACAAATAGATAGAATGGTAAAAGCAGGTGTTCCTATAAATAAAGCACAAAAAGCATTAAGAGCAAAACAAGCAAGTGTTGACTTAGGAAGACACGCTTCAAACTATGATAGAGTAGGTTCAGCAGCAAAACTTATGAATCTTCCATATTTAAATATCCATATTCCAGCAGATTTTATAACTGAAGAGATAGTACAAACTAAACTAGATAAAGCTTTAAAAAACAAGCCAAAAACAAAACTAAAAGATATAATAGATGAACTAAACACTTGGGAGTATTACCAAGGAAAAGTGGCAAAACCAGTTATAAGAGTTGGTTCAAATGATGACTATGCAGGAAAAATAGAGGTTCTAATGGCAGGTGGAACAAATGGCGGAGTTGATGTGTATAAATCATATTTTGAAGCAGAAATTGGAACAATAATTGCTATGCATGTACCAGAAGATGTACAACAAGCAGTTATTGAGCAAAATATAGGAAATATAATAATAGCTCCACATATGCCAAGTGATAGTATAGGATTACTTGAGATAGTTGAAGCTTGGAGAAAAGAAGGTTTTGAAGTTACTTGTATGAGTGGGATTGTAGAATAAATCATATAATTAATGAATTTATTTGTTTCATTCTTTGACAAAATTATCTTTTTAAACTATAATACTTTTAAAAGTACTATTAAGGATACTATTATGATAATCAATGCAAATGATGTGAAAACAAAAGGTGTATCAATGTTTTCAAAACTATTTGAAACTGTTGATGAACTTATCATAAATGTTCGAGGTAAAAACAAATATGTAGTTCTAGATATAGAAAGATATAAAGAGCTTCGAGAAGTTGAGCTAGATTTAGCCTATATAAAATCGATGAAAGATATAGAGAAAGGAAATTTTAAATCTCAAAGTGCTAAAGAGCATATTGAAGAGTTAAAAAATGAATTATGAATTAATAATCACAGATGAATATAAAAAAAGGTTAAAAAAGTTTTTAAAAAAACATCCTAATATGTTTGAAAGATACTCTAAATGTATTTTTATCTTAGAAACAGACCCTTTTCACCCTAGTTTAAGACTACATAAATTAAAAGGAAAACTCACAGATTTTTATTCAATCTCAATAAATATGGAATATAGGATGATTATTGATTTTATCATAAAAGATAATCAAATAATACCTATAGATATAGGAACTCATGATGAAGTTTATTAATAAAGTAATAATATGAATATCGAATATAGATTTTTACAAAAAGCTATTGAAGATAAAAATTTTGTTTGTTTTTCTTATGAGGGGAAATCATATAAAAGGGTTAAGCCTTTGAAGATAGTTGATGATTTGGTTAAATGTGATGTTGGTAGTTTTGAAATTAGGAAGATTAAGAAGCTTACTGTTTTAAAAGAGAAGTTTTAACTCTCTCTTCCAAATTCTTTTCTTTTTAATAAAGAAAAGAACCAAAAGAAAAGCGTTCACAGGTTCCAAAAAAACTAAAAAATATATAGAAATTCTAAAATTCGAAAACTCGGCTCCTGCCTCACCTCAAACAGTTCAAATTTCTCTACGAATTTATATAGATTTTTCTTAACGCTTTTTTGAAAATGCTCACATTTTTATCCCATGCGTTTCATTATTTCCAAAGTAAACTGTATCCAAGATGGAGCATTTACAATACTACCAACAATCGCATTATCAATATGCTGTTTTAAACTTATATACCCTTGAGCATCTTTTTCTTTTAATTCCAATAATAACTGTTTAGTTTCTTTATCATCTCTTTTTTCAATAGATTTAGTAAGTTTATTAATCAATTTATCTTTTTTTAATAAAGTTGATAACATTAATTGGATGTTCTCATCATTTAATTTTCTTAAAAATGAAAACTCTTCTCTTAAAAATTTAACCTCATCTTCTAAAGATAATATCTTATTTTTATATGTTTCATCTTTTAAGACTAATAACTCTTGCTGAAATTCAATTTTATTTTGAGCATCTCTTAACTCTTGTTTTAATTCTAAAGCTTGTATAGGATTTAATGCAAATTCATCAACTGATAACTGATTCATCACTACCATTCCATATCTATTTAAATACTCTTCTATTTCTTCTTTTTTCCCATCAGGAGTTTCAATAAGCATTGTAACTTTTAGACCTTCTTGTTTAATAGAAACACTTACATTTTCATTAGGATATTTTTCTTGTAAAAGTTTTCCAAAATATTGAAGTATTGAACTACCAGCAGTTAAATGTTCTGAAGAAAAAACAATAGTCTTTTCTATATTAAATTCATTTATTGCTTCATATAAAAGTTCTTCAACCTTTTTTTTTGAACGTAAAAATGTATCATGCAATGTTTCTCCATCCAACACTTCATTATCAATAAATATATCAAAGAAATTTCCATCATCAATATTAAACTCTAATCCAGCAACATTATTATAGTGAGTAGATAAATAATCATGACATTTTTTTACTGAAACAGATTTATCCCAACTTAATAAGTCAAAATCAAAATCAGATGTTAACTCAGCTCTTCCATCTTTCTTATAAATATAAAAAACTTCATTAGTTATAACTACTATATATAAGTCTTCGATTAAATCATTTTTAGTTAAGGTTTTAAAAACTTTATTTAAAGCTTCTTGATTTTTAGTATGATGGTTTTCAAGGTAAAATTTACATCCATTAAAATGAGTTATATCATTATTAAATCTAATATAACCGTATTCTACCTCATCTACATACAAAATATCATTTTCAATCATAAGTCTCATATATACTCCTTTAAATAGCCAATTTTGTTGAAGTTTAAGGCCAGAGAAGAAATTGGAATAGGCGCATACTAAAGTATGTGACTATTTCAATTTCAACGATAACGCAGTAATTTAGCAAAAGTGGCTATTTTACTTCGATATATCTTTTCCTGCTAAGTACCCACTTGCCCAAGCAAACTGCAAGTTGTATCCACCCCTATTCCCAACTATATCCAATACCTCTCCGGCAAAATATAGTCCGCGACATTTCTTACTCTCATAAGTTTTTTCATCTACCTCATCGGTTCTTATTCCACCGCCACTTGCTTCTGCGTGTTTGAAGCCTTGGGTATCTGTGATTTTAAATCTCCAGTTTATAAGTGTATTTACTATTGCTCTTATTTGTTTTGCATTTATATCTTTGGCTTTACTTTGTTTATCTATTTTTGAGATTTCTAGTAGGATTGCAGCTAGTTTATTTGATACTATTCCTGTTAGAAGTTCTACTGCTTCTTGGTTTGGTAGAGTTTTAAATAGACTTTCTACCATCCCTAAAACTTCATTTCTACTAAGATTTGGAAAAAGGTTTATTGATATTTGTACATCTTGGTACAAACTTAGTGGGTAAACTGCATATTGTGAGATATCTAAGATGGCAAATCCTGATACTCCATATTTGGTAAAAAGTACATCACCTATGATTTCATTCTCTTTTTGTCCATCTATATATAAACTTACTTGCGCTTCTTTTTTTACACCTTGTATTTTTGAACTATTTTCAAAATCTGTATGAAGTCCTACAAGGGAAGGGTAAGTTAGATTAAAAGTATGTCCAAAGTTTGTAGCTATATTCATCCCGTCTTCTGTTGCTTTAAGTTGTGGTGCAGCTGCTAATCCTGAGCTTATTAAAACTTTATCATAATCCTTAAACTCTTTCTCTTCTGATACAACTATAAACTTATCATTCTCTTTTTTTATATCTGTTATTTTTGTTTCTAAAATAGTGTTTATATTTAAACTCTCTATTGCACTTGATAATAGATTTACTACAGATTTTGCTTCATTTGATAGGGGATAAACTTTTCCATCCTCTTTTATATCTAATAAAAGACCAATAGATTTACAAAACTTTTTAAAAGCATTAAAATCAAACTGCTTTAAAGCAAACTCAACAAAACTTGGGTTTTCACCTATGTAGTTTGAAACTTTACAATCTATATTTGAAATATTACATCTTCCGTTTCCACTTGCTAGGATTTTTTTACCTATGCCATTGTTTATATCAAAAAGATCTATGTGTATATTTTTATTTTCTCTTTTTGCTGTAATACCAGCTATGATTCCAGCTGCTCCAGCTCCAATTATTGCTACTTTCATACCCATCCATTTATTTAATAAGAGAGATTTTATCCAATTTGGTATGATATTTGCAAATAGAGGAACAAATAACAAAAAGGCAAATGATGAATCCTCAAAATGCAAAAAGGGCAATTGAACATCTAACAAAAAGAAAAGTTCCTATCTTCTTATGGGGACCTCCAGGTATTGGTAAATCTTCTATTGTTTCACAAATAGCAAAAGAGCAAGGTATAGAGTGTATAGATTTAAGACTTTCACTTCTTGACCCAACAGATTTAAGGGGAATACCTTTTTTCAAACAAGAAGACAACAGTGCAGTTTGGGCACCAGCTTCATTTTTACCCGATGGAAGTAAAGAAAAGGGGATACTTTTTTTAGATGAATTAAATACCGCCGCTCCTATGGTACAAGCTTCTGCTTATCAGTTAATACTTGATAGAAAGATTGGAGAATACACTCTGCCTGAGGGTTGGTCTATTGTTGCAGCAGGGAATAGAGAGAGTGACAGAGGAGTGGTGTTTCGTATGGCAAGTCCCTTGGCAAATAGATTTGTTCACTTAGAGATGCAGCCTTGTATTGAGGATTGGAAAATATGGGCAAATAAAACAAATATAAACAAAACTATAATAGCTTTTATCTCCTACAGACCAGATGCACTTTTTGCTTTTAATACTCAAGATGAGAGTAAATCCTTTGCAACTCCAAGAACATGGGAGTATGTAAATGAGATTTTAGAGTCAAAACCTGATGAAGATTTACTTCTTACTATGATAGGAGGTGCTATTGGAGAAGAATTAGCTGCTTCATTTTTAGGGTTTAAAGATGTGGAAAGCAAACTGCCAAATATAGAAGAGATACTTGAAGGAAAAACTGAAGAAGTTCCGGAAGAAACAGCAGCCTTACATATGTTGTGCACTTCTCTTTCAATGAGAGTCGATGAAGATAGTTCAGCAGAAACTTTAGATAACTTATTAAAATACACCCTAAATCTTCCAGGGGAGTTTGCAGTTATGATAATCCAAGATTTAAGGGAAAGGAATATTGAACTTGATTATCTAAAAAGTTGGCCTCTATGGATTAAAAATTTCAATTCACTGTTACACTAACTATGATTGATTCAAATACACTGCTTATAAAAGCAAAAAGTCAACTAACATCAAAACACCCTTACTTTGGGATGTTAGCTTCAAGATTAAAACACGAAGAGGATGAAGAGATTAGATTTTATGCCAGCAATGGCAAAAGATTTAAATACAATCCAGAGTTTATAAACTCTTGTTCAAAAGATGAGTTGATGTTTATCCTTACAAACTGTGTTATGCATCATATTTTATCCCACCAACAAAGAAAACTAAATAGAAAAGGCAATCTTTGGCAACTTGCAACAGATTTTGCAATAAACTCTATGCTTATGAAAAATGGATTAAAAATCCCAAAAGGTGCAAACTACAATAAAGATTTTAAAAATATGTATGCTGAAGAGATTTACAAAATCTTACTTGAGCAAAATACTTTTGAAGGTACAAATGCTTTTGATGAAAAAACAAACAAATCAAACAACACTTTAGTTGAAGCAAAAGAGCAAAAAAATTCTATCTTTGCAAATATAGATAAAATAGAAGAGATAGATGATGAAAAAGATGAAGAGCAATGGGAATACGCAGCAACACTAGCAAAAGAAGTAGCCCAACGAAAATCTTTGATGCCAACAGGTTTTGAACGATTTGCTAAAAAAATGAAAGCTAAAAATATTGATTGGAGATTTGAACTATATAATGCAATCAATAGACATATGAGAAATAACTACGCTTTTATGCCACCAAATAAAAAACATATATATAGGGGCATTGCTCTTCCAAGTTTAGCCAGTGATACTTTAAGTTTAGTTGTTGCTATTGATACCTCAGGAAGTATAAAAGAGCAACTTCTAGGTGCTTTTATAGAAGAGTTTAAATCTATTATGCAAAACTTCCCATCGGTTGCCATTGAACTACTTATTGCAGATGCAAAAGTTCATGCCCACTACTCTTTTCAAGGTGGAGAAGATATGGATTTTGTACTAAAAGGTGGAGGGGGAACCGATTATAGACCAGTATTTGAATTTATAGATGCAAACTTACCTATGAGTTCAATGCTTTTGTATTTTACAGATGGGGAGGGAATATTCCCTCGTATTCCACCCTCTTATGAAGTTTTATGGGCTCTATCAAATCAAAAAAACAGAATCCCTTTTGGTAGGTCTTTAGTTATATTTTAGTTAAAGCCTAACATCTCAAATTGGAAATACCAAATTGCTATAGATACAAAATATCCAAGCAAAATAGTCCAAGCATATTTCATATGTGAACTAAAAGTGTAAACCCCTCTTAGTTTTCCCATAACACCTACACCAGCGGCACTACCAAAAGAGATTAAAGAACCCCCAATACCAGCTGTTAGTGTTACTAACATCCAATTTGAAAGATCCATATCTGGATTTGCTTTTAAAATAGCAGACATAACAGGAACATTATCCACAATAGCAGAAAGAAATCCAACTGCAATATTTGCATATGTTGCACCTAAATAATCAGGGTGATATACAACTGAAGCTAAAGTTAACCATCCAATAAAATATAAAGCCCCAACAGCAGCTAAGATACCAAAGAAAAACATCAAGGTATTGTTTTCTATTTTTGACATAGACTCAAATACATCAAAATGTTCTTTACCAAATTTTATAGTTAATTTATAAGAATATATTTTTAGTAAAACAAGACCAAACATCATCCCCCACATAGCAGGGAAATCTAAAACTTGATGAGAGATTACAGCTGTGATTATTGTTATTACACCCAAGGCAATTACTGTTTTAGCACCCTCTTTCATTTCTGGTTTTTTTTCAGTGTTTGCATTAAAAGCAGGTTTTGTAGTTGGAACAACCTTTGATAAAAGAAATGCTGTTACTAAATACCCTAATACAGAAGCTGGGAATAGATATAAAAAGTCTATAAAATGAGCTTTTCCTGCTGTCCATGCCATAAGTGTTGTAATATCCCCAAATGGTGACCAGGCTCCACCGGCATTTGCCGCTACTACTATATTTATAGCACCTGGAACTAAAAACTCTTTTTTCTCTTTTTCTATTGTTATTAATACTGTTGATAAAATAAGTGCTGTAGTTAAGTTATCAGCAATTGGTGAGATAAAAAATGCTAAAAATCCAGTTGCCCAAAAAAGTTTTCTATATGTATATCCCTTTGAGATTAGATTAAATTTTAATCTATCAAAAACCCCCATATGAATTAGTGATTCTATATAGGTCATTGCAACAAAAAGGAAAAATACTATTTCTGCAATCTCCAAAATTACTGCTTCGGCTTCATTATGTACTAAATGAATATTTAAACCATTCATTGCATAATATACTGAAATCATCAAAAAAGTAAATATCCCAATAAAAAGTGCAGGGACAGATTTATCTATATGATATTTCTCCTCATTTGCAATAAAGTAATAACCTATTACAAATATAACTAAAGTTGCTATACCAACCCATGTTGTTGTTAAATTTGGATTTTCAAGTTCATTTGCGAAACATGCACTTCCAAGTAAACCTAAGAAAGATAAAATTTTAATCATAAAGTCTCCTATTTATAACTTCTAAATATCAAAAATGCAACTATAGAGATAGTTGTTATACTTATTCCAATAGGTAAAAAAGATTCACTATGAAATAGTAATGCTACAGATGAAATAATTGCTCCTAAACCAAACTGTAAAACCCCAACTACTCCAGAAGCAACCCCAGCATTTTTAGAAAAGTGTTCTAAAGCTAAAGCCATACAGTTACCAAAAACAAATGCCATCATGCTCATATACACAGCCATTAGAGCCATAGTGATTACAATTGTTTGATTTTCAAAAGTTAATATCCATAATATTCCAGCAAAAATTTGTATAATAATTGCGTATTTCACTAAATCTATTGGTGAAAAGTTTTTTAATAATTGAATATTTACTTTTATCATCAATATTAATATCACAAAATTAAATCCAAAAAACAGTGGAAAATAATCAGTTGATACACCATAATGTTCTATAAATATAAAAGATGATTTTGCAATAAATATAAAAAATCCTGAAAAAGCTAAAGCTAAAGTAAGCATAGCTTTCATAGCTATTTTATGAGTTAATACCATTTTATAAGAGTGATAAATACTTTGTTTTACATAAGTGAAACTTTCATCTAAATCTTTGTAAACAAGAAAAGCTGTAAATAAAGCATAAAATGTCAAATATAAAAATACAGCTTCCCAAGAAAAAAAGTGTATGATAAAAGAACCAATAGCTGGTGCTATAAGTGGAGCTATACTTCTAATTGTTCCTATTAATGAAAACACCTTTGCAGCCTCTTTTCCATGAAACTTGTCTCTTACAACTGCCATAGCATTTACTACAACCATTCCTCCAAAAAAAGCTTCTAAAAATCTATATATCCATAACTCATAAACACTCGTGCTAAAAATTATTATAAAACTAAAAAATGCAAAGCCCAAAAGTCCAAAAATTGAACTTTTTCTTCTCCCTATTCTATCTGAGACAGGACCACCAAAAACTTGTCCGATAGAAAAGCCTATTAAAAATATAGATAATGTTAATTCGATTTTTTCAATACCTACATTAAATTCATTTGCAATATCAGGGATTGAGGGTATATAAGTATCTGTTGCAATTGGTGCGACTGAGGAAAGAATAGATAATAAAATAATCAAATATATATGATTTGTTGCTTTTTTCACTATTTTTCCTTTATTGGTTTAATAACTTTTTCTAAAAGTTTAAACAGTTGTATTTTTTCATCTTTTGTTAATTCTGATGAAATTTTATTTCGAAAAGACTTCACAGTTTTAGAACTATTTTCTAAAACTTTTTCTCCAAGGTCTGTCAATCTTATAAGATTTGTACGTTTATCAACTACTTTTTCATCTCTTTTAATATAACCTTTTGTCTCCAAAGCTCTTAAAGTTCTGCTTATAGTTGTTTTATCTTTAACTAGAACATCTGCAATTTTTGTCTGACTTACACTTTGCATATTTTTTATAAATTCCAAAGTAATTCTTTGTTCTATTGCAATCTCAAAATCTTGTAATTTATGATTAAAAGAACTATTTAATAGATTTGCTACATGATTTATTCTAAATAAAATTGAATTTTCTAACTCTGTTTTCATAAAAAGCCTTTTATTGTATATACAACTATTGCATATACAACCTTATTTTTCAATAAACATTTTTAATTTAAAAAGCAAATTTATCAACTTTCACTACAAATATAGCAATCTTGATTAATTTAATATAGATTTACTACAAGCCTTTATATAGGCATTTTATAAAATTATGATTAAAATACTTGACATTATAAAAAAAATACTATACAATTTCACTACAAATTAAAAAAATAGAAATTAATAAAAAGGATTTTTTATGCAAAAAGAGACTATTGCAGTACATGGAGGTTATAACAACAAAGAGGGTTGGGGTACAATGAATGTTCCTATTGCTCAAACTACTGCATATGCATTTAGAGATGCAGAACATGCAGCTAATCTTTTTGCTCTAAAAGAGTTAGGTTCAATTTATACAAGATTAACAAACCCAACTACTGATGTATTAGAACAAAGATTTGCTCAACTTGAAGGTGGTGCAGCTGCTATTTGTACAGCAAGTGGTCAATCTGCAATTTTTTATGCTATTGCTAATGTAGCTGAAGCTGGAGACAATGTAATTATCTCTGACAAGCTATATGGTGGAGCAGTTACACTTTTAACTTATACTATGAAAAGATTTGGAATCTCTACAAAAGTATTTAAAAGTGCTGATGCATCAAATTTAGAAGAACAAATTGATGATAAAACAAAAGCAATTTTCTTTGAATCATTATCAAATCCTCAAATTGCAATTGCAGATATTGAAAAGATTGTAGAGATTGCAAAAAGAAATGGTGTATTAACTGTTTGTGATAATACTGTTGCTAGTGCAGCTTTATTTAACCCAATCAAATGGGGAGTTGATGTAGTTGTTCACTCAACTTCAAAATACACAAATGGACAAGGAAGCGGTGTTGGTGGAATTGTTGTAGAAAGAGATGGTTTAGCTGACTTTTTTAAAGAAAATAGTGAAAGATACTATCACTTTACACAACCAGATCCATCATATCATGGATTAGTTTATACAGATGTTCCTTTACCAAACTTTTGTCTTAGAATTAGACTAAATCTTTTAAGAGATATTGGAGCAACACAATCTCCTCATAACTCTTGGTTACTTTTACAAACTATTGAGACTTTAGATATTAGAATGGAAAAACACTCTAACTCAGCTTTAGAAGTAGCTAAATTCTTAGAATCTAATCCAAAAGTTAAAGCTGTAAATTATCCAGGATTAGAGTCAAGTGCTTATTATGAAAAAGCTCAAAAATATTTTAAAGATGGAAAAGCATCTGGTCTTATCTCTTTTGAGGTTGAAGATTATGAAACTGCTAAAAAAGTTATTGATTCAGCAAAACTATTTAGTGTTGTTGTAAATATTGGTGATAGTAAATCACTAATTGTTCATCCTGCATCTACTACTCACTCTCAAATGAATGAGACTGAATTAAAAGAAGCAGGAATAAATCCTACAACAATTAGATTATCTATTGGATTAGAGAATCCTATTGATTTAATTGAAGATTTAGAACAAGCATTAAGTTAAGGATTAAAATGCCACTGATTTCAACAAAAGGTGTATATGGTCTAACAGCTATGTACGAACTAAGTAAGCATGAGGATGATACTCCCTTACAGATAAAGGAGATATCTTCAAATGCTAAGATTCCTCAAAATTATCTGGAACAGCTTTTAAGCAAATTAAGACATGCTGGCTTAGTAAAGAGTATCAGAGGAGCAAAAGGTGGGTATATCTTAGCTGATAAACCAGAAAACATCATAGTAAAAGATATTCTAATTGCACTAGAAGGTGACCTAAAAGTTATCGATAATAAAACAGAAAATCCGATACTAAATATGTTTTTTTCTGAAGCTAAGGATAATACAAAAAAAATATTTGAATTAAGTCTTACTCAGTTAGATGCGTATCAAGATAAATATAACGAAGTTCTACATTACAGTATATAAGGTTTTCTGCTAAAAAGCAGACAAAAATAAATCAAGTTCTCTTTTAAATTTGAGAACTATTTGAAAGGATATGAAAATGAAATTTGCACAAAATGTTACAGAATTAATTGGAAATACACCACTTGTTAGATTACAAAATGCAAGTGATGCAACAGAGACTACAATTCTTGGAAAATGTGAGTTTATGAACCCTACTCATTCAGTAAAAGATAGAATTGGAACAAACATGATTAAAGCTGCTTTAGAAAAAGGTTTAATCAACGAAAACACAACAGTAATTGAACCAACAAGTGGAAACACTGGTATTGCCTTAGCTTCTGTTTGTGCAGGATTAGGGATCAAACTTATTCTTACAATGCCTTCTTCAATGAGTATTGAAAGAAGAAAACTTTTAAAAGCTTTAGGAGCAGAACTAGTTTTAACTGAGCCAGAAAAAGGGATGAAGGGTGCTATTGACAAAGCTGATGAATTAGCAAAAGAAACTCCTGATTCTTTTATTCCTCAACAATTTGCAAATGAAGCAAATCCTGAGATTCACAGAAAAACAACTGCTCAAGAGATATTAAAAGATACTGATGGAAAAGTTGATATCTTTGTTGCTGCGATTGGTACAGGTGGTTCTATTACTGGTATTGGTGAAATTTTAAAAGAGCATAACCCAGATATTCAAATCATTGCAGTTGAGCCAGAAGCTTCTCCTGTATTAAGTGGTGGAAAACCAGGTCCACATAGAATTCAAGGGATTGGGGCAGGATTTGTTCCAGATGTATTAAATACTGATTTATTTAGTGAAGTTGTTACAGTTAGTAATGAAGATGCAATTGAATCTTCTAGAAATCTAGCTAAAAATGAAGGTTTATTAGTTGGAATTAGTGCTGGGGCAAATGTATTTGTTGCAGAAAAAGTAGCAGCAAGAGCAGAAAACAAAGGTAAAACAATTGTTACAATTCTTTGTGACACAGGTGAGAGATATTTAAGTTCAGGATTATATGACGATGAGTAAAAACTCATCCTCTCATAATCCCTATTAAGTGAGAGGTAAAAAATGGCAGAAAAAGCTTACAGATCTGTAGCTAAGTCTGTCTCTTGGCGAACTGTCGGAACTCTTGACACTGTAATTATCTCATATTTTATAACTGGTAACTTAACAATGGCGGCCTCTATAGGTTCAATAGAAGTTTTTACAAAAATGGCACTTTATTACTTTCACGAAAGAGCTTGGAACAAGATTACTTTTGGAAAAGTAAAAGAACCAGATTACCAAATTTAAAAGTAGATATGCATGGAAATTAATGAATTAAACGAGAAGTTTGCTAAAGCAGAGGCAACACAGGTTATAGAATATTTTATAAAAGAGTATGGAAGAGATGCTGCTTTATCAAGTAGTTTAGGTGCAGAAGATCAAGTTTTAACCGACATGATTTTAAAAACAGATAAAGAAGCAAATATATTTACACTAGATACAGGAAGACTACATCCAGAAACTTACGATGTAATGGATGCAACAAATTTGAAATATGGTGTAAAACTAAATGTTTTTTTCCCTGAAGTTGTTCAAGTTGAAGAACTTTATCAAATTCAAGGTGTAAATGGGCACTTTGAAAATATAGAAAATAGAAAAAGATGCTGTAATATTAGAAAAATAGAGCCTTTAAAAAGAGCCTTAAAACCTCTAAAAGTTTGGATTACAGGATTAAGAGCCAGTCAAAGTGTAACTAGAACAGATACACCTATTGTTGAGTGGGATGAAAACTTTAAAGTTATAAAAGTAAATCCACTTATAAATTGGAGAGAAGAAGAGGTTTGGAACTATATAAAAGCAAATAATGTTCCTTATAACAAACTTCATGACCAAGGTTATCCAAGTATTGGATGTGCACCCTGTACCAGAGCCATTAAGGATGATGAGGATGTAAGAGCTGGAAGATGGTGGTGGGAAAATCCTGAACACAAAGAGTGTGGATTGCACGTTAAATAATCAAGTTTTTTGATGATATCAAACTTTTAATTTGAAGGATTCAATTTATAAAAATATAAATTAATGGAATGATAATAATGAATGAAATTAACATAAGTAACGAACGACTAACGCATCTAAAACAATTAGAAGCAGAGAGTATGCATATAATGAAAGAAGTAGTAGCAGAGTTTAGTAACCCAGGGATGCTATATAGTGTAGGGAAAGATAGCTCAGTAATGTTACACTTGCTACAAAAAGCTTTTTACCCAGCACCACCACCATTACCTCTAATGCATGTAGATACAACATGGAAATTTAAAGAGATGATAGAATTTAGAGATAGACGTGCAAAAGAAGTAGGAATGGAATTAATCGTATACTCAAACCCAAAAGGTTTAGAGATGAATATATCTCCCTTTGAACATGGTTCAGCACTTCATACGGATGTAATGAAAACAGAAGGATTAAAACAAGCACTAGATATCCAAAAGTTTGATGCAGTGTTTGGTGGAGCAAGACGTGATGAAGAGAAATCAAGAGCAAAAGAAAGAATCTACTCTTTTAGAGATAAAAACCATAGATGGGATCCAAAAAATCAAAGACCAGAATTGTGGAATATCTACAATGGAAGACACACAAAAGGTGAATCAATTAGAGTATTTCCTTTGTCTAACTGGACAGAATTAGATATTTGGCAATATATCTATCTAGAACAAATTCCAATTCCTGATTTGTACTTCTCTAAAAAAAGACCCGTAGTAGAATATATGGGAACAAAAATTCTTGTAGATGATGAAAGAATGCCAGAAGAGTTAAGAGCTACAGCAAAAATGGAAGATGTAAGATTTAGAACATTAGGTTGTTATCCTCTAACAGGAGCAGTTAATTCAACAGCAACAACACTTCCAGAGATTATTCAAGAGATGCTTGTTTGTACTACAAGTGAAAGACAAGGAAGATTAATAGATAGTGATGGTGATGCATCAATGGAGAAAAAGAAACAAGAGGGGTATTTTTAAGATGGCACACCAATCAGATTTAATTGCAACAAATATTGAACAATATTTAAAAGAACATGAAAATAAAGATATCCTAAGATTTATAACTTGTGGTTCTGTAGATGATGGAAAGTCAACACTAATTGGAAGACTTTTATATGATAGTAAGATGATTTTTGAAGACCAATTAGCAGCTATTGAAAAAGATAGTAAAAAATCAGGTACTACTGGTGATAAAATGGACTTAGCACTTTTAGTTGATGGATTAGCTAGTGAAAGAGAACAAGGGATTACTATTGATGTTGCATATAGATTCTTCTCAACAGATAAAAGAAAATTTATTATAGCAGATACTCCAGGTCATGAACAATATACAAGAAATATGGCAACGGGTGCAAGTACAGCAGATTTAGCAATTATCCTAATAGATGCTAGACAAGGTGTTTTAACACAAACAAAAAGACACTCTTATATAGCATCACTTTTAGGTATTAAAAACCTAATCGTTGCTATCAATAAAATGGATTTAGTTGATTTTAGTGAAGAGGTATTTAACTCAATAAAAAAAGATTATGAAGAGATTATTCCTAACCTTCCTCATAATAAAGATATTGATTTTAGATTTATTCCTATTTCTGCTTTAGATGGAGATAATATTTTAACAAACTCTCCTAAAGCACCTTGGTATAAAGATAAACCTTTAATGGAGTTATTAGATACTATTGAGATAAATAAAAAAGAGAATAATTCTTTTAGATTACCTGTTCAATATGTAATAAGACCACATTTAAACTTTAGAGGTTTTTCTGGGACTATTACAAGTGGTTCTATCGAAGTTGGAGATGAGATCACTGTATTGCCATCACTAAAAACATCTAAAGTAAAATCAATTGTATCAAATGATATTAAAGATTTAAGACCAATTGGAAAAGATGAGCAAGTTGAAACAATACAAAAAGCATTTGCACCAATGGCAACAACAATAACACTAGAAGATGAGATTGATATAAGTAGAGGGGATATGATTGTAAAATCTACTGATATTCCTAAAGTTTCAAATCACTTATCGGCAATGGTAGTTTGGATGGATGAAACACCATTAAAGTTAAATCAGAACTATATTATCAAAAGAGCAACAAGTGTTATAAATGGTGCATTTAATGAGATACAATTTAAAAAGAATATTAATACCTTTGAAGAGATTGATGCCCAAACTTTAGAGCTAAATGATATAGCAAAATGTACCTTATCATTGGATAGAGACATAGCAGTAGATCCATACCATGAGAATAGATACACTGGAAGTTTTATAATTATAGATAAATATACAAACTCAACAGTTGGAGCAGGTATGATTGTAAATCATATAGAAGGGTTTGCAAAGCTTGAAGATGAGAAAAAAGAGTATACAAAAGCTGAAGTTGAATTAAATGAATTTATTAGAAGAAACTACCCTGAGTGGGGTTGTAAAGAAATTTTAGGATAGATTATGGCGAAAGAGAGTAAAGCACAAAGAGTTGAGCGGATAAAAAAAGAAAAAGATGGTCTTGATGTACTTCAAGACATCTATCTTTATGCAATAACTGGTGAAGAGGTAGACCCTGAAGATATAGATAGATTTAAATGGTATGGTCTATATACTCAAAATAGAAATCTACAAGCAGAAGATGACCCAACTCTATATTTTATGTTAAGAGTGAAACTTATCAGTGGCGAGTTAACACTTCCTCAACTTAAAATGATTGCCGAGATTTCTGAAAAATATGCAAGGGGAACTGCTGATTTTACTACAAGACAAGATTTACAATTTCACTATATAAGAGTTGTAGATTTACCAGAAGTTTTCAGACTTCTTGATACAGTAGGATTAAATACAATCTTTGCAGCAGGAGATGTTCCAAGAAATGTTGTTTCTTGTCCTGTAAATGGTATAGATAAAGATGAAATTTCGGATGTAAGAGATGTGGTTGAAAAAATTAATGAAGCCCTAAAAGGAAATAAGGCATTTTCAAATCTTCCAAGAAAATTTAAAATTGGTGTTAATGGATGTTCTAAAAACTGTATGCACCATGAGATGCAAGATCTTAGCTTCAATGCTGTAAAACAAGAGAATGGAAGAATCCAATTTGCAGTAAGTGTAGGAGGAGGATTGGCTTCAAATAGAAGAGTTGCAGACCATATAGGTTTTGTGGCACCATCACAAGTTCTTCCATTAACTAAAGCAGTTATTAAAATCTATAGGGATAATGGGAATAGAGAGAATAGAAGAAAAGCTAGACTTGGTCATATCATTGAAAATTGGGGAATAGAAAAATTTAGAGAAGTACTTCAAAATGGGTTATCTTTTAAAATCAAAGAACCAAATGATATTGAATATGTGCACTCTAGATATAGAGAACATTTTGGAATCAATGAGAGTAAAGAAGAGGGTAAAAGTTTTATTGGGTGTGCTTTAAATTCAGGACATATTGGACTTGATGGTTTGAATAACTTGATTGAACTATTTGAAAAATATGAAGCAACAGCCCTTAAAGCAACTGTTACTCAAAATATAATTATTACAGCAGTTCCTACAAAAAATGCAGAAGCTATGGCTAAAGAGTTAGAAGAGGTAGGAATCTCACCTTTTCCTTCAAATTTCAAAGCTAGAGTTCAGGCATGTACAGGGTTAAACTTTTGTAAATTTGCAATTAGTGAAACTAAGGGAAAAGCGAAAGAAGTAGTTAATTACCTTGAAGAAAAATTTCCTGATTTTGACGAAAGAGTAGCTATATCTATTAACGGATGCCCTAATTCTTGTGCCCATTCACATATTGCTGATATTGGACTTATTGGTACAAAAGTTAAAAAAGATGGTCAACCTGTTGTGGGATATGAGATGGTAGTTGCTGGTTTCTTGCATGGAAAAGAGAGTGAGTATGCACAAAAAACCGGAATTAAATTTGCCCAAGAAGATACAAAAGAGTATATTGAAGGTATGATTAAAGAATATAAAGCTTCAAGCTTTACAAGCTTTAGAGACTATCTATTAACAAAAGCTTCATAAGATAAGAGAGTTTAATTCTCTCTTATTAATAAATTCTATAATAAAAATAAGATAAAATTATCATATGAAAAAAGATATTTATAGACCATTTTTTGATAAAAATACAAATACGTTAGATTTTATTAGATATAACACTATTGGGAAAAGTAAGAAAGAGTATTTTGATTATACAGCTTCGGGACTTGCTTTTAGACAAATTGAAAATCGTCTTAGAGATGTTTTAGAAACCTATGCAAATACTCACTCAAAAGAGTCTTCAAATGCTAATATCACTAGTGAATATTATAATAATGCTATATTATCCCTTGAACAAAGTCTTGAACTAACTAAAGAGTTTGCAGTAATACCAACAGGATGTGGTTCAACTGCTGCAATAAAAAAGTTTCAAGAACTTTTAGGACTGTATATCCCTCCTGCAACAAAAAAAAGATATGATATATCTATACCAAAAGAGAATCTGCCTTTAGTAATAGTTGGACCTTATGAACATCACTCAAATGAAGTTAGTCACCGAGAAGCTCTATGTGAAGTTAAAAGAATTGGTTTAACACAAGAGGGATTAATTGATTTAGAAGAATTAGAAGCAACTTTAAAACAAAATCAACATAGAGAGATTATAGGAAGTTTTTGTATAGCTTCAAATGTGACAGGTATTATAACTTGCTATAAAGATATCTCAAACATCTTAAAAAAATACAATGCCTTAGTTTGTTTTGATGCAGCTGCAAGTTCTCCTTATATGAATGTAGATTGTAACTATTATGATGCGTTATACCTTTCTCCACATAAACTTTTAGGAGGTCCTGGAAGTTGTGGACTTTTAATTATCAAAAAATCTTTAGTAGATACAAATCTATCTCCTACTTTTGCAGGTGGAGGAACTGTATCTTATGTAAATTCTAAAATTCAAGAATATGAAAAAGAGTTAAATGTAAGGGAAACAGCAGGAACCCCTGGAATATTACAACTTATTAGAAGTGCCTTAGCTTATCAACTTAGAAATGAAATAGGTTTTGAGTTTATCCTAAAAAGAAAAGAGATTTTACTTAAATACCTACTAAATAAATTAGAAAATATTCCAAATATCACAATCTATGGAAACAAAATATCTAAAAATATAGGTATTATCTCTTTTAACATAAAAAATATAAACCCTTATGATATTTGTAGAAAACTATCATCAAACGGTGGTATCCAAACTAGAGCTGGATGTTCTTGCGCTGGGCCATATGGTCATGACCTTTTAGGTTTTAACTCAAAAAAAGAGATTGAAGAGAAGCCAGGATGGCTAAGAATCTCTATACATTATTCTCAGACTGAAGAAGAGATAGATAAACTTATAAAAGCACTTAAACAATCAATTTAATATAATATTTTTTTATTGTTATCTTTTTGTAACCAATTATTTATAAAATCCCTCTAAATAATTTTTATAAGGATAACAAATGACAAAAAAAGTAATTGCTACATCATTAGTAACAGCAACAATATTGCTTTCTGGATGTGCTTCAAATCAGCCAGATGAAGCAGTATTAAAACCACAAACACACACTATAAAATTTTCTGAAGTGAAAGTTCCTACAAAAGAGTATGAAAAAAGAAAAATCACAGCTTCTCCAAGTGTAACTGTAGATGGAAAAGAATACAAAATTGGTTATAACGCAATTTTAAGATCTGGAGATCAAGTAGGTGAAGGTGTTTTTGGACAAATCTTTGATAGTCAAGGTAATCCAGTTGTGGGTAAAGATGGTTCACCATTTATTTCAAACTCAAATGACTTCTCATCTTTATTACCAGTAGGAGATAAACTATTTATGGTTTCTCAATTTGAAACTAGACCAGCAGCTATGTATATTACTGAATTAGAGCAAACTGAAAATGGTCACCTAAAAGCAATTAATACAAAAAATATTGATTTATCTCACTTAAATGGTTTGTGGGTCCCATGTGCTGGTTCTGTTACTCCATGGGGTACACACTTAAGTTCAGAAGAATATGAACCAGATGCAGCAGCTATTAAAGCAAATGGTTCTATTAATCCTTATTATGACCAAATGGCTGATTATTATGGTGGAGATTTAAAAGCTTTAAATCCATATGATTATGGGTGGACTCCTGAAGTAAAAGTATTAAATGAAAATGGTGATGTAAATGTAGTAAAACATTATACCATGGGAAGATTTGCACATGAATTAGCTTATGTTATGCCAGATGAAAAAACTGTATTTCTATCAGATGATGGTACAAATGTAGCTATTTTTATGTTTATAGCAGATGAAGCAAGAGACTTAAGTTCAGGTACACTTTATGCTGCAAAATGGGAACAAAGAAGTGATAAAGGTGCAGGAAGTGCAGATATTAAATGGGTTAATTTAGGTCACTCTTCAGATAAAAATATTAAAGCTGCATTAGATAAAAAATTAAAATTCTCAGATATATTTGATAAAATCGAAATCAATAAAGATGGTACATGTAGTGATTCATCTTTTACATCAGTAAATACAACAATGGGTGCTGAATGTTTAAAAGTTAAACCTGGTATGGATGAAATAGCTTCAAGATTAGAATCAAGAAGATTTGCAGCAATTAAAGGAGCAACTACTGAGTTTAGAAAAATGGAAGGTATCACCCACAATCCAAAAGATAATATTCTTTATATATCTATGTCTTCAATCGAAAAAGGTATGCAAGCAGACGCTAAAAAAGGGAAGTATGAGCTTGGCGGTAACAATGACATCCAACTTTCTAAAAACAAATGTGGAGCAGTTTATGCTTTAAATATGACTACATTCTCTACTCCTCATGATATGGATGGAAATAAAATAGATTCTAAATATATTCCTAACTCTATGTATGGTTTAGTTGCTGGTACTCCTGATAAATCAATTGCAGGAAATACTTGCTCAGTTGAATCTTTAGCAAATCCAGATAATATTACATTTATTCCAAATACAAATACAATTATTATAGGTGAAGATACAGGGTCAGGTCATCAAAATGACTATATCTGGTCTTATAATATTGGTGAAAAACAATTAACAAGAATCCAAACTACTCCTTATGGAAGTGAAACAACATCTCCATATTATTACAACAATATAGGTGGTCATGGTTATATTATGTCTGTTGTTCAACACCCATATGGAGAAGGTGATGCAATGACAAAAGAAGATGATATGCCAAACAAAGCAAAGAGTGCTTCTGATATGAGAGCATATACTGGTTATATTGGACCTCTTCCAGTTATTTCTAAATAATATTTATTAACAGTGCAAATGCACTGTTAATATAAACTTCTATATAAAAATATTAACTTTTTGTTAAAACTCTAATTGTATAATTTTTCTATGAGATTTATTATATTTGCAACAATTTTTTTAACAGTAATGTCTTTATTAACTTTATATATATCAAAAAGACTTGTAAATAAACTTCACTTTTCAAATAAAATAAAAAGATATATAAATATATTTTTAATCATTAATCTTTTTGGTGTTTTATCCTATTTAATAGTAAGATATAACCCAGTAGTTCCCAATCTAGTATATTTTTTACTTTCAGTTCCTATTGGACTAATATTTTTATTATTTATAGCAACTATTATTTATGATATATCCTCAAGTTTGTTAAAAAAAGCCCCACTAAATGAAAATAGAAGAACTTTTTTTAAAAAAAGTCTTGATATTTCAGCACTTACTCTTGCAAGTGCTGTAAATGCAAAAGCCATGTACAATGCTAGAAATATACAACTTGAAAAAGTTAATATCAAAATTAAAAATCTAAAAAAACCATACAAAATTGTTCAATTAAGTGATATTCATATTGGTGGACTTATTGATAAAGAGTTTATATCATCTATTGTAAGACAAGTTAATCTCTTAAAAGCAGATATTGTTGTAATAACAGGAGATTTAGTTGATACAGATATAAAATATGCAAAAGAGGCTTTAGAAGAATTAAGATATTTGAAATCTACATTTGGAACATACTTTATAGTTGGAAATCATGAATACTTCCATGGAGTACAATCAATAATTGATTATGTTAATAATTTAGGAATAAAAACTCTAGAAAATGAAAATGTATATATAGGGGAAAAAGGAGAAGGTTTTAATCTTCTAGGGGTATATGATGTGATGGGAAATAGTGTAAATGCATATATACCTGACCTTAAAAAAGCTCTAATAAATACAGATACCTCTCCAAAAATTCTTTTAGCCCATCAACCAAAATTTATCGAAGAGATTAAAGATGAAAAAATCGATTTAGTCTTAAGTGGACACACTCATGGAGGACAAATTTTTCCTTTTAATTTTCTTGTTAAACTACAACAACCTTATGTAAAAGGTTTGAATAAACATGATGAAAATACACAAATATATGTAAACAAAGGAACAGGATTTTGGGGACCACCAATGAGACTAGGAGCAAGTTCAGAAATCACCCTAATAAACATCTCTTAAACAAACTCCTCTAAAAGTTTTTCATGGTCTAATATTGTTATATCTCTTTTCTCTTTTTTTATAATACCTTTTTTTACAAAAGCACTAATTTTTCTAGAAAGTGTCTCTTCTCTGATATTTAATATCTCAGCTATTTTAATCTGCTTCATACTGTTAATAGTATTTTCATTATCATAAATAAATTTAGCAACTTTTGCATTTACATCTATACTTACACTATTGTTTATAAACCCCTCTAAGTATTTAATTTTTTGGCTTAAAGATTTAATAAAAAGCATGGCTATATCTTTTTTATATAAAAATTCATCTCTAAACTTTTCATAATCTATAAGTAATACTTCCCCTTTAGTTTCAAAAGAACAATTTGCAGGAAAAGGTTTTTCTTCATAATTTGCAATCTCAGCAATAAATGATAAGGCATTTATATTATGAATTACTAACTCATTGTCTTTATAATCATGTTTATATATTTTTACTATTCCCTTTACTAACAAATGCAAATATTTTGACTGGTCTTTTTCATAAAATAAAATTTCACCACGTGAAAACTTTTTTAAAAAAGAGATCTCTTCCAATCTTTTTATCTCTGCATCACTCAGTGAATTAAAAAAGTAATAATCTTTTAAATTCATAAGATACCTTCATATTGATGTAATAGGAATAGTAGAATAATTAAACTAAAAATGAACATAAAAAGTAAAATGAATATTACCAAATGAGAAATATTATAAAAAATAGAGAAAAGAGGTATTAAAATAAAAAAAATATACACAATTATGAAATAACTAATACCTCTTATATCTATTTTCGTTAAGAGGAAGAATACTCTTCCTCTTTTAAAGCTTATTCTATGGCAATAGTTTTTTTAGTTTTAGTAGGTTCAACCTTAGGAATGACTACCTCTAAAACTCCATCGTTACTTTTTGCATTTATATTTTCAATATCTACATTTTCAGGGATTGTAAAACTTCTAGAGAATTTTCCAAAAGAAGTTTCAACTTTATAATAATCTTCTTCTTTTACTTCCTCTTTTGTTTTTCTCTCTCCTGAGATTGTTAAAATATTTTTATCAATATCTACAGAAATATCTTCTTTTTTTACACCTGGTAAATCTACATCAATATGATATGCACCATCTGCTTCTCTTGTATTTACAACTGGTACAAAACCATTTACACCTTCATTACTCGGATAATTATAAAAATTTTTTTCTAACTCTTTAAATTGTTTAAAAGGGTCAAATCTTGTTAATAACATCTTTTCCTCCTAAAAAATTATTCTTGATAGAATATTTATCAAGTTGAAAGAATTATAACAAATATTTTAGCACTTGTCAATAGCAACTGCTAATATTTTTAGCAATATTTATATATAAGTGCTAATTTAAAGAATTAATTGATTTTAATTAATTTAACAAAAAGAGATTAATCTCAATTTGTTAAATAATTTATTATGTGATAATTTATGCTATTGCTATAAATGTTGTAGCTATAGTTAAAAAATATATTGCTACCACTATTAAATAATCTTTTTTTGTTGTATTTATTTCCATCTTTTTCTCCTTGTGAATAGGAGAAAAAGTGGTTTTCTCCTATTTTATTTATTAATTTTAAAATCTATATGAATCATTTTTTAACCTTTAAATTGATTCTGCGTATAGATTTAACTCCTCTTCAAAATAATCCAAATCTTCATATAAGATTTGCATGGTTTTTTTCTTACTTGTAGCCATTTCTAAGAGTGACCTAATAACACCCTCATTGCATCTTTTTACTTGCCAGGAGTTATTATTACTCCAACTATTAATCGATTTAATCTCTTCCTTAGCGGGTACAATAATTTTCTTAACAATAATAGTTTTCATACTCTTTTTCTCCTGTTTATAAAATAGTTTTTCTTCATTTCTAATAGTTTGTTTTTTTACAATAGTTTTCATTTTTATCTCCAATATTAAATTTTAATCAAAAAAAAAGGGGAAGAACCGAAGCTCTTCCCCTTTTTAACCTTACTAGTTTCGATACTAGTCAGCGAATTTCGCCTTCTTAGCAGCTCTTTTCCTAGCAGTTGGGTCAAGCTCTCTTTTTCTTATTCTTACCGAAATTGGTGTAACTTCGACTAACTCATCTTCCTCAATCCACTCTAAAGCATTTTCTAGGGACATCACTCTTGGTGGAACAAGCTTAATAGCATCATCTGCACCCGATGACCTTACATTTGTAAGTTGCTTCCCTTTAATAGGATTTACATCTAAGTCGTTAGATTTAGCATGTTCACCAATAACCATCCCGTTATATACTTTATCTTGAGGTTTAATATACATTACACCTCTTTCTTGTAAATTGAAAATTGAATAACCTAAAGCTTCTCCATTTTCCATAGATACAAGTGCACCATTTTTTCTAGATTCAACATTTCCAGAGTATGGTCTAAAATCTAAAAATGAGTGGTTCATTACACCCTCACCTTTTGTATCAGTTAAGAACTCAGTTCTAATACCAATAAGTCCTCTAGCTGGAATCTCAAACTCTAATCTTGTAAATCCAGCACCCATTGGCACCATATTTGTCATATTTGCTTTTTTCTTACCTAATTTTTCAATAATTGTTCCAGTATAATCATCTGGAGTATCAATTACTAAATGCTCAAATGGTTCTAAAGTAACACCATTTTCCTCTTTTGTAATAACTTCTGGTCTTCCAATTGAGAATTCAAAACCTTCTCTTCTCATATTTTCTGCCAAAATTGTAATTTGAAGTTCACCTCTTCCGTTAACTTTAAATTTACCTTCACCAATTTGCTCATAATTCATAGCAATATTAGTATTCATTTCAGAAGCAAGTCTTTCATCAATTTTATTTGAAGTAACAAACTTACCTTCAGTACCAGCTAATGGAGAATCATTTACTGCAAAAGTAACTGAAAGTGTTGGTTCTTCAATATGCATTGGGTCAAGAGGCATTGGATTTGCTGGATCACATAAAGAATCTCCAACATCAATAGTTTCAAAACCAGCAACAGCACAGATATCACCTGCACCAGCAGTTTTAATTTCAATTCTCTCTAAACCTTTAAAACCAATAAGCTTAGTAACTCTACCTTTTACTTTTTCACCGTCTGCTTTACATAATAAAACAGTTTCACCTTGAGAAATTGTTCCGTTAAAAATTCTCGCAATACCAATTTTACCAATGAAATTATCATAATCAAGTGTAAATACCTGAAGTTGTAATCCCTCTTCTTCACTACCTTTTGGTTTTGGAACTTCATTTAAAATAGTTTCAAATAAAGGTTGTAAATCTTTTTTCTCATCTTCTAATGCATGCATTGCATAACCATCTCTAGCTGCAGCATAGATTACAGGAAATTCAAGTTGCTCTTCATCTGCTCCCATTTGGTCAAATAGATCAAATACTTCATCAACAACTCTATCAGGTTCACCAGCTGGTTTATCGATTTTGTTAACAACAACAATAGGTCTATGACCTAAAGATAATGCTTTTTTAACAACAAATTTTGTTTGAGGCATAACTCCCTCTTGTGCATCTACTAAAAGAAGCACTGAGTCAACCATCTTTAAAACCCTTTCAACTTCTCCACCAAAATCGGCGTGTCCTGGAGTGTCGATAATATTAATTCTCACACCCTCATAGTCAATTGCAGTATTTTTAGAAAGGATAGTAATTCCTCTTTCTTTTTCAATATCATTACTATCCATAACTCTTTCGTCAACCTCTTGGTGTGCTGCGAAAGTTCCAGATTGCTTTAATAATTCATCAACCAGTGTTGTTTTTCCATGGTCAACGTGTGCAATCACGGCAATGTTTCTAATGTCTCTCATTTATACTCTTTATGATAATTTCTATAATTTTTGGCGATTATATCTTAAATATACTTAAAAATATGCTAAGTCAAGTAATTAGTTTCAATTAAGTTACTATTAATTAAGTAAAACTTTATACTTTAGATAGATTTAACCCATGAAAAAAATGTTCCATTGTATCCTCAACAATATTTGTTGTATCAAATTTTTTCAACATATAACTTTCAATATAGCCATCTGAGAGCTTTTTAAAAAGTATAGTAAGATGCATTGCATCTATTTTTTGTTTATTCTTAAATATTTTTTCAAACTGTTTTTCTAAAAACTGATAAATCTTTGTAACAACGGGATGATTTATAACATCTAATTTGTGAAAGAAAAAAGGATCATCTATAATTGGATAATTACTCTTTTTATCAATTTGAATAAAAATTTTATACTTTGCTTTTAAATAGAGTTCCAAATTTTTCATAGGACTATCTGTTTCATTTTCAACTAATTGTTTAAAGAAATTCTCAAATTTTAAAATTAGATACTCTAAATATAACTCCTCTTTTGATCCAAACAGATTATATATAGTACCTATAGATACCTCTAAATTTTTTGCCAATTGTGAAATCTTTAATTGTTTATATCCGTTGTTGTCAATATACTCTACTGCTGCATTTAAATATAAATCTCTTTTTATTTTATTGATTTGTTTATCAACTATAGCTTTCAATTTATTCCATTTTTATTTTTTTAAATTTTAACTATATTAATATAAAAGCATAATAAATGAATTATATATATTTATTTGAACTTAATTCATTATTAATTATTTATGGTATAAAATTCCATTTTAGGAAAAATCATGAAAATATTTAGAGATATTAAAACAGAAGCACTTCTTATTTATATAAAAACTTTATGCAACGACTATATTAAAAAAATAGATAAAGGAGAGTACAAAGTTAATTTAGGAAAGGATTCTTACAATGAAGATATTACAAAAACAATATTTTTTTTAAGAGATAAGTTAAAAGAATCTATTTTTGATGCATATGAACTTAAAACTTTTATTGATTCATATATGAAAGAAACAAAGAAAAAAAACCTTCCTCCTCAATATGAAGCTTTATTGAACTATTATAATATTATTGTATTACAGTTTGACAAAAATTTTAAAACAGGAGAATTTTGGATTCCTGAACAAATAATATTTGCCCTACTTAGTGAATGGATATATGAAGAGAAAAAATCAGTCAAAAGATACCCTTTTTTACTTGAGATTGACTACTTAAAACTCTTAAGCTATTTTGAAAATGTAAGAAATAATAATTCAAAAGATGATCTAAAAGAGAGTATAAGATTTATGTATAAAATATCATCCGAAGTAATTAGTAAACTAAAAAATGCTAAATCAAAAAAACTTATTAGATCAAAATCTAAAAGAAAAAAATGAAAACTTTTAAATTAAACCTTTTATCAGGAATTATTGTAGGGATTATAGCTTTACCTTTATCAATGGCTTTAGCTATTGCAATTGGTGTACCACCACAAAATGGCCTTTATACTGCAATTATTGCAGGTATCATTGCTGCTTATTTTGGTAGTAGCAAAATTAATATCTCAGGTCCAACGGCAGCGTTTGTTGTCATTTTAATACCTATTGTTCAAGATTTTGGATTAAAAGGTTTATTAGTATGTGGATTATTATCAGGTTTTTTTCTTTTATTAATGGGAGTTTTAAAACTTGGAAATTTGATTGAGCTTATTCCATATCCTGTAACTGTTGGGTTTACTTCTGGTATTGCAGTTGTTATTGCAACATTTCAAATAAAAGATTTTTTTGGTTTAGAGATAAATGATTTTACAGGACATTTTCATCAAAAAGTAATCACAATATTTGAATCTTTTCACACATTCAATCCAAATGAATTTATAGTTGCGTTAAGCACATTACTTATTTTAATTTTTTGGCCAAAAACAAAAAGTAAAATCCCTGCACCATTGGTAGCATTAGGTATTGTTACAATAGCTGTTGTTTTATTCAATAATTATTACCCACAATTCCAAATCTCTACAATATATTCAAGCTTTCATTACCAAATAGGAGAAATAAAAGGAAATGGAATACCTCCCATACCTTTACAATTTTCACTTCCTTGGGAAGGTTATACCATAGAGGATTTAAATTTGGATATGTTTTATAAACTTCTTCCTCATAGTGTTGCAATTGCAATTTTAGGGGCATTAGAATCACTACTTTGTGCAGTGATTTCAGATGGTATGACAGGACATAAAACAGATCCAAATAAAGAGTTAATAGGTCAAGGTTTAGCTAATATAGCCGTTCCTTTTTTTGGAGGTATTCCTGCAACAGCAGCTATTGCAAGAACAGTAGTAAATATCAAATCAAAAGCTAATTCAAAAATATCTTCAATAATTCATGCTTTTTTTATCTTTTTATCTATTGCTTTTTTCGCTCCTTATTTATCTTATTTACCAATGGCTTCTTTATCTGCTTTACTTTTGGTAGTAGCTTGGAATATGTCTGAATTTAAACATTTTATTAATATTATAAAAGTTGCTCCTAAATACGATGTTTATGTTTTATTGACATGTTTTATTTTAACTATTCTTTTAGATATGCAGATTGCAGTTGGAGTTGGTATGGGATTGGCTTCTATTTTATTTATTAAAAGAACTATAGATTTATATTCAATAAACTTAGTTAATAATGAACATAATTCAAAAGAGATACATATTCCTGAAGATACTTTAATATATAATATAAATGGTCCTATGTTTTTTGGAGCAGCCCAACAAGCATTAAAAACTTTATTAGATACAGAAGAAGAGATTAAAACAGTAATAGTAAACTTGGAAAACGTTTCTATGATGGATATGACTGCTCTTGTTGCTTTTAAATCTATTATAGATAACTTTCAAAAAAATGAAAAAAAACTAATAATCACTGGTGTAAACAATAGAATATTAAGAAAATTTCATAAATTAGGTATCACATTTGATACCAAAGAATTAATTTTAAGACAAAATATTGAAGCAGCATTAAAAGATCTAGATAAATAAGTTTCAGTTAAAAGACACTTTTTAAACTCTAAATTTTGTTACTATTTTATAAATATCAATAAAGGTGTTTTATGAATTATCAAAAAGTTCTTGAAGAGATTAAAGAAGAGATTATACCTTTTTTAAAAAAAGGGAAAGTAGCTGATTATATTCCAGCTTTAGCAAAAGTTGAAGTAGATGATTTTGCTATGAGTATTATAAAACTTGATGGAACAGAGTATAATATAGGTTCATGCCAAAAACTTTTTTCTATACAAAGTATTTCAAAAGTTTTTAGTTTTACTCTATCCCTTGATTTATATGGAAAAGATTTATATAAAAGAGTTGGTCATGAACCTTCAGGAAACCCTTTTAACTCTTTAATTCAACTTGAATATGAAAAAGGAATACCAAGAAACCCTTTTATAAATGCAGGGGCAATAGTTACAACTGATACCTTAGTTTCAAAATATAAACAAAATACATTTCCTACTATTTTAGAATTTATAAAAAAAGTATCAGGATGTCAAACTATAAATTTTGACCAAGATATCTATAAATCTGAACTTGAACATGGATATAGAAATCTTGCTTTAATAAATATGATGAAAAGTTTTAATAATATTGAAAATAATACAAACGATGTTATTGAAACTTATTTTAAACAGTGTTCAATAATGATGAATACTAAACAGCTTGCAAAATCGATGCTTTTCCTTGCAAATCATGGAACAATTCCAAATACAAATGAAGCTATAGTAACAGAACCTCAAGCAAAAAGGATAAACTCTTTAATGCTAACTTGTGGCCATTATGATGCTTCAGGAGATTTTGCTTTTCATGTGGGACTTCCGGGTAAAAGTGGCGTTGGTGGAGGAATAGTTGCAGTAGTTCCTCAAAAAATGGCAATTTGTGTTTATTCACCAAAGTTAAACAAACAAGGAAACTCTTTAGTTGGAACAAAAGCTTTAGAGCTATTTACTACAAAAACAAATCTTTCTATATTTTAATCAAATATGAATTTTATTTCATATTAAATTCATAATCTTTTCATCAATTTCTTGTAAATTTACAAAAATTGGATGAAAGGATTTTTTTGTTTATACTTGCAATTAAAGCTTTAAAAGCAAACAAATTAAAAACAATATTAATATTTATTAGTCTTATCTTTTCTATCACATCAATATTTTTAATTAGCTCTATCTCAAATGGAGTTATATCTATGTATTCAAATATGTTAAAAAGTGATGGAGATATTATAATAACTCAAGCAAAAATCTCTGATACCTTTTTTTCAAATGTAGATGTCAAACTATTAGAAAAAATAGATAAGTTAGAAAATGTAAAAAAAACCTCTGCAATAATTGTTGGAGCAAGCCCAGTTGAAAAGCTTCCTATTGTTGCAGTTTATGGTATGTCTGATAATAGATTTGAAAACTATAAACTTATAAAAGGCACTTACCCAAAACTAAATGAAGTATTAGTTGGTAACTCTATTTATGAATCTTTAAAAAACAAAAACAGTATTCAAATAGCAGACAAAACTTTTAATGTTTCTGGTGTTTTTAAAAGTGATATTGGATTTGAAAATGGTGGAGTTGTTTTAAAACTTGAAGATGCAAGTAAAATTTTTAACAAAAGTGCTTCTATGTTAATGGTAAACAGTAAGATAGATTCAAATATTGAAAATCTAGTAAAAGATATAGAAAACCTGAGTAAAGATATAGAAGTAAAATCTACTCAAAATTTTGTGGATAATTATAATCAATTTAAAATTATCAAAACCTCATCAAACCTTATTGGTCTAATCTCTTTTTGTATGGGTCTTTTAGGGATTGTAAGTATCATGAGTATCACAATAAATCAAAGAAAAACTGAATTTGGTATAAAAAGAGCAATTGGAATCTCAACTAAAAAAATTGTTTCACAAATAATCTTAGAAAGTTCAATTTTAGGAATACTAAGTTTTATTAGTTCTTTTTTTATCTCTTATATTGCACTAGCACTAATAAAAAACTCTTCACTTTTTCATGGATATGTAAATGGAGAAATATCTTCTACCCTTGCAATATATCTATTTATTTGTTCACTATCAATGGCTATTTTAGGTTCAATTATTCCTGCAATAAATGCTTCAAGAATTGACCCTATTATTCTTATGCAAGGGGATAAAATATGATACTAAAAGCAGATAATATTTCCCATGATTATAATGGTGACAAAGCTTTAAACAAAGTCTCTCTTGAGATAAAAGAAGCCGAGTTTGTGTGCTTAATAGGTGAGAGTGGTAGTGGTAAAACAACTTTATTGTCTGTGTTATCTACCCTACTTAAACCAAAAGAGGGAACACTATTTTTTGAAGGTAGTAGTTATTCAACTATAAAAAACATAGATGAATTTAGACAAAAAAACATAGGTTTTATTTTTCAATTTCATTATCTAATAAACTATTTAAACCTATTTGAAAATATAAAACTTGCAAACCCTAAAGCTAGTGATGATGAGATTTTAAAAATACTTTCAATCTTAAATATAAAAACATTAAAAAACAAGTTTCCAACAGAGATTTCTGGAGGACAAAGACAAAGAGCTGCAATAGCAAGAGCTTTAATAAACAATCCAAAAATACTTTTTGCTGATGAGCCAACGGGTAATTTAGATTCTAAAAATGCACAAAAAGTTTTTGAACTATTTAAAGAGTTGTCAAAAAATGGAACTACAATTATTGTTGCAACACATAACAAAGAGCTTGCTAAAACAGCAGATACAATTTACGAGGTAAAAGATGGACAAATTAGATAACTTTAGTTTTTTTATTAATAAACATTTCAAGATTTCATTAATATTTTTATTTTTAGGGATGGTTTTTGGAATTTTCTATTCATTAAATTTATTAGGATTTTATATTGATTCTCAAACACTAATCCCAGCAAGCATGAGATCACTACATATTAGTTTAATGCTTTATGGTTTTGTTCCATTAATGCTTTCATATCTTCCTTTTTTATTGATAAATAAAGAGGGTGTAAAAAGTGAAGTGGGATTACAATATCTAAACCTTTATACAATATTTTGGTATATATTTTTAGTTTTTATGATTAGTTCAATCCTTTTTGGGAATACTAGAGGACTAGCATTTTATGACTTCCCATATGAGTTAAATTTCATACTTGCCATATCTGGAGTTTTTTATATTATTGCCCTTATTAAATATATAAAAGCCTATGAGACCATTCCCCTATGGATAAAAGTTTGTCTAAGAATTACTATTATTGCACCTATTGCTTTACTTATATTAATGAATCCTACAATTGGACAAGTTGAAAGTACAATTTCAGGACCCCATGGAGATAACACTTTAGGTATGAGTTTAGCTTTAATCCCTATTTATTACCTTATTATAAAACTGCTAAACAAAGGTGAATTTAAAGCTAGATGGAATGTTCTTTGGATTATTCCAACTATATTTTATGCTTTTTCTGTTTTATATAGAAGTTTTATAGGACACTTAAGTTATGAGCAAGAGTGGTTTTTCCAATGGCTAACTTTTCTTTATGTACCGATATTATATAGATGGTATAAGGATTCAAACATAGAAAAATTTGCTAAAAAAGCACTTCTTATATCAATACTTGCTTTTCTTTTTGTAGATATTGAAGGGAATATTTTATTTATACCTGAACTTAGATGGCTTTTTCATAGAAATGATTTAATTATTGCCCATGCTCATGTAGCTATGGGAATTGGTGTATTTTTTATGGTAATTGCAATGTTTGTTAACTATATTAAAGAACTTAAAAAAACTATTTTTTATACCCTTTATCTAATTGGATTATTAGGGATATTTACAGTTTTAAGTATCTCTGGACTTATTCAAGCAGAAATATTTCAAGCAGATATTTATAATTTATGGATAGCAAGAAGTATTTTTGGAGTTATTGCACTTATATCACTATTTAGTTTTATTACTTTTAAATTCAAATTTACTTTACTTCAAAAATATAATCTCTTAGGGGTATTAGCTGATGGAGTAGGTGGTATTTTTTTACTTTTATTAAGTAGTTTTCTATATCCACTTATTGGTTTTAAATTTGCTGGAAGTTACGAATATATTGTATTTGCTTTTGTAAGTATTACAGGGGTAATTCATTACTTAGCTCTCACAAATAAAGTGCATGAGATCATCTTAACAAAACTTACAGTTATTACAAGAGTTTTTATAAGTTCAGTTTTTTTTGCTCTTTTTTATAACAAAACTTTAGGTGTAGAAGCTTTATTAATATCTTTATTTGATGTTTTATTTGCTTCTACATTTTTATTTATTTTCAAAAAGGAATTATTATGCCAAAAATAGCACTTATATTTTTTATTGCATTTGAATTATGTTACTACTTACTTATAGCACAAACAGGTATTGTTGAATATTTTGCCTCAAATATCTATTATATAGCTCCTCTGCCAATAGGTGGAATTATTGGTTCAATTTTGTGTTATAAAATCTCTTTATCAAATGATAAAAAAATCAAAATTTTTCTAATGATGCAATTAATATTAACTTTCTTCTATCCTAATTATTCACCTATTACACTCTTTATTCTTGGGATAAGTGTTGGAGCATTAGCTCCTCTTTTAATTAATGAATTAAAGAAAGCTTCAACTGTAGATTTAGGATTAGCTCTTGCTATCTCTTATAGTGTAGGAACTTTACTTTTTAATTATGATCCTGCAAAAAGAGAGTTTATTGCAATTATATTTACAGTTATAGTTTTAATCTGCTCATATTTTTTGCAAAAAATTAAAACAAATAAAGAGATTAAAAATTTTACTCCATATCCCATCTTTGTGATGGTTTTATGGATATTTTTAGATTCTGCTTTATTTGAAACTTTATCAAGAGATTTAAGTGTATCTATCTGGAGAGATGGCTTCACTTTTGAGATTATAGTTTTTCACATAATTGGAGTTATTGCAGCACTTAAATTAAATATTCAAAGAATGGAAAATGAGTTATTTATAATGATACTTTTTGCACTAAGTTATCTTTTTTATTTTTTACAAGAACCCCTTGCGTTATCAGTTATATACCCTTTTGTAATCTCTTATTACAATGTAAATATTTTAAGAAGCTTAGTAAAAAAACCTCTAAAGAAAATAGCCTTATATATGGTATTTATAGGTTGGATTGCTTCAGGGATGGGATTATTTATAGCTTTAGAAAACTTAACAATTTTTGTTCCATTTATTTTTTTAATAGCATTTATAAAAATAATAAATTCACAAAAAAACCTACTTATAAAGGAGAAAAAATGTATAAATTAGTGTTTGTTTTATTATTTACTGTAGTTTTTGCAAATGCAAATAGTCTTAGTTTAGTTAAGGGGAAGATTCAAGCCCATACGGAAGTTTTTGGAGATAGTACTATTAATCCCCAAACAGAAAATATTGTTACAGAATTAGAAAAAAGTGATTCTTTAGAATCAATAAAAGGTAAGTTTGAAATAGAAGCTATCTCTTTAATTAGTGATAATAAAGATAGAGATAAACATATGTATGAGGTCTTAAATGTAGAGAACTCTCCCAAAATTGTTTTTATTTTAAACTCTATTTCAAAACAAGAAGATAGTTATCTACTTTCAGGAATATTGATTTTAAATAATATCAGTAAACCTATCACCTCTAAAGCTACAATAAAAGAAGTTGAAAAAAATATAAACCTAAATGGTGATTTTTCAATTAAGTTAACTGATTTTGGTATGGAACCTCCTACAATGTTCTTTTTAACGGTAAGAGATCAAATAGATATAAAATATGATTTTAACTTCAAGGATAACTAATGTTAAAAAACATACTAGTTTTAACCCTTATTTCATCAATATATCTTTTTGCTAACAGTTTTAAAGTTGGAGATGATATAGGACATTTTTCATTACCCAATCAGTTTGATGAAAAGAAAGATGTGGATTCTAAAATTCAAACTATTATTGTCTCTTTTGAGAAAGATACGGGAAAAGATATAAATACATTTCTTGCTTCAAAAAAAGCAGATTTTTTAAATAAACACCATGCTGTTTTCATAGCCAATATTTCAGGTATGCCATCAATTATTACAAAGCTTTTTGCTATGCCAAAAATGAGAGATTATAAACACTCTATACTTTTAATCTATGATGATGCAGATGATAGGTTTGTAAATAAAGAGGAAAAGTCAACTCTTTATAAACTTGAAAATGGTGTTATAAAATCTATTTCCTATATCACCAAAGATGACTTAGAAGAGGTTTTTAAATAAGATGAAACTACCACAAATAAATGAGGTTGTTGTTAATTCTAAAATAAAAGAGTTATCAATTCTTCATTTAAGTGATTTACATATAAATAAAAAAACCTCTACTAATAGTATAAATCAATTGGTAAAACTTTGTAATAGAAGTGAGGCTGATTTTATAGTTATTACAGGGGATATTATTGACTGCAAAGTAAAGTTTATAAAAGAGAGATTGGAATTACTAAATAAGATAGAGAAAAAGACCTATTATATAAGTGGTAATCATGATTTGTTTTATGGATTTAAAGAATTGAAAAATATTTTGACAAATTTAATCTGTTTAGACAATAACTATGAGATTTTACAGATAAAGGATAAAACTATAGCTATAGGTGGATTAAGTGATAGATTTTCAAAATTTTTTAGGGTAAAAAGAGAAGAGGATAAAATAGTGAAAATTCTAAGTAAATATGAAAACTCAATTTTTTTAGCACATCAACCAAAAGATTATATCTATGCACTCAAATCAAATAGTAAACTTTTTCTATGTGGGCATACCCATGGGGGACAAATATACCCTTTTCACTATGTAGTAAAACTTTTTCAACCCTTTCTTAATGGTCTTATTTATAAAAAAGATACTGCCATTTATGTTAGTAAGGGGATAGGAAATTGGGGAATTGATTTTAGGTTTAAAGCTAATAATGAAATTAGTTTACTAAAATTAAGGTAAAATAATTTTATGAAAATATTAATTATCGAAGATGACGAAAAAATCATAAACTTTTTAAAAAGAGGACTTGAGGAAGAATCTTATAGTGTAGATTTTTCTAAAAATGGAGAAGAAGGCTTATACCTAGCTAGTGTAAACACTTATGATTTGATACTACTTGATATTATGTTACCTTTAATTGATGGAATAGAAGTTTGCAAAAGGCTTAGAACATCAAATATTACTACTCCAATTATCATGTTAACGGCAAAAGATAGTGTAGAAGATACCATAAAAGGTTTGGATATAGGAGCAAATGATTACCTTCCTAAACCTTTCTCTTTTTCAGAACTTCTTGCAAGAATGAGAGTTCAACTAAGATCAAATAATCAACAACAAACAAAACTCAAAATAGCTGACTTAGAACTTGATTTACTTTCAAAAACAGCAAAAAGAGCAAATAACAATATCACACTTACAGCAAAAGAGTTTGCACTTTTAGAGTATTTAATAAAAAATAAAAACAAAGTTCTTTCAGAAACAGTTTTAGGTTCAATGTTAAACAATATGGATGAGATAAATATAAGTAATGTAGTTAATGTTTATATTTACAGATTAAGGAACAAAATAGATAAACCATATGAAAAAAAGCTTATAAAAACAGTTAGAGGAATGGGGTTTAGAATAAGTGATGAATAATTTAAGTATCAAAAGAAAACTGTTAATTTATAATATAATTATCCAAACATTTATATTAATAATATTAGCCTTATCAATATATAAGACCCTTCAAATTTCAACATTGGATAAAATAGAAACCTCTTTAAAAGTTATTGTTTTAGATATTGTAGATGATTTAGTAAAACACCAAGACAATTACCTAATTGTTGATTTCAATGAAGAGAAAGAATATAAATTTAAACCACTTTATATAAGATTAATAGATAAAAATCAGAAAATATTAAAATCTACCTATTTCCCTGATGAAATTCATAAGAACTTTCGAAAACTTTCAAAAGATATTATTAATTTTAAAAAATTTGATAATTATATCCTTAGTGAAATCAAATTCTCAATGTTAAAAGATGATTATGTACTTCAAGTTGCTACTGATTATAAAATATTAAATGAAACCATGCAAAATCTTTTTTATATTTTAATATTTATTATCCCTATAATTTTAATTTTTTCCATTACAGGGGGATATTTTTTAGTTTACAAATCATTTAAACCTATTGAAGAGATTTTAAATAATCTAAAAAATATCAACTCAACAACCCTCTCAAAAAGACTTACAACTAGTCAAAAACAAGATGAGATAAATATGCTGGCAATTGAGATTAATTCCCTTTTAGAAAGGCTTGAAATCTCATTTGAAAAAATAAATCAATTTAGCTCTGATGCATCCCATGAACTTAAAACTCCCCTTACTATTATTAGAGGGGAAATAGAGATAACACTTAGAAAAGATAGAGATTCAAGTGAATATAAAAAGAGTCTTCAAACCTGTTTAAATGAAGTGATGATTATCCAACAAACAATAGATGATTTACTATTTTTAGCAAAAAAAGAAAACACTTCAAACAATCTTGAAGATGTATATATTGATGAGATTACATTTGAAGCAGTTAAAGAGTTAAAACCCTTTGCCAATATTAGAGCAATTGATTTAAAAACTCAGATCAATGACGTTTTTCAAGTTAAAGGTTATAGTAAGTTACTAAAAATAGCTATAAAAAATATTCTAAAAAATGCAATAACTTACAGCTACAAAGAATCCTCAGTGGAGATAAAGAACTCTATTGAAGATGGCAACTATGTTATTACCATAAGTGATAAAGGTATAGGAATACCAAAAGATGAACAAAAAAAGATTTTTGAAAAATTTTATAGAACAGATAAAAGTAGAAATAAAGAGTCAGGTGGTACTGGTCTTGGAATGTCTATTGTGGAAAAAATCACAAAACTTCATAATGCAAAAATAGAATTATCTAGTGAAGAAAAAAAAGGAACTACTGTAAAGTTTATTTTTAAAGGAAATATAGATGAATAAAAACTATATCTGGACACTACCCACACGAGTATTTCACTCAAGTTTTGTACTACTTATAGTTATTTGTTATTTAACAGGAGATGATGATACAATTTTAATCCATGCTATTTCAGGTTATCTTTTACTTGTTACTCTATTTTTTAGATTTGGATGGGGATTTTTTGGTCCAAAATATTCAAAGTTTAAAGATTTTGCCTTAGATACAAAAAAAGCAAAAGAGTTTGCAAAAAATATCTTTAGTCCAAAAGAGTTTTATAATGGACATAACCCTTTAGCTTCCTATGTAATGATAAGTATGTTAATAGTAGTTACTATAATAATATTTACAGGAAGTTTAACTTATGGTTCCCAAGAAGCAAAAGGTTTTTTTGGCTTCTTAGAAAAAATCAAAACCTATAAACATATCCATGAGTTTTTTGCAAATTTTCTTTACCTTCTTATTTTCTTACATCTTAGTGGAATTGCAATGGATAGATTACTACATAAAGAGAATCAAACTCTAAAATCTATAATAAATGGTTTTAAGTATGGCAAAGAAAAAATAGAAGTAAGATTAAATATTTTTCAAAAACTTTATGCTTTTTTATTTTTAATTATATTTTTTAGTTTTTTAATATATTTAATAGTAGATAAAACAAACCCTTTTATCTATTAATCTACTCTTTTGATTTTGTTAATAAAATAAGTCCTGTAACTGTAACTATTAAACCTACAAAACCTGTAGCGTTTGGTAAGGCTGCATTTAAAAATAAAAGCTCTCCAACTAAAGCAAAAAATACTTCCCCTGACTGTGTAGCATCCACAAGCATTAGTTTACTTGAAGTATCTGCATGATTCCTTGCATATAAAAAAAGTGAAGTAGCTATAACTCCTGATAATAAAGTCACAATAGCTACATTGATATATTGTGATGTTGAAGGTACAGTTGCATCTGTAGTAAAATATAAGACTATCCATAAAGGAAAACTTCCTAGAGTTAGCAAAAACACTTTTACAAAAGTGTTATTTAAAACCTTATAGTCTTTATTTTTATCTATTCTTTTCTTTTTCTCTTCCCAAACCAATTGATTACCAAAAGGGTAACAAAAAGATGCCACTAAAACAGGTAAAAAACCTAAAAGAAGTGGCTCAATATTATTTATATCAAAATGACTAATATTTACTAAAGTGATGCCTACAAATATTATTAAAGTAAAAATCCAAATCTTTTTTGATAATTTTTTACCAAAAAAAGATAAAACAAAAAGTGAGGAGATAAGTGTAATCTGCCAAGTTGTTGCCACCACCCAAGCAGGTGAAAAATCTGCTGCATAACATAGAAGAGAATAAAAACATCCAAAACCAATAGTTCCAGCAATTGTCCAAAATCTAAAATTATCAATATACTCTTTTAAAACAGCTTTGAAATATGAAATTCCTCTAAAAATAATAAAACCTATACTAAAAAATAAGATAAGATAAACAAGCCTTAAAGAACCAGAAAAATACCAATGTCCCCCATCTAAAGAGATTGCTCTATTTATTAAAAAGGTAGCTGTAAAAAATATTGCAGCTAAAAGTCCAACAATTAAAAGGAATACAGTAGTATGGGTATAACTATCAATAATATCTTTAATTTTATTCAATTTAATTTCCTTAAAGTTGTTTGATTTGATTAAAAAAAAACAGAATTGTACTATATTGTTGTTAAAATGATCATTTTTTGTTAAAATAAGATTTATATTTAAATATAATCCAATAAATAATTATATACCTAGGATCACTGTGAACATAAAAAAAATAGTAACACTTACATTTGTTGTAATTATTCTTCTTATTTTGGCAACATTTTTCCTAAATGCTGTTTTACTTACTAAATTGGAAGAAAATAACCAATCAAGAAAAGAGATATCTAAACTTGTTTTGATGCAAGAGAATATGAACATACTTGTTAAAGATGCGACTACAACAACTAATAAAAAAGAATTATATGATACAAAAAAAGAGTTTCATAAATATGAAAAAATGTTTGAAGAGTTAAAAAACAAATTAATAATAAAAGATAAAGATGATTTTTTAGATTTTTTTATAAAAGATATTCATAAAAATTCAAAAATTTTAAATCACTTAGCATTACTCTCAAAATCTGAAAAAGAGATAGAAAAGAATTTTGACAATATATATAATTTACAATTAGAACAAATAGAATTAAAAAATCTTTTTTCAGAAAATTATCCAAAAGAAAATATTTTAAGAACAAACCTAGAACAAGATATTCTAAAAACTAAAAATATAAGATTAATAAAAAGTTTTTCTGACATAAAATATTACAGTAAAGAGGTTCTTTTTCAATATAAAGAAAAAGAATATTTAGATACTTGGATTGAAAAAATTGAATCCCTTAGCAACTCTTATGAAAATAGAAAAATAAAAGATTATTTAGAAATAGTTAAAGTTATAGGTGATTATGTAATAAGACTTAATATTTTAGAACTAAATGAAAAATCTTTACAAAGAACTATATATGAAATTGTAAATAGAAATAAAGAGTTAAATCTAAAAATTGAAGAAGAGATAGAAACTATAACCTCAGAATTTATCGCTAATACTTTCACTTTTATGATAATACTACTTTTAATTACTATTTTAATAATTATTTTTCTATCAATAAAAGTAAATAAAAATGTAGCCTTAAGTTTTAATGAAGTTGAAAATAAAGTACAAGAGGGATTAAGTACAATAAAAAACCTAAATAAGGAGATTGAAGAGACCCAAAGAGAAGTTGTTTTTACTATGGGTGCTATTGGTGAAACCAGAAGTAAAGAAACAGGAAATCATGTAAAAAGAGTTGCTGAGTATTCAAAACTTCTTGCTTTATATGTTGGTTTACCTGAAAAAGAAGCAGAGATGTTAAAACAAGCAAGTCCTATGCATGATATTGGGAAAGTGGCTATCCCTGATGCCATTTTAAATAAACCTGGGCGTTTTGATGAAAAAGAAAGAAAAATTATGGATACCCATGCAAAATTAGGATTTGAGATGTTAAAACATTCAAATAGACCTCTTCTTAAATGTGCTTCCACTGTAGCCCTTGAACACCATGAGAAGTGGGATGGAACAGGATATCCTAGAAAACTAAAAGGGGAAGATATTCATATATATGGAAGGATTACTGCTTTAGCCGATGTATTTGATGCTTTAGGTAGTGATAGATGTTATAAAAAAGCTTGGGATGATGAAAGAATCTTTAATCTTTTTAGAGAGGAACGTGGAAAACATTTTGATCCAAAACTTATAGATATCTTTTTTGAACATTTAGACGAATTTTTAAAAATACGAGAAACTTTTAAAGACAATTTGTAAAGAAATTGTCAAGAACATTCCCACTTACACTTTATACTCTTCTTTTATAATTTCAATAGAAATAAAAAGGAGAAGAGATGAAAAAGATAATTATTCCTGCACTTATTGCAACTCTTTCATTTAGTAGTGTGATAGATAACTACTTAACTAATCTAAAAAATGAAGTTATAAAAGTAGAACCAAACTTTAAAGGCTTTGATCTAAAAAGAGGTGAAAAGATATTTACCTCTACACATATGGGGAAAAAAGGTAAAGAGGTTTCATGTACATCGTGTCATGGAATAGATTTAACAAAATCCCATGAAAACTTTTTTACTGCAAAGATTATTGAACCACTATCACCAAAAATAAACCCTAAAAGACTGACTAAAGAGAAAAAAATAAGAAAATGGCTCAAAAGAAATTTTAATGATGTCTACAATAGAGAAGGCACAGCAAAAGAAAAAGGTGATGTACTTACTTACATCATGTCAAAATAAAGGAGGATAAAATGAGATTAATATTTTTATTTACCATTTTTATATCAACTCTTTTTGCAGATTGGTATAGTTATAAAAAACCTGGAGTTGCTCCTGTTCAAAATAAACTTTATATAAATGAATGTGCAGCTTGTCACTTTGCATACCAGCCAGGACTTTTGCCAAGTAATTCTTGGAAAAAAATGATGGCTGGTTTAGATAATCACTTTGGCGTTGATGCAACACTGCTTGATGAAGATTTTAAAGTTATATCAAAATATTTAGATGATAATAGTGCCCAAAAAGCTTTAGCTTATAAAAGAAGTAAAAAAATAGCTAGAACAATGAGAAATGATGGAAGTATAATTGCCATTAGTAAAACACCCTATTTTATAAAAGAACATAGAGAGATTCCAAAAAGATTTATTAATCAAAAAAAGGTAAAAGGGCTTTTTAATTGTACAGCTTGTCATACAACTGCACAAAAAGGGATTTATTCAGAAAGGGATATTTTAATTCCAAATTATGGTAAATGGGATGATTAAGGAGAGTTCTATGAAATCTTATATTTGGACACTTCCAACAAGAGTGTTTCATTGGTTATTTGCAACATCTATTTTATTGGCTTTCTTAACTGATGATGACAATCTTTTAACCTATCATGCAATAATTGGTTATTCAATTTTTATTCTTTTAGGTTTTCGATTTTTTTGGGGAATTGCTGGACCTAAATACTCTAGATTTAGTGATTTTCCATTAAGTATAAAAGCTTTAAAAGAATTTTTATCAAATATTTTTTCACATAAAGAGTATGCAGGACATAATCCTGCTGCTTCATATGTAATGATTGCAATGTTTGTAGTAACTGCTTTAACTATTATAAGTGGTGTTTTAACATTTGGTATTCAAGAAGGAAAAGGTTTATTATCTTTTCTAAATAATTCTTATTATAAAGAGATGGAGATATTTGAAGAGATACATGAATTTTGTTCAACCCTTTTAATTATATTAATTGTTGCCCATATTGGAGGAGTTTTAAGCGATAGATTACTCAAGCCTGAGACACAAACACTAAATTCAATTTTTACAGGTTATAAAACTTTAAATATAGTAAAAAATGTAAAATTAAATATTTTTCAAAAAGCCTTAGGGTTTTTATTTTTGATTATTTTTATTTTATTTTTAGTTTTTAGTTTTACAAATCAAGGGAATTTACTTCTAGTTTCAAAATATGAACCCATAAATTATGAAAAGAAAAATGAGCTTTTTGTAAGTGAGTGTGCATCGTGCCACACTCTGTATCCCTCCAAATATCTTGCCTGAAAAATCTTGGAAAATATTAATGTCAGATTTAAAAAATCATTTTGGAGATGATGCTTCTTTAGATGAAGAAGATACTCAAAATATACTTAACTTTTTGCTGGAAAATAGTGCTGAAAAAAGTACAAAAGAGGCAAGTGTAAAGGTTTTGAACTCTATTAAAAATAAAGATATAATAACTATAACACAAACATCTTTTTGGAAAAAAGAACATAAAAATATTCCAAAAGAGATTTTTAAAAATAGTGAAGTAAAAACTAAAGCAAACTGCAGTGCTTGTCACATGGATATAGAAAAGGGTTTAATTGAAGATGATAAAATTAAAGATATTAACAGTTTTATGTAGTTTATTTTTGTTTACCTCTTTATATGCTAGTAAACACAATTTTGATTTTCACGAATACAAAAAAGAGCATATTCATAAAAATCTCGATTATTTAAATCTAAATGAGAATCAGCTTGAAAAGATAAAAAAAACTCTAATCAAATATAGAAAGAAATATGCAAAATATACTAAAAAAAGAGCTTCTAAAGAGTTAAGATTAAAAGAACTTTTCAAAGCAGACAACTTTAATGAAGAAAAATATGAAGATATATTAGAAGATATATTAGAAGATGAAATAGAATTAGAAATAAAAGTATTAAAAAAAATTCATTCTATTTTAACACCTGAACAAAGGGAAAAATTTTCTTTTTATCTAAAGGAGTGGAGAGTTGAATAAAAATGTTCTTTTAGTAGAAGATGACAAACAAATGGAGAGTTTTATATGTGAGTATTTAGAAGATTATGATTTTAACTGTACAAGTTTTCATGATCCAAAAGAAGCATTAAAAGAGTTTGAAAAAAATTCTCTAAATTTTGATATTGTTATTTTAGATTTAATGCTTCCTAATATGGATGGGTTTGACCTTTTTAAAAAACTTAAAAAAACAAGAGATATTCCTGTAATTATATCTTCCGCAAGGGGAGATATTGGAAATAAAATCCATGGCTTTGAGTTGGGAGTTGATGATTATTTAGCCAAACCTTATGAACCCAGAGAATTAGTACTTAGAATTAACTCCATACTAAAAAAGAGCCACTCTTCCAAAA
This sequence comes from Halarcobacter sp., assembly GCF_963676935.1. Classification (NCBI taxonomy): domain Bacteria; kingdom Pseudomonadati; phylum Campylobacterota; class Epsilonproteobacteria; order Campylobacterales; family Arcobacteraceae; genus Halarcobacter; species Halarcobacter sp. The sequence continues at coordinate 2,963,844 of NZ_OY781470.1, forward strand.
TTAAAATTAATGAATTTATAATAGATAAATTAAATTATGAAGTAAGTTTAAACAACTACCCTATAGAGTTTACAAAAATAGAATTTGATATTTTTATTTTTTTAATTGAAAACCTAAATAAAGTTTCATCAAGGGAGCAAATTCTTCATGCTACTTCTTTAGATGAAAATACAAAAAATAGAACCATTGACATGCACATCTCAAATATAAGATATAAGATAGGAGATGATCCTAAGGAATCAAAATATATCAAATCTGTTTGGGGCATTGGTTACAAATTTGTAGGATAAAATGAGTATTAGAAAAAAAATATCAATTTTATTTATAATTAGTCTTATTTTAATGATAATAATAGGATTATGGATAGATAAAATCAATTCTCAAAGGATTGAAGATTTAGCAACTGACAAATATCTAAAAATATCAAATGAGATATTTCTAAATATTGATGATAAAAATAAAATTGATGAGATTATAAAAAAATATGGACTTAAACAATTAGAAAAATCTGATAATACACTTAGTAGAATATATTATAAAAAACATACCTTTGGATTTATATCTATTTCACAAATACCCTTTGAAGATGAATTTATAATTCACATAAAATATTTAGATGATGAATATATATTAAAAAGCCAAGATGAAAGAAACATAAATGAAAAACTAACTCTAAATATCTTAGTATTTTTAGATATATTTGTTCTAATAATCATATTTTTATATATACTAAAACTTCTATCACCACTTAAAAAAATCACAAAAGAGATTGATCACTTTTCAAATGGAGATTTCTCTTGTAGAATAGATATAAATTCAAATGATGAGATTGGTACATTAGCTAATACTTTTAATTCAATGGCAAAAAACTTGGAAGAATTAATTAAAACAAGAGAAGACCTATTAAGAGATATAGGGCATGAACTTAGAACCCCTATAGCAAAAGGGAAGTTTGTTATTGAGAAATTTAATCCTTCCCAAAATAAAGAGCTTTTAAAAAGAATCTTTTTAGATTTGGAAACTCTTACTAATGAACTAATTCAATTGGAAAAATTAAACTCTTCAAATCTAAATTTCACAAAATTTAGTGCTGAAACACTAATTTTAGAAGCATTAAATAAATTGTATATAAAAGATGAATCAAAAGTAAAATTACATATTTCTGATGATTTTAAGATTTATGCTGATTTAGAGTATTTAAGTATTGCTTTAAAAAATCTAATTGACAATGCTTTAAAATATACTACTAATTATCCAATAAAAATTGAAGCTGTTGAAAATAAAATTATCGTAAAAAATAGTGCAGATAAACTTTCAAAAGATATTGAGCATTATTTAAAACCTTTTATTCAAGAATCTTCCCAAAGAGACGGGTTTGGTCTTGGTCTAAGTATTGTTAATAAAATCCTGGTTAAACATAAATTTGAATTGGAATATTCATATAAAAATAAAGAAAATATCTTTACTATACATATAAAATAATTAATATTGTAATCAACTAATCCACTTTTTTCTGTCATAATATAATTATGAGTTTTATATATATGTTTTTATCAGCCTTTTTAGAAAGTTTTTTATACAAAAAAATTAATAGTTATGAAAATAGAAATTTTCAGTCATTTTTGATGTTTTTAATCTCATCAATTATACTTTTGATAATCTATTCTTTCATGTATGATTTTAATAAAGAAGATTTTTCATTTATTTATGAATGGAAATTTTATCTTCTAAACCTATTAGAACTTTTTGTATTTTATCTATATAGAGAAAACTATCATCAAAATAGTGACAACTACACTATGATAAATATGTTTGTATTTTCAACAATTTATCTTATGCCTATACTTGCTTTTTTCTATAATTCAATATTTATATTTAATAAAAATCTTGATATACAATATGATTCTTTTTTTGAAGCTACAGTTTTTAGTTTTATTTTATTTGCTTTAACTCTTTTTTATTATGTTGATAAAATTAAAAATAAAAAGATAAAAAACCTCCCCTTGCTTTTACTTTTATTGTTTACACTACTTAATACCATGTATTTTTCTGTCAAAATTGTACAAACTTACAATGGCTTTTTGGTTTATTCATTTATTCAATTTCTTATTGCTATAAATTTTTTTATTCTAAGTAGAAAGGAATCAAAAACAATTACTCTTAAAAAGATTCTACTTTATACAGTTTGGCCATTTATATATTTTTTGTACTTTATTGCAGCTTCTTTGATTGCAGTTGAATTTATTACAATTTTCAAAAGAGTTTCACAAATTATTGCTGCAATGATTATAGATAAAAAAGTGATTATAAAAGATGCTATCTTAATTGCAATGATAATATTTATAAGCATTCTATTTTATTTGTATAAGGTTAAAATATGAAAATATATCTATTTACTGATACATTTTATGATACAAATGGTACTTCAACTTTTATTGAAGATATTGCAAGGATGAGCCAGCTTCATAATATAAATTTAAAAGTCTTTTTTTCAAATCAAAAAACACCCTCTTCTTTTTACAAAAATGTAACGAGTGTAAAAAAAATTGCTAAGTTTAAGATGCCTTTTTATCCCCAATTTTCACTTATTTTTCCAAGTTATTTTCAAATAAAAAAACTATTAAGGGAAGAAAAACCTGATATTATTCATATCTCCACACCAGGTCCTTTAGGTTTTTGCGCCCAAAGAGCTGCAAAAAAACTTGCTATCCCTATTGTAGGAACATACCATACAAATCACCCCTCATATATTTATGAAAATACTCACTCAAAGTTTTTAGAAAATATTTCAAAAAGGGTATTAATCAATTTTTATAAGGACTTTTCCCTTGTTTTCACCCGCTCAAAAGAGAATAAAAAGTTGATGATAAATGATATAAAAATTGACTCATCTAAAATAAAAAAAATCCCTATAGGTATAAATCTTCAAAAATTTAACAATATAAATCATGGAAAATACCTAATAGAAAAATATAAAATAAAAGAGAAAGTAAAATTTCTTTATGTGGGAAGATTAACTGATGAAAAAAATATTAAATTTTTAATAGATACTTGGAATGAGTTAATAGAAGAAAAGAGATTAGATGCTGCACTTATAATGGTAGGTGCTGGCAAATACTTAAATTATCCCCTTAAAAATGCTTACTATTTTGGTGAAATGCAAAAAGAGGAACTTTTAAGTGTTTATACTATAAGTGATGTTTTTCTTTTCCCTTCAATAACTGATACTTTAGGGCAAGTTGTAATAGAAGCTCAAATTTCAGGATTACCTGCCATTGTTTCAAATATTGGTGGTCCAAAAGAGATTATAAAAAAAGAACCAAAAAGTGGAATTGTAAAAAAAATTGATAAAGAAAAATGGAAAAAAGCTATAACAAAATTATACGAAAAAAAGCAATTTAGAAAAAAACTCTCAAAAGCTTCTAAAAAGAAAAAACACAGATACGATATCCTTAAAAGCTTTGAATATTTTATTGATATTCATCAGAAAGTACTTACTAAAGATAAAGTATAATCACAACAAAAAAGAAAGGTTTAGATGACTGCATTAGAAATAGCAGATATCGTAGGAATAATATCTTTTGCAATTAGTGGTTTTTTAATTGCTGTACATATGAAATTAGACATTTTAGGAATATTTATTTCCTCTTTTTTAACTGCCTTTGGTGGAGGAATGGTTAGAGATGTTATTGCCAATAAAACCCCATATATATTTACAAACAATCTACCTATAATATTAGTTTTATCTACACTTGTTATTGCAATAGTTTTTAAACTTCATAAAATACCCGATTTAGAAGGGAAATTAGCTTTTGTATTAACAGATACAATAGGCTTAGTCTCTTTTGCTATTTCAGGAGCTTTAATAGCTATGAAATCAGATTTTAATATGATTGGTATTGTTCTACTTTCACTTTTAACAGCAATTGGTGGAGGAACACTTAGAGATGTAGTAATAAATAGAATTCCCGCTGTACTTATGAGTGATTTTTATGGTGCAATTGCCATAATCATCTCTTTTGTAATAATTGCCGCTGATTCTTTCTATGAGATAAACAAAATCACCCTTCTTTCCATATTTATATTTGGTGTAATATTAAGATTAATTGCTTACAAAAAAAGATGGCATCTACCAACTTTATCCTAAGAAGATTATTTTAATGCCAAAAAACCTCCAAAGTAGATTCACTAAGTGTTGGATGGGCAAAAATCATTTTTGATAAATCTTTTAAAGTAAGTTTTGCATTTATGACAACTAAAAATTGATGTATCAACTCAGTTGCTTCATTTCCTACAATACCAGCTCCTAAAATAGTTTCAGCCTCTTCATCATAGATGATTTTTATAAACCCACTATCATCACCTTTTATTTTAGCTTTTGCACTTGTTTTAAAAAACACTTTTTTTGTTTTAAATTTTACACCTTGCTCTTTTAAAGAGTATTCACTTTCCCCTATTGATGCAACTTGTGGAGAGCAAAAAGTAACAGATGGGAAAATAGCTTTTTGAGGTAAGGCTTCATGGTTTAAAATTTTGTTTGCAACCCTTTTTGCTTCATAATAAGCCACATGGGCTAAAGCAGGAGATCTTATAACATCACCTATTGCATATACTTTTTTATTAGTTTCTGATTGTAAATTTGAGTCCACCTCAACAAAACCATTGTCACTTGCTACATTTGCTTTTCCCAGATTTAGCTCATTTGTATTAGGAACTCTTCCAATAGAGATTAAAACCTTATCAAATTTTAACACCTCTTGTTTTTTCCCTAAATCAAGTGTAACTTGAACCCCATCTTCTAAAACCTCATATTCAATAATATTTGCTTTTACATCAACTTTTATTCCACTTCTCTCAAACTCTCTTTTGATGGTTTTTCCCATATCATCATCTTCTATAGGAAGAAGCTTTGGTGTAAACTCTGCAATATGTGTTTTAACTCCTAGTGAGTGAAAAAATGTAGCAAACTCACACCCAATAGCTCCACCACCAACTATTAAAATAGATTCAGGTAGTTTATCAAGGGTAAAAACCTCTTTAGAAGAGATGATTTTATCTTTATCTATTTTCATCAATGGATGTTCCCTATGATTAGAACCAGTTGCTATTATAAACTCAGAGGCTTCTATAATCTCATCACCTACTTGAATAGAGTTTTCATCTACAAATGAAGCAAGACCATATTTAATCTCAACTTTTGCTTTTTTTAGTTTTTTAAAAATTCCAGTTTTTGTATCACAAATAAGTCTACAACTATTGCTTTTAAGTTTTTCCATATCAAAACTATTTAAAGTAAAATCAACTCCACACTCTTTGAAATATGAGGCTTTTTTTGTATATATTGCACTTTCTAAAAAGTTTTTGGCTGGAATACATCCCCAGTTTAAACAAGTTCCACCTAAATGCTCTTCATCTTTTTCTATTAAACATACAGATTTTCCACCCTCACCTAAAAGTGAAGCTATCTCATATCCTGCTGGTCCTGCTCCTATTACTATTACATCATACATATTACTCTCCTACATACTCATGTGCTAAATATGAACTTCTTGTATATGGACTTGAATGAACATACTCAAAGCCTAAATCTAAAGCTATCTGTTTATATTTTTCAAATTGTGAAGGTCTAACATACTCAACAACTCTTTGAAACTCATTTGATGGTGCCAAATATTGACCAATACTTAAGTAATCACACCCTACATCTCTTAGGTCTTTAAATACTTGTATCATCTCTTCTTGGGTTTCACCAAGTCCAACCATAAGTGCCGTTTTTGTTTTTGCAGTTTTAGGTGCTAAGGTCTTTAGTTTTTTTAGAACTTGTAGTGACCTTTTATAATTTGCTGCTTTTCTTATCTTATAAAGGCTTGGAACTGTTTCCATATTGTGTCCTAATACAAGTGCTCCACTATTTGCAACAAGTTTTAAAGAGTCTAGACTTCCTTGAAAATCAGGGATTAAAAGCTCAACTTTAGTATCTGGTAACTCTTTTATTATATTTTGAGTTACTTCATAAAACTGTTTTGCTCCTCCATCTTTTAAATCATCCCTAGCTGGACTTGTGATAACCACATATTTAAGACCGAGTAATTTAACAGAACTTGTTACTTGCTCTATCTCTTTTTTATTTACTTCAAGAGGTTTTCCTGTTGCCACATTACAATAAGAGCATCTTCTAGTACAAATTGCCCCAAGGATTAGAAAAGTTGCATTCTTTTTAGAGAAACACTCACTTATATTTGGACACTTTGCCTCTTGACAAATTGTATGGATACCAACATTATTTAGAAGTTGATCCATCTCTTTTTGTGCTCCAAATTGAAGTTTTTTTCTTAGCCACTCTGGTTTTCTGCCATTGTCACTATTTTTAATAAAATCTCTAGTATTCATCTTCTTAGTCATCTCTAATCCTTTTTAATGTCCCGTTTAAAAGAGCAACGTGTTGCCCTTATATTAGCAGTCAAAACAAACATCAAGTTCTTTTATAGCTCTTGTATCATCAGGTCTACATACACCCAATGTTTTTGGATACTCTTTGAAGGCTGTTGCATCTTCATGTGCCAACTTAACAGCCTCAATCATCCTGTCACAAAACTCATCTATAATTTGTTTATTTTCTGTTTCAGTTGGCTCTATCATAATTGCCTCTTTTACAATTAAAGGGAAATAAACAGTTGGTGCATGAAGACCAAAATCTAGAAGATATTTTGCTATATCCATTGCTGTTACTTTATACTCTTTGGCAAGTGTTTTAGCAGAGAATACACACTCATGCATACATAAAGTATCATAAGGCATATCAAAATAATCCCTTAATCTCATTCTTATATAGTTGGCATTTAATACAGCTTTTGAGCTGGCATTTTTCATCCCATTTCCACCTAAAACTGTCATATAAACAATTGCTCTTAAAGAGATTCCATAATTTCCAAAAAAGGGTGAGATTTTTCCAATTGAATCACTTCCACCCTTTGAAAATTGATACTCTCCATCAACTTTTTTTATTCCAAGATCTGGCAAAAATGGTTTTAATTTTTCATTTACTCCAACAGGACCAGAACCTGGCCCTCCACCACCATGTGGAGTTGCAAAGGTTTTATGAACATTTATATGAATAACATCAAAACCGATATCTCCTGGTCTTGCCACACCCATGATAGCATTCATATTTGCTCCATCATAATACATCATTGCACCATACTCATGAGCTAAAGAGCAAATCTCTTTTATCTTTTTATTATAAATACCCAAAGTGTTTGGAACTGTAAGCATTACAGCTGCTACTTCATCAGAGATTTTTCCTTTAAAAGCATCAAAATCCATAGCTCCATTTTCATCAGATTTAATAGTAATAACCTCATATCCAACCATCGCTGCTGTTGCTGGATTTGTTCCATGGGAAGAGTCTGGAACAATTACATATTTTCTTTTATCTCCTTTGCTTTCATGATATTTATGAATCATCATAATACCAAGCATCTCACCATGAGCTCCAGCTTGTGGAGTTGTTGTAAAAGCACTCATCCCAGTAACTGCACAAAGCTTTTGCTCCAACATATCTACAACCTCAAGTGCCCCTTGTACATCTTCACTCATATTATTTGTAATCAAATGTGGATGAAGTCCTGTAAAACCTTCAAGTGCTGCTACTCTTTCAGCTATTTTTGGATTATACTTCATAGTACAAGAACCAAGTGGATAGAAGTTTTTATCAATAGCAAAGTTTTTTGTTGACAAATTTGTAAAGTGTCTAACCACATCAAACTCACTAAGCTCTGGTAGTTGTGCTTTAGTTTCCCTTGTAAACTCTTTTTTGATTTCACTTTTTGGAACATCAAGTTTAGGTAAAGATATACCTTTTCTTCCCTCTTGGCTCTTATGAAATATAGTTAATACCTTACTCATGCTTGTACTCCTAAAATTTGAGCTAAAGATTTAACAAACGAATCCATTTGCTCTTTTGTTCTTTTCTCTGTCACTGTTACTAAAATAGAGTTTTCAAAACCTTCAAAAAGGTTACCAAGATTTATCCCTGCATAAAAACCTTTGTTACTCATAGCTTCAAGTAAATCTGTAGCATCGCAAGGGGTTTTTATAACAAATTCATTAAAGGTTTCGCCACTATTAAAAATCTCTACATCTTTTAGTTTTAAAAGTTCATTTTTTAGATATTCACTTTTACTATGGCAAGTTGAAGCTAACTCTTCAAAACCCTCTTTTCCAAGAAGTGAAAGGAAAATTGTACTTCTTAAAGCCAATAGATTTTGATTTGAACAAATATTTGAAGTTGCTCTGTGTCTTCTAATATGTTGCTCCCTTGCTTGCATTGTTAAAACAAATATCTCTTTACCATCTTTATCTAAAGTTTTACCAATAATTCTTCCAGGTAGAGCTCTAATAAAATCTTGTTTTGTAGCAATTAGTCCAAATGATGGTCCACCAAAAGAAAGATAGTTTCCTAAGCATTGTCCATCTGCTGCAACTATATCAACACCCATTGAAGCAGGATCTTTTAATACTCCTAATGAAACTGCATAAGCAGACATTACAGCTATTGCTTTATTTTCATGGAGTTTTTTTATTATCTTTTCATAAGAGTTTATTGAACCTAAAAAATTTGGGTTTTGGAATAAAAAACCACCCACGCTATCATCTATTTTTGATTCAATAGTTTCATAATCACTGTGGTCACCATTTAAAGGTATGATTTCAACCTCTATATCTCTAAATTTTAAGTAAGTTTGAACAACTTTGATATAAATTGGATTTACTCCACCATCAACTAAAATTTTATCTCTTTTAGAGATTCTAACAGCCATAAGTGCAGCTTCAGCCAAAGCAGTTGCACCATCGTACATAGAGGCATTTGACACATCCATTCCTGTTAGTTTACATACTAAGCTTTGATATTCATACAATACTTGCAGTGTTCCTTGTGAAGCTTCTGCTTGATATGGAGTATATGCTGTATAAAACTCTGCACGTCCAGATAAAGCATCAACTGCACTTGGAACTATATGGTCATAGTAACCACCACCTAAAAAGATAGTTTTATCAGTTACATTTTTTGAAGCTAATGTTTTAAACTTCTCAAATGTTGTAAACTCATCTAAACCATCTTCTATATCTAATGAATCTATTCTAAGATTACTTGGCACAGAATCAAAAAGTTGATGCTCCTGTTGTAAACCTATAGTTTCAAGCATCTGTTTTATTTCTGTTTTAGTATGGGGAGTATATGGCATATTTATCTCCTACAATGATTCAGTATATTCGTTATAAGATGTTTCATCCATAAGGTTTTCAAGTTCACTCTCATCTGAAATAATCATTTTATAAATCCAGTTTACATTTGCATCTTGGTTTAAAAGTTCTGGTGTATCAAGTAAAGCTTCATTTACTTCTGTAATAGTTCCTGAAACTGGAGTATAAATATCACTTGCAGCTTTTACTGACTCAATAAAAGCAACACTATCTTCAGCACTAACCTCCTCATCAACTTCTGGCAACTCTAAAAATGTAATATCACCTAATTGTTCAATTGCATATTTAGAAATTCCAACAACACCATTTTCTCCATCAACTTCAACCCACTCATGCTCTTGACTAAATTTTTTCATATTATCTCCTTCTTATTTTTTTATAAATGGCAAAGAGGCTTTGTTTGCCTCTATTGCTCCCCTGCTCATATTAGATGTGTCTCTTAATTCAAAACTACTATTCCCATCAAATTTATCAACATCAACCATAACTAAACCTATTCCAACATTTAAAGTTGGAGAAAAAGCAGCAGAAGTTACAAAACCTATTTTTTTGTCATCTTGATAAGCTTCAAAATCTTTTCTTGCACTTCTTCTTGAAGTTGTTTTAAAAGGGATTAACAATCTTTTTACACCCTGCTCTTTTTGTTTTGCTAAGGCTTCACATCCAACATATTCCCTTTGTAGATTTACAAACATAGAAAGATTTGCTTCAAGTGGTGTAATCTCTTCAGTTAAATCGTTTCCATAAAGACTATAACCCATCTCAAGCCTTAAAGCATCCCTTGCTCCAAGTCCAGCTGGTTTTACACCTTCTGTATTTATTAAAGTATCCCAGATCTCTACTGCTGTAGAAGCATCAACATAAAGTTCAAATCCTAACTCTCCCGTATATCCAGTACGACTCAATAAACAATCCTCTCCAAAAATTTTAGTTTGAACAAAAGAGAAGAAACCTAAATCATCTAGATTTATATCAAAATATTTTTGTAAAACTTTTTTTGAGTGTGGACCTTGAACATCCAGTTTAGAAACCTCTTTAGACCTATCATCTAAAGAACCAGTTTTTAGTCTGCTTGTAATAGTTTTAAAATCGATTGCAGCCCTTGAAGCATTTACTACAATCATAAGTTCATCAACACTAAGTCTATAAATAATAAGATCATCAATAACCCCACCTTTCTCATTTAACAAAAAGCCATATTTACATTTTCCTATTTTTAGCGCATCAATATTTATAGATGTTGCTTCATTTATCCCTGAAGTTTTTATATCACCTTTAAAAAAAAACTCCCCCATATGGGAAGTATCAAAAAGTGCAACATCATTTCTACAATAACCATGTTCAGCTATGATTCCCTCAAACTGTATAGGCATTTCCCATCCAGCAAAAGGAACCATCTTACACTTTGTTTCTAATTGTTTTTCATAAAGTGCCGTTTTTAATAGATTTTCCATCTTTTACCTTTTAAATTGTTCCACAATTTCAAGGGAACCTTTATTTTTTAACTTCTTTTAACAAGATAAACAAGTTATCTTTAAAGAAGCAAACCTAAAGAGCTTAAGAATAAAGCTAAAAGTTTTTATGATTATATTTTAAAAGAGAAAAGGGGCAAAAAAGTATCAAAAAAATTACTCTTTGCAATTTTGTTGTTTAGGATTTATACAGATATTAAATCCTAATAAATAAATAATCAAAATATTATTAGTTCTATTTATGATTTAATTATAAGTAAATCTAATGATAGTTTAAGTTTTATATAAGAATATAAAATGTATACTTTCATTATCCAAAGGAAAAAAATTATCCTTTGATATAAATTATAAGGAGTGATTATGGCTTGCGATACAGGTGCAAAACCAATTGAAAAAAAAGAAGAATCAAGTGAAAATCAAAATATTATAGAAAATAAAAAGGAAGAAAAAATGAGTTCAAGTTTAGTATTAAGAAAAGTACCAGAGTTTAAAATGGAAGCATACGATGCAAAATCAGGACACTATACAGAAGTTAGTAGTGAAGATTACAAAGGTAAATGGCACGTAGTTTGTTTTTATCCAGCAGACTTTACATTTGTTTGTCCAACAGAAATTGCAGCTATGAATGCAAAATATGATGAATTCCAAGAGTTAGGTGTAGAGATTTTAGCTGTATCAACTGATACAAAATTTTCTCACAAAAGATTTGTAGAAACAGAACCTTTATTAGAAGGATTAAAACTAACTATTGGTGCTGATTCAACAGGTGCTGTAAGTCGAGCATTTGGTGTTATGATTGAAGAAGAAGGTATAGCTTTAAGAGGAAGATTTTTAATCAACCCAGAAGGAACTGTAGTAGCTCAAGAGGTTCAAGCACCAATGGTTGGAAGAAACGTAAATGAGTTCTTAAGACAAGTAAAAGCTTGGCAACATGCAGAAAAAACTGGTGAAGTTTGTCCAGCTGGATGGGTTCCAGGTAAGAAAACACTTCCAGTTAACACTGATGTTGAGCAAATGACAGGTAGAGTTGGTGATTATATCACTGTTGAAGAGATTATGTCATAAAAAGGTTAGTTTTTACTAACCTTTTTAAACGGAGTAAATATGAAAATTTTAATAACACTATTTTTATTTATAAATTTGAGCTTTGCATCAAGCCTAAAAATTGGTGATGATTTGTCAAGTTTAAAGGTTGAAGATCAATTTGATAAAATACTAGAAATAAATAAAAATATAAAAAAAATAATAATAGTTTTTTCGAAAGATAAAGGGGATGAAATAAAAAGTTTTTTAGAAACAAATCCAAATTATTTAAAAACAAACAATGCTTTATATTTTGCAGATGTTAGCGCTGCACCAGGATTTGTTACAAATTTATTTATGGTTCCAAAATTTAAAAAATATAATTATTCTATAGGACTAATAAGAGATGAAAAAGTAGCTGAAAGTTTTCCAAAAAAAGATGAAAATAATCTAACAATTATAGAACTAGAAGAAAACAAAATCTCCTCTATCAAATATGAGAAAAGCCTAAAATAGGTTTTTCTTATTTAACTTAATAGTTGCGGTCGTAAATAATCTGTTACTAACTAAATTTTATAGACCGCAACTATTAGGCTACAATATTTTATACCCTGCTGCATATATATTTTCAATTGTATCTTTAGGAAGTTTTTTTCTAAGACGCTTGATTATATCTTTTAGTTTTGAACTATGTTCTAAATCTATAATATCATCCCAAAGGTAAAGTGCTATCTCATCACTTGAAAACACCTTATCTTTTTTTGATGTAAGCAATTCTATTAGAAGTGTTTCATGCTTAGTAAGCTTTATTTCATTGTTTTCAAAAAATAGTATTTTAGAGCTCTTATTCCATTTTAAACCATTTTTAAAGTATAAGTATTCATTTTCATTGTTTAATTGTTTAAACTGCTTTGTAGCTTCATTTAAAGCTTTTTTCAACTCCATTCTTGAGATTGGTTTTGGAAGATATTTTGTTAGATTTAATTCAGCTGCAAATAAAAGTTTATCTTGTTCTAAGTGTGCTGTTAAGATTATAACTCTTGTTAGATTATCTTCTTCTCTAATTTGTTTTGTTAGTTCAAGACCATTTAGTATAGGCATATTTATATCAAGAAGCATAATATTTGGTTTATATTGTTTATAAACATCTAAAGCTTCTTTTCCATTTGAAACAATATAAACCTCTTTAAAATATCTTTTTAGATACCTTCCATAGTTTTCCCTTGTTTCTAATTCATCTTCTGCGTATAAAAGAGTCAAACTATTCATTCTCTTCCTTAGATAATATAATAGAAAATTTAGCTCCTAAATTTTCATTTTCAACTTTTAGTTCCCCATGCATAGATTTTTCAACTATCATTTTTGCCATACAAAGTCCATGACCAGTCCCTTGTGAGTGTGGTTTTGTTGTAAAGTATGGGTCAAAAATTTTTTCAAAAAACTCTTGGGGTATTCCACCGCCGTTATCACTTATCTCTAAATAAGCTTTATTGTCAACTATTCCTATAAAAATTTGGATTTTTGGATTTTCTATATTGTTATCTACTAAAACATCTTTTGCATTATTAAGTATTACTAAAATAGCTTGTACAAACTCTTTTTTTACACCTAGTACTTTTGAATCCTCTTGAATCTCAAATTTACACTCAATTTGTTTTGATTCAAAAAGTTTATATACAAGTGCAAAAGCAGTATCAAAAGCCTCTTTTATATAAAAAACCTCTTTTTCCTCATTTGGTTGTAAATAGTTATTAAAACTCTCAATAGTATCTGACATATAAAAGGTTAATTTCTCTATCTCATTTAGATGCTCTTCTAATTTTTCACTATCAAGTTTTTTATCTTCAAAATCTGCTTCTATATTTGCAACTACAGAATTTATTTGTGAAAGGGGCTGTTTCCATTGATGGGCTATATGAGCTAAAGTTTCCCCAACTGCCGCAAGTTTTGATTGGGCAATTAAAAGTTTATCTTTATCTCTTAATTCATTAAGTTGTTTATTTACCTCTTTTTCTAATTTTTTATTATAACTTATTTTTGAAATTATAAAAAATACAAGTGCTAAGGCAAAAATTATAAATATAAATACATAATGTTGATTTTGAAGAGCTAGATCAAACATTATCAATCACATCTATTTTATAACTTTTTGTAGTGCTTCTACAATAGCTTTTGATTCTAAAGATTTAATTTTATTTTCTAGTGATTCTACAGTCTCAGTATTAGAAATATCTAACATTTTTTGTAATATATATTCACCCTCATCATAATTTTCATTTACGAAATGAATAGTACAACCAGATTCTTTTTCTTTTGCTTCAATAACTGCTTTATGTACATTTGTTCCAAACATTCCTTTTCCACCAAATTTTGGTAAAAGTGCTGGATGGGAATTTATAATTTTATTTTCATAAGTACTAATAAGATTTTTTTCCAATTTTTTCATAAATCCAGATAAAAAGATGAAATCAACTTTAAACTCAAGCATAAGATTTGTAATTTTTTCATCTAAATTTTCATCTGGAAATTTTTTTGAATTTATTATAAAATTTGGCACATTTTTATTTTCTGCTTTTTTTAATACATTTGCATCACTATTGTTTGATATTACAAGTACAACTTGCGCATCTAAAATTTTTTCTTCACACGCTTTTTGTATAGTTTCAAAGCCACTACCATTGTGTGAGGCTAAAATTCCAATTCTTTTCATTTTTTTCCCTATAAATTTATGAGGCGAATTATAACAATATTTTTTTAAATCCCAAAACTCTATTTTAATCTTTGAGAATGAGTAAGTGCTATTGCTATTGCATCTGTAATATCTAATGGTTTTATCTCTTTTTTTATTCCAAGTAATCTTTTTACCATAAAAGCTACTTGCTCTTTTTGTGCTTTTCCATTTCCGGTAACTGCTTGTTTAACTTGCAAAGGCGTATATTCTGCAAAATGTCCAAACTCTTGTAAAACTTTTAAAGAGATTGCACCTCTAAATTGTGCTAGTTTAATAACTGTTTTTGGATTAAAAGCATAAAACATATCCTCTATTGCAACTTCATTAATATCATATTTTTTAAAAATCATTTCAAGCCCTTCACACATCTCCACAATCTGTTCTTGAAGGATTTTTGTTTTAATTTTAATCAAGCCTGCTTCTATCAATTTCACATTATTTCCCACTTTTTCAATAACTGCATATCCACAGTTTCTTGTTCCCGGGTCAATTCCTAATATTTTCAACTTTTCACATTTCCTTAATTTTAAACTATTCACACTATGTAAGTGCTCTATAATCGTACATTTTACATAAATATTCACTTAAGTTCAAAAAGTTCTTCACATTATAAAAAATTTTTATTCACCTGTGAAAAACTTTTAAAGTTTATTTAGATATAATCTATCAATTTATATATAAAGAGTAAGTATTTAATGACAAGTAAAGAGTTTTTAACTATTATTAAAAAAGAAGCTAATCCAACAGATTATAAAAGATATCTAAAACAATTAAGCTACAAAAAAATTTCTTCTGATGATAAACTAGCAGTATTTGAAGTTTCAAATAGATATCTAGCATCTTGGATAAAAAGTAAATACAAGCCTTTAATTCAGCACTGTTTTGAAATCTATGATGGTACTAAACCAGATATTGAAATAAAAATAACAGGTGAAAAGAAAAGTAAAAAAGAGATAATTTCAGAAAAAGCAAAAAGTGAAGCAACTGAAAGTACTATCCTAAACCCTTCATATACATTTGATTCTTTTGTTTTAGGAAGTTCTAACCAAATGGCATATAATGCCTCTTTGGCAGTATCGGAAAAACCAGGTATTCAATACAATCCTTTATTTATTTATGGTGGAACTGGACTTGGTAAAACTCACCTTTTACAATCTATTGGTAATGATGCAATTGAAAAAGGTAAAACTGTAATCTACGTAACAATTGAACAGTTTATGAACGATTTTACCTTCTCAATCAAAAATAAAAATATGGAACATTTTAGAAGTAAATACCGAAAATGCGATGTTTTATTAATAGATGATATCCAATTTTTAAGTGGGAAAGAGCAAACTCAAGAGGAATTTTTTCACACCTTTAATGAACTTCATAATGCAAAAAAACAAATAGTGATGACAAGTGATAGACTTCCTTCACAAATTGCAGGTTTAGTTGATAGATTAAAATCAAGATTTGAATGGGGACTTACAGCAGATATCCAAATTCCAGGTCTTGAAACAAAAATTGCGATTATTGAAAAGAAAAGTGAATTAAACGGTATTAATCTAAGTAGAGAAATCGTAAACTACATAGCTACTAACTTAGATAATTCTATTAGAGAAATAGAGGGTGTTCTAATCAAACTAAATGCAAGTGCTTCACTACTTAATCAAGAGATAAATTTAGAACTTGCTCAAAATCTTTTAAAAGAACAAATTAAAGAAAAAAAAGAAAATATCAAATTACCTGATATAATATCACTTGTAGCAAATGAATTAAATATCAAACCAAGTGATATAAAATCTAAGAAAAGAACTGCTACAGTAGCAAATGCTAGAAGAGTAGTAATATATCTTGCTAGAGAATTAACTCATAACTCTATGCCAGATATTGCTAAATTTTTAGGTATGAAAGATCATAGTTCAATATCTAAAAATATTCAAAAAACAAATGAGTTAATAGAAACGGATGAAAACTTTAAATTAATCATCCAAAATCTAAAAAATAAAATCATACATTAAGGAGTGGAAAAAAAAGTTTAAAGTAAAAGTGTGAAAAGGTGTGAACTATTAAGAGTGTTTATTCACATACACAAAGTACCAAGAATAGATACCGTAAGTAATGTTTTCATCTTTTCACATTGTCTACTACTTCCACTAATTAATATAAATAAATAGGAGCTAATAAATGAAGTTCATAATAACAAAAAGCATATTTGAAAATATTGTCTCGTCAATGCAACCTTTTTTAGAAAAAAAAGATGCAAGTTCTATTACTTCACATATATACTTAGAAGTAAATAATTCTAAATTAACATTAAAAGCAACAGATTATGAAATAGGACTAGAATGTACTATTGAATCTATTACTGAAGCTATATATGGAAAAGCCACAGTAAATGGTTCAAATCTACTTGGTATTATTAAAAGATTAAAAGATGCAGATATTATTATTGAAACTGCAGATAACAATCTTATTATTAAACAAAACAAGTCTACATTTAAACTTCCTATGTATGATGCAGATGAATATCCATCTCTTAACTTACAAAATGATTTAAAACATTTAGAGATATCTACTATTAATTTAATTAATTCTATTAGAAAAATTACTCCTGCAATTGATAACAATAATCCAAAATTTGAATTAAATGGTGCATTAATTGATATCAAAAGTTCAAAAATAAATTTTGTATCAACTGACACTAGAAGATTAGCAATTTCTCATTTACAAAATATTTCAAATGCCGAAGCACAATTTATTATTCCTAAAAAAGCTATCATAGAAATTCAAAAACTGTTTTTAGATGAAGCAAATGTGATGTATGATGAAAACAATTTAATTGTTTCTAATTCAAATATGAAATTTTTTACAAAACTTATTAATGGAAGATTTCCAGATTATGAAAGAATTATTCCACAAAGTTTAAAATACAATATGACTATTCCTAAAAGTATGTTAGTAGAATCTATAAAATTAGTAACTTCACTATTCTCAAATATTAAAATTACTTTTAGACCACACTCTATTGTATTTGAATCATTAGATGAGGATACAGAGTCTAAAACTCAAATTGATATTGAATTAAATATTGATCAAGAGTTTTATCTTGCAGTAAATGCAAAATATATGCTTGACTTTTTAAGTCAAACAAACAACGAAGATGTTAAGATTGGATTCAATGAATCAAATTTACCATTCTATTTAGAAGATGAAAAATTCTTTACAATTGTAATGCCAATCGTTTTAGAAAAATAAATTTAAAGAAGGAAATTTATAATGAGTCAACAAGAATACGGCGCTAGTAATATTAAAGTCTTAAAAGGTTTAGAAGCTGTAAGAAAAAGACCTGGTATGTATATTGGTGATACAAACATCAATGGTTTACATCATATGGTTTATGAAGTTGTAGATAACTCTATCGATGAAGCTATGGCAGGTTACTGTAGAAATATTAAAATTACTATGACTAAAGATCATTGGATTAGAGTAGAAGATGATGGTAGGGGTATTCCAGTTACTGAACACCCTACGGAAAAAATGAGTGCGGCAACTGTTGTTTTAACAGTTCTTCATGCAGGTGGTAAATTTGATAAGGATACCTATAAAGTATCTGGTGGATTACACGGTGTTGGTGTATCTGTTGTAAATGCTCTTTCAGAAGAATTAAAAATGACTATTTATAGAGAAGGTCAAATTCATTATCAAGAGTTTTCAAAAGGTATTCCTAAAATGCCTTTAGAAGTAATAGGTGATGCTCCAAGAAAAACAGGTACTACAATTGAATTTTTAGCTGATTCTTCTATTTTTGAAGTAACTGCTTATGATTTTGCAACTCTTGCAAAAAGATTTAGAGAAGTTGCATATTTAAATTCATTTATATCTATTACTTTAGAAGATGAAATTAGAAAAACAAAAGAAGTTTATCATTTTGAAGGTGGTATTAAACAATTTGCAGAAGATTTAAATAAAGAAACTCCTGTTTCTGATGCAGTAGCTTTTTCAGATAAAGTTGATGATGTAGAAGTTGATATTGCTTTAATGTATAACTCAACATATACAGAAAAAACTTTATCTTTTGTAAATAATATTAGAACTATTGATGGTGGTACTCATGAAGCTGGTTTTAAAGCTGGACTTACAAGAAGTATTGTTAAATATGTAAATAATAATGCAGCTGCTAGAGAAAAAGATACTAAAATTACTGGTGATGATGTAAGAGAAGGTCTTATTGCTGTTGTTTCTGTAAAAGTTCCTGAACCACAATTTGAAGGTCAAACAAAAGGTAAATTAGGTTCATCTTATGTTAAACCTATTTGTCAAAAATTGACTTCTGAAATGTTAGATAAATATTTTGAAGAAAATCCACAACAAGCTAAAGCTGTGATGGATAAAGCTTTAATGGCAGCACGTGGTAGAGAAGCAGCTAAAAAAGCTAGAGATTTAACTAGAAAAAAAGATTCTATGACTGTTGGTACACTTCCAGGGAAACTTGCAGAGTGTCAAAGTAAAGATCCTGAAGTTAGGGAATTATACCTGGTGGAAGGGGATTCTGCAGGTGGTTCAGCAAAACAAGGTAGAGATAGAGTTTACCAAGCAATTTTACCACTTAAAGGTAAGATTTTAAATGTTGAAAAATCAAGACTTGATAAGATTTTAAAATCTGATGAGATTAGAAATATGATTACAGCACTTGGTTGTGGTATTGGTGAAGATTTTGATGAAGAAAAAATCAGATATCATAAAGTTATTATTATGACAGATGCCGACGTTGATGGAAGCCATATTCAAACACTTCTATTAACATTCTTCTTTAGATTTTTAAGACCTATTATTGAAAAAGGTTATTTATATATTGCACAACCACCATTATTTAGATATAAAAAAGGTAAAAATGAAACTTATCTAAAAGATGAAACAGCATTATCAAATTTCTTAATAGAAAATGGTGCAGAAAGTTTTGAATTTAATGGTTTAGGTGTAAATGATTTAATCGATTTATTTAAAACTGTTTCTAGATATAGAGGTATGCTACTTCAACTTGAAAAAAGATACTCATTAATTGAAGTATTAAAACATCTTGTTGAAAATCCAGATTTAGTTAAACTAGAGCAAAAAGAGCTTTATGAGGTAGTTAAAAACTTTATTGAAGAAAAAGGTTACAATATCTTAACTAAAACAATTACAGAAGAGTATATTCAATTATTTGTACAAACAAATGAAGGTTTAGAAGAGCTTGTTATTGATGATGAGTTATTTGCTTCACCATATTTTAGTGAAGCAACTTATATCTTTTCTAAACTTGTTGAAAGAGATATTTCAATGTTTGAAGGTAGAGATTTAGTTGAAGTTCTTGAAGATATTGAAGGTTTAGCTAAAAAAGGTGCTTATATTCAAAGATATAAAGGTCTTGGTGAGATGAACCCTGAACAACTTTGGGAAACAACAATGACACCTGAAGATAGAAGACTTTTAAGAGTAAATATAGAAGATGCAGAAATTGCAAGTGATACATTTACACTATTTATGGGTGATGAAGTAGAGCCTAGAAGAAACTACATAGAAGAGCACGCAAAAGACGTAGAACACTTAGATGTATAAATAAAAAAGAGGTTATCTCCTCTTTTTTACTTTCCTATCAAATATTCTCAATATATTTGGAGATTTATGAAAAACAAAAAATTTTTATCTTATGAAGCTAAGATAATTTTAGGTGTAATAATACTTATTACAATTATATTATTGCCATTTAGTATTTCTGATTATTTTTTTTCAGTTGAAAATAGTTTAAAAAATTTTTATACTAAATATTTAGAAAAGTATCCTTTATGGATAGATATATTAGTACTTGTTTCTCCTGTGTTAATTTATACATTAATTGTTGAAATAAGAAAAAATAGATCAGATTATAAAGAAGATATTATTTATAATGTTAAATGGAAATGGGAATGGTCAAGGGATAAAATAGTTAATTTACAATGTTTTTGTCCAATTTGTGATGAAGAATTGTATTATGATAATTTATATAATGAAAATAATTTAAAACTTCAAAAATTAGATTTTATTTGTGATAAATGTAATAAAGTTGTAACATCAATACCCTATAGTAACAATGTTTCAAGATCATCTTTAAATATTAAAAAAGAGATAGAAAGAGTAATTAGAAAAAAAATGATGAAGATATAATTATATATTCATTATTTTAAAATATTTTTTATGATAAAATTTTATTATAATAAGGGAATTAAATGAATTTTTTAAAATATTTTTTAGTTTTATGTCTTTTTTTGACTCAATTATTTTCATCTGAATTAAAAACAAATGAAGAAATTCCTGCAATTGTCAGTGTAAATTGGTTAAAAACAAATTATAATAATCCAAATTTAGTAATTGTTGATTTAAGGGATAAAGAGGAATATCTAAAAGGGCATATTAAAAATGCAGTAAATATCCCAGGATTAAAATCTTTATTTGATGAAAAATTCATGATGCCAAAACTTGATTTTTTAAGAAATTTAATGAGTAACGCAGGTATAGATAGTACAAGTAAAGTAGTTGCTTATGACAATGGTGATTTTATTTGGGCTGCAAGATTTTATTGGATATTGGAAACATTAGGACATGACGAGGTTGGTCTTTTAAAAGTTGCTTATGGACCACTTATAGAAAAAGAGTTTACTATTTCAAATGATGAATATAAACCAAAAAAGAAAGAGTTTATTCCTAGAGTTGACAATGAAAAAATCCAAACTAAACTTAGTACTCTTTTAGCAATTGGTAAAAAAACTATTATTGATGGTAGAAAAAGGTCTCATTATGAAGGGAAAGAGTCTTTAGCAAAAAGATTTGGTCATATTCCAACTGCTAAAAATTATGCTTGTACACAAAACTATCAAGTAACAGAAAATGGTAATGCAATGAAGGATTTAGACCAATTAAAAGAGGTTTATAAAGATGTTTCAAAAGATAAAGAGATAATTCTATATTGTGATGGTGGTGCAGAAGCTGCGTTAAACTATATTGTACTTCAAGAATTGGGTTACAATGTATCTGTTTATGACGGTTCTTGGCTTGAATGGGGGAATGATAAAGAAGTTCCTATTGAAAATCCATCAAAGTAGTTAAAATATGCAATATAAAGGCTCTATTAAAAAACGACTAACATCAATAATTGTTTCAGTTACAATTTTAACTGCTTTAATAGGGTATAGTAGTTTTGTATACTGGTATATGACTAACCAATATAACAATGTATTAAAACTTTCAAAATCTGTAGCTTTAGTATTAGGACAAGATATTGCAAAACTAGTATTGTTAAATGATATATCAGTTGCAGCCGATATTACTACAAAATTAAAATCATTTAAAAATTTAGATTCAATGGTATTATATAAATTAGATAATACTCCCATTTTACAATATTCGCAAAATGGAAAAAGTTTTGTAGTTGATAAATTACCTAATATGGAAAATAGAAATACTACAGTAGATAAACAATTTTTAAAATTATATGTAGATGCAAATTATCAAAATAACCATTTAGGATATATTCAATTTAAGTTTTCAATTAAATCAATTTATGATGTGATAAAAAAAGATATTTATTCAATTTTAACTATTTTATTAATAATGTTGATTTTTTCTTATATTTTGGCAACTCTTTCTGCAAGAAGATTTACCAAACCTATTTTAAAACTTGTGACATTTTTGGAAAATGTTGATTTTTCACACTCTTTAAATAAAGAGATTCATACTAGCGAAAATAATGAATTTGGTAAGCTATATAATGAAGTAAATATTATGTTAGATAGACTGGAAAAAGCTAAATTGGAACTTCAAATAGCTGCTGCGGCTTTTGATACACAAAATGGAATGGTTATTACAGATAAACATCAAAAAATATTAAAAGTTAATAAAGCCTTTACAAATATTACTGGATATACTGCTAAAGAAGCAGAAGGAAAAACTCCAAGCATACTTAAATCAGGTATGCATGGTGAAGAGTTTTATAAGAAAATGTACAAATCTTTACAATTAAATCATTTTTGGATGGGTGAAATTAATAATAAACATAAAGATGGCACAGTTGTAAATGAGTTATTAATTATCCATTCAATAATAGATGATAACAATGAAGTTTTATATTATGTAAGTTCTTTTAGCGATATAACCTTACAAAAAAGAGCAGAAGCAGAGTTAAAATTAAAAGAAGAGTTGTTAATACAAAAATCAAAAATGGCTTCTATGGGGCAAATGCTTGAGAATATTGCTCATCAATGGAGACAACCTTTATCTATCATCTCTACAACATCAAGTGGACTTTTATTAAGAAAAGATATGGGTATGGAGATACCAAAAGAGGATGAAGTTGCTGATTTAGAGAAAATTGGAGATACTGTTAAATATTTATCTCAAACAATTGAAGATTTTAGAAATTATTTTAATCCAAATAGAAATAAAGAGTTATTTAATTTAAAAGAGTGTTATGAAAAATCACTAAAACTTTTAAATACTAAATTTAGTGTATTAAATATAAAAGTTACTCAAAGACTTGAAGATGTAAATGTATTAGGATACGAAAACGAATTTACTCAAGTAATAATGAATCTTTTGAATAATACAAAAGATGCCCTTGTTGAAAAAAATAAAGAGAATAGACTAATGTTTATATCTATTTATAAAGATAAAAATAATGCAATTTTTTCTGTTAAAGACAGTGGAGGAGGAATTCCTGCACATATTATGGATAAAATATTTGAACCATATTTTACAACTAAAGGTAAAGAGAAAGGTACAGGTATAGGTCTATATATGTCTAGAGAAATAGTAGAAAAACATATGGATGGAAAACTTGAACTTCAAAATAAAAAATTTATTTATGAAGAAAAAGAGTATATTGGAGCCCATTTTAAAATCATCTTACCTTTAAAACAAAAAAACAAAAAATAAATCTCTTACAATTTGTAATTAAATCCAATTAAATTTTTTTATTAGTATATACTTTCTAAAATTTTAAAGGAAGTATTTTGAATATTTGTGGAATAGAATTAAAAAGTAATCAATTAATATTAGCAGTTATAAAAGAAAATGAGTTTATAGATTTAAAAATAAAAAAAATAGTTTTAGAAGATGATGAAAAACAAGATGATATTAGAAAATTTTGTAATGAGTTCTTAGTTTTTTTAGAAAAAAACAATATTGAAAAAGTATATATAAAAAAAAGAGCAAAAAAGGGAAATTTTGCAGGTGGGGCCGTTACCTTTAAAATGGAAGGTTTAATACAATTAAATCCCTTATGTGAGGTTGAATTAATCTCAGCACAATCAATCTCATCTTTTGAGAAAAAAAATATCATTGAATATCCAGAAAAACTTATGAAATATCAAGAGCAAGCTTTTTTAACTGTTTATTCCCAAATATAAAAAAGTTGTTATATAATTTATAAAATAAGAGATAAAATAGTTATAATATTAACTTTTGAAAAAAGGTGTTTTTATGAATGAACAAGAACCAATAGATAAAATAGAATTAGTATATTTAACAAAAGAAGACCATGAAGATATTGTAAAACTTATGGAAGATGAGTATAGATATCTTGATGATTCTGTATGGACACAAGAGGAGTTCTATTCTTTAATAGAAAAGTTTCCAGATGGTCAAGCTGGAATCAAAATAAATGATGAATTAGCGGGTTTTGCCTTAAGTATTATTGTTGATTACAGTAAATTTGATGATAGCCATAGTTATAAAGAGATTACTGGAAATTATACTTTTGATACCCATGATGATAAGGGAAATCTACTTTATGGTGTTGATATTTTTATAAATAAAAAATATAGAGGCTTAAGACTTGGAAGAAGACTTTATGAGTTTAGAAAAGAGCTTTGTGAAGAGAAAAACCTAAAAGGTATTATTTTTGGTGGTAGAATTCCAAATTATTCTAAATATGCAGATAAAATATCCCCAAAAGAGTATATTCAAAAAGTAAAATCAAGAGAGATTTATGACCCAGTTTTAAATTTCCAATTGTCAAATGATTTTTATGTAAAAAGGGTTATAAAAAACTATCTTGAAGGGGATATTCATAGTAAAGACTATGCTTGTCTTTTAAGATGGGATAAT
Organism: Halarcobacter sp.; assembly: GCF_963676935.1. Lineage (NCBI taxonomy): Bacteria > Pseudomonadati > Campylobacterota > Epsilonproteobacteria > Campylobacterales > Arcobacteraceae > Halarcobacter > Halarcobacter sp. Next base: position 2,988,438 of record NZ_OY781470.1, read on the forward strand.
ATCTATTACTCAAAACCTACAAAAGAGCCAATGTCTGAAAAAACAGTTATTAGATTAGGACTTATTCAATGGCAAGTAAGACCTTATAATGATATAGAGGAGGTTTTAGAACAAGCAGAATATTTTGTAAACTCTATCTCCTCATATAGAAGTGATTTTGCCCTATTCCCTGAGTTTTTCAATGCTCCTTTAATGGCAAAATATAACCATCTAAGTGAAGCAGATGCAATTAGAAAACTAGCAGAATTTACTCCAAAGTTTGAAGAGGAGTTCTCAAAATTAGCAATATCTTATAATATAAATATCATAACAGGAAGTATGCCACAACTTGTTGATGGGGTTTTATATAATGTTGGATTTTTATGTAAAAGAGATGGTACGGTTGAAAAATACTCAAAAATTCATGTAACTCCAGATGAGGAAAAAGTTTGGGGTCTAAAAGGTTCAAATGAGATTAGAACTTTTGATACGGATTGTGGAAAAATTGGTGTATTGATTTGTTATGATTCAGAGTTCCCAGAGTTAAGTAGAATACTTGCCCAAGATGGGATGAATATTTTATTTGTACCATTTTTAACAGATACTCAAAATGGATACTCAAGAGTTAGAGTTTGTGCTCAAGCAAGGGCAGTAGAAAATGAGTGTTATGTGGCAATTGCAGGTTGCGTAGGAAATCTTCCTAAAGTTGCTAATATGGATATTCAATATGCCCAATCAGCAGTATTTACACCCTGTGACTTTGCCTTTCCTGCAAATGGTATCAAAGCAGAGTCAACACCAAATACTGAAATGATATTAATAGCTGATGTAGACTTAGAACTTTTAAATGAATTACATAATATAGGAAGTGTAAATAATCTAAAAGATAGAAGAACTGATATATATGATGTAATTAGAAAATAAAAAAGGAGATTTTATGTTTAAAATTAAATCTTTAGACCATTTGGTTCTAACTGTAAAAGATATCGATAAAACTGTAGAGTTTTATACAAATATTTTAGGTATGGAAAAAGAGATTTTTAAAGAAACAAGAGTTGCTTTAAAATTTGGTCATCAGAAAATAAACCTACACCAACTAGGAAACGAATTTGAGCCAAAAGCACAAAATGTTAAAGAGGGAAGTTCTGATTTGTGTTTTATCACTGAAACTAGTGTAGAAGAGTTTAAAAAGCATATTGAAGATAACAAAATAGAAGTTATTGAAGGGCCTGTAAAAAGAACAGGAGCAATGGGTGAGATTAATTCTATTTATCTAAGAGATCCAGATGGAAATTTAATAGAGATTTCTAATTATATTTACAAAATATAACTAAACTAATATAAAAATATATTAGTTTAGAAATCCTATTACAATGGGTAATAAAATAGCTGTAAATATTCCACAAAGACCCATAGCAAGTGCTCCGAAGGCTGCTGTCTTTTCTCCCATTTCTACAGCTCTTGCTGTACCTATTCCATGAGAGATTAAACCTAATGCAAAACCTTTTGAAGTATCGTGTTTTATTTTCATCACTTTAAAAACTAAACTTCCAAAAAGTGCTCCAATAATACCTGTAATAATCACAAATCCAACCGCTAAAGATGGAATTGCTCCTATTTGTTCTGAAGTAATTATTGCAATTGGTGCAGTTATAGATTTTGTTGTCATTGATAACATTGTACTTAAGCTTGCATCTAAAGACCAAAGTAATATAAGTGCTATAAATACAGAAAATGTTCCAGCTACAAAAAGAGTAATTACTATAGGGAAAAAAAGTGATTTTATATATTTTAAATTTTTGTATAGAGGTAAAGCTAAAGCAACAGTTGCTGGTCCTAAAAAGAAATGTATTATCTCTACAGATTTAAAATACTCTTTATAGGAAGTTCCTGTTATTAAAACAGCACTCATAATTAAAATATATGCTATTACAATTGGTTGTAGCAAAGTATGTTTATTTGCTTTTTCATAGATTATTATTCCTAATTTATATGAGCCAAGTGTAAAGATTAACCAAGTAAGAGGAGTTGAAGTGATATATTCCACTAATGCATCATAATTCATTTTTATTCTCTTTTCTTATAGTTAAAATATCTATTAATTTTGCACTAAATGCAAGGGCAATAAGTGTTCCAAAAAATAGGGAAACTACAATTGCCCAAAACTCTTTTGAAATAGTGTCTACTTGTGTAATAATCCCCATTGCCGCAGGAATAAATAAAAGTGGTAGATATCTTAAATGTAAAAATGCTGCATTATCAAGTGAATGAAAACTTCCTTTTCTAATCATAAGAAAAAATAAAAGAAATACCATTCCTACAACTGGACCTGGTACAATTAAATCAAAAAATTTAACTACACATCCCCCAAGAAATTGGAAGATTAGTAGTGTTATCAAACCTTTTAACATAAGTTTTAATCTTTAAACAATTGGTAAATTGAGCAGAAATCTTCTTCACCTTTACCATCTTTTTTCATTTTTCCAAACAATTCTTTAGGAACTGAAGCTGTAAATAATGGTTGATTTAAGCTATATGCTAAATCTTGAAGAGTATGTAAATCTTTGTAGATTGCATTGTTTGAGAAGTGTGCAGAAAAGTCCTCTTCTAAAAGTTTTTGTGTTTTTGCTTTTAATACAAGTGATTGTCCACCACCTACACCTAAGATTTCAAGTAGAGAACTTTTTTCAATATCACAAGCTTCACCTAATGCAGTACATTCAGCAATTGTAGCCATAAATGAACCAAGGCAAAGATTATTGATAAGTTTCATTTTTGAAGCTTTCCCTTCATCTTTAAGATAAAATATCTCTTTACCAATTTTTTCTAATAGTGGTTTACAAGAGTCAAAAGTTTCTTTTTTACCAGATGTAACTATTGTAACTAAACCTTGTAAAGCAGGTGCAACACTTCCAAAAACTGGTGATTCTAGATACTCTCCAGCTTTTTCATCTACAAGTTTGTGAAACTCTAATACTTTTTCGTAATGATTTGTAGTCAAGTCAATAATTGTTTTTCCTGTTAAATCAGCACTTAATAAACCATTTTCCATCTTAAATATATTTTCAACTGCACTTGATTCAAATAAACATATAAATATTATGTCACATTTTTCAATTAGCTCTTTTGGTGAATCAACAATTGGATATCCTAAATGTTCAACTTTTGATTTTGTTCTATTGTAAATTGTTAATTCTTCACCTGTGTCTGTAAGTCTTTTTGCAATAGCAGTTCCTAAATTACCTAATCCTATAAATCCTATACTCATAATCTTCCTTTCCCTTTTTTAGAATTATAGTTAAATTTATTATAAATCTAATTTAGAACAAAAAAGAAAAAGATTATTAGATTAGAACTTTTATTTATTGGAATAATATTTGCATATATTTATTTAAAGGAGTCTATTATGAGTATAAATGAGAAGACTATTTTTGAACAAATAAAAGTGGCAATAGCTAGTGACAATATAAATACACTTAGAAAACTTTCTAATTCTGAGCATATGAATGTTCGCAGAGCCTTAGCTAAAAACAATAATATAGATGCATTTATTGCAAATAAATTACTTTTTGATCCAGTATTAAATGTATCATATATAGCTTCACTAAATCCTAATATAACACAAAAAAGAGTTTTTGATGAAAAAATTTTGACACAATGTGTAAAATGTGATGTTGATGAATTAAAATTAGATTGTAACAATTGTCCACATTCTAAGAAATAATTGTACCTATTAGTATTGAAGTACCAATACAAAATAAGATTAAACCAGATATTTTTTCAATATGATTTGAGTATTTATCTAAAAAGTTTTTACTTTTTTTATTTGTAACTAGATAAACAATAAATATATCCCAAAAAAGTACAGCAAAAAACATCCAAGCTGCATAAAATGTTTGAACAAAAAATGGCGTACTATTTTGAATAGAGATTGAAAACATTGTAAAATAAAATATTGAATTTTTTGGATTTAATATGGCAGAAAAAAATCCCATAGAAAAGTATTTTAGAATATCTTTTTTATTTTTTTTCTTTTCAATCTTTTCTTCAAAAAGTTTTCTTTTTTTAGATTTAAGTAGTAATAACCCAATATATAAAAGATAAATAGACCCAAGAATCTTTATTATCATAAAAATCAATTCATTGTTTTTTATAAGAGTTATTCCAAATAATGCAAGTAAAATATATACTAAATTTGCTATTGCAATTCCAGCAGATGTGACAATGCCACTTACTCTTCCATATTTTGAAGAGTTTGATAGAATGATAAAAAAATCAACTCCTGGACTTAACAAGGCCATAAAGTGTGCAAGTGCAAGGGCTAAAAAACCCATTAAATAATTATCCATAAATCCCCTTATTTTAAAGGGAATTATAGATTATATTTTTATTTTAATCTTGTACAAAATTGAGTTTATATTGATTTGGTGTAGTTGCAACTATTTTTAAAAAATTTCTATGGAAATGACTTTGGTCTGCAAATCCACACTCTAAAGCTGTATCTACTAAACTATTACCCTCTTTTAAATACTCTTTTGCTTTGTTTATTTTTAAATTTATTAAATAAGCATGGGGTGTCATATTTAGTTTGTTTTTAAATAGTTTAATAATATAAAACTGGTTTAATTGAAATTCGTTTGATAATTCATCTAATGAGATATTCTTTTTATAGTTTTTTTGAATATACTCTTGTATCTTTTTAAACTTCATATCATCTTCATTAGTAGGTTTTTTATGAAAATCTTTTAAATAGCTTTTAAAAAGTTTTGTAAAAAAAAGAATTAACTCTTCCTCTTTTTCTTGGTATGTGATTTCACTAAAAATTGTTTTACACAAAGTTTTAAACTCTTCATAGGTGCTCATATCATCTAAAAACTCTTTTTTAAAGGGTATAAACTCTTCTATATCTTCACAAATAGTTTTTTGAATACCAAAACACCAGTTTTGATCTAAATAGAGCATATAATAAAGATTTGGGGTTTTATCTATGGGATTACATGAATGAATCTCATTCGGATTTACTAAAGCTATCATCCCAATATCAAAATCATAAATTCTATCTTTATTTGTGTATACAGTTTTACCTTTTATATTTATACCAATTGACAAGGTATCATGTATGTGTTTTTTATAGTGTTTTGTATTATTTGAGTATCGAAGTTCTAAATAGGGTAAGTTTTCATCTGTAAAAATTTTTGTAAATATTTTTTCTTCCATATGCAATTATATTGTGATTAATATTTATATATCTTTTAAATGAAAAACTAGGAGTCAAAATTTGCTCCATAAGTTTTTACCCCTTGTTTTTTTAATGCATATGTCATATCTATAGTAAATTTTTGGTTAGACATTATAAACACAACTTCAGGTTTATAGTGTTTAACTGCTTTTAGTGCTAAATTAATATAATTTGCTGTTTTAAAATTTTTTAATTCATTACTTGTAGTATCCAATATATGTAAACCAATCTCATGATTTGAGATACTTTGAGTAAGTTTTGATAATAATTCTGTTGTAAACTCTTTATCTTGTGCTCTTCCAATCCATATTACATCCATTTTTGTTTTTTTATTTAATACCATACAAGGAATAATTGGAGCAATACCACCACCTGTTACAACTATTAGTACATGGTCATAAACGCTATGATTGTACATAAAACCTCTGTTTCTTTGTTTTTTAATAATGCACTTGTTTAGGGTATGTTGCCCTTTGTTTAGATCTTTAACGATTTTCTTTGTTCTATCTCCAGCGGGAGTTATATATAAGGTTCTATTTTTTAAATCACTAAAATTTATCATAGAATCTCCAAATGGATGGTAATAACCATTTGCTAAGGTTATTTTTGAATAAGTACCAAATGATGGTTTTCCAGAAATTTGTATCCCTATTACATGGGGTGCAGTGTGAACTATTTTTGGATATATCTTTTTTGTACCTATCCAAGGAGTAATTAGTAATAAAACTATTATGCATATTAAAAGAGATTGAGGCTTATATAATATTTGTGAAAGATTATTTCCTAATGCAAAGTTTATTTGTAAATAATAAATTGTTAGTAAAAATATAGCAATATAACCAAAATATCGATGTATATTTTCAAAGGTATTATGATATTTTCTTCTAAAAAATGCTAAAGAAGTTCCTATTATAATCATAAATAAAATTAAAAGGTTAATTCCAATTGAAAGATATTCAGGTGCTACCTTGTCTAGTGCATAACATAAATGTACAGTAAACCATACTAAAGCAGATACGGCCATTATTTTATGTAAATATCCAATTGAGTTTGAAAGTTGATGAAATACATAATATTTCCCTCTTGCTCCTATAGTTTCAAATAGTATAAAATTTACAGTATTATTTCTTGCAAGTACAGTTATTAATAAAGAAAAAATAGCAAATAGTGACGCTGAATCAATTTTATTTGTTGATTTAAAAAATATTAAAAAAAATATTAGATTTATAAAAAGGGAGATAAAAAACCAAATAATAAAACAGTTCTTTTCATTGTATATTTGTCTTAGAAAACGAGATTTTAAATCAAAACTATATTCTGTAGGAGATTTAATAAATTCATTAATCTTAGTATTAAAAGAATTATATAATACAAGATTTTCCGAATTTCTCATTTAATTCCTTTACAATAAGTTTCATTATAATATTAGAATTTCATTTAAAGTTTATTTTAATATATCCTAACTAGATAAATTTTTTTATTATTTTACTTAAAGTTACAGTTTCTAATTGTTATACAAGAGGGTCTTCTCCTATTTTCCATTCTGATAAATATTTTTCTATTAAATGAAAATCTTCCCCTTTATGTTCTGTAAAAGTAATATATTGATTTTTATTTTCTATTTTTAATAGTGTATTAACTATACTCATAAATCTTAAAGCTAATTCTCTTCTTTGTTCTACAGTTCTACCTTCTCTGATATCAAGATTCATTAGACAAATATTATCTAAATTGTTAGCTCGTCCTATAGATATAGAATACTTGTCATATTCTCTAATTGAAATAGCTATATGGTCAGTTTTTGTGTTCATAACTTCTGCAAATGTATTCTGAATATCTATTATAAATTGCTCTTTTATACTATTTTCAATTTTTTTGTTAATTTCAAATTGTAAATGTGGCATTGATTATCCTTTTTATTAATATTATATCTATAAAGATTAAAGTGTTTTATATTTTAATATTACTATATAAATTTAAGTTAAATTTATGATTTGTTACCAAAATGTATTATTTTTTAAACTGAACATAAGTTCAGTAAGAATAAAATTAATTATTAAATTTTAAGGAAAAAAGATGACAATGCATGAAAATACAAGAGATCATCAGCTTGAAAGAGCAACAGTAAGTAATGACCTTAAAGAGTTATGGATATTACATAAATCACCATCAATGAATGTTAGAAGAGCTGTTGCAAAAAATATTAATATTGACTCAAAAATAGCAAATAATCTTGCTTTGGATCCTGTATTAAATGTTAGTTATATAGCATCAAAAAATCCAAAATGTGAATTGAAAAGAGATTTCTGTGATACTATAATTACTGCTTGTGTTGATTGTTTAAAAGATGAAAGAGATTTAATTTGTACTGGATGTGAGAAAATAACTAACGCATCACTTACTTTTTGAGTTTAGTATAGCAATAGCTATTCCAAACAGTATTAAATCTGTTGATAAAAACAGTTTAAAAGTAAATAGTTCATCTAAAATAAATACACTTAAAAAGATTGATAGTGGTGGAACTATTAATTGAACAATACCAGATGTTACCATTGTAATTTTAGGTAATATATAATACCACATCAAATAACCTATTGAGGAAGTTATTCCACCAGAAAGAAATGCCAAAAAAACTCCATAGAAATTAAAATTAATACTTTCAACAAATATAAGATAATAAACAATACTAATAAATGTAGCCTTTAAAAAATTGTCACTTGTATGTGTTAACGCAGTTTTTGTATTTTTACCAAGTATTGTATAAAATGCCCAGGCTATACCTGATACTATCATTAGTATTGCATGAAATATAGAAATATTTAGTTTTTCATCCGGTAATAATAAATAAATAAGTCCCATAAAAGCAAAACTTAGACCAAGCAGTTTTTGTTTTGTTATTACTTCTTTTTTTATAATAGCAACAAGCATTATAAGTAGTTGTACTACTGCGAAAAGTATTAAAGTTCCTATCCCTGCATCCAAATTAATATATGCATATGAAAATGTTAAGGCATAAATAAATAAAAAACTAGAGCTAAACCAATTGCTCTTTAGTTTTAAATCGATTGTTTTATTTTTGAAAAAAAAGATAATAAATAAAGTAATAGTTCCAAATAATAATCTAAAAAAAGTAAAACTATAGGCATCAATATTATTATTAAGTAAGGCAGCTCTTGCTAATAAAGAGCTGGTTGAAAAGAAAAATAGTGTAATAACTATTAAGAAAAAAAGCTTTAGTGATGAAAGCTTTTCTTCCATAATTTATGCCTTGAATTGCGGGTTGTTTTCAAAAAACTCTTCAACTTTTTGAGTATGTGAATAGATTTTCCCACTTTTTTGTAAATAAGAGTTTACTATATGATAACCATGATTAAGTGCAGCTGCTATTGAACCACCTGTATTAAAAGCAATATCTCCAGCTACATACAAACCTTGAATATTTGTTTCGTAATGTTCATTGTAAATAGGTTTACCCTTTTCGTCCACTTCTATTCCCACTTTTTTTAGAAAGTCAATAGGAGCTGTTCCACCTATTGCATAAACAATTCTATCATAAATAGTATAGTAGCCATCATTAAAATTTACTTTTACTTTCCCATGTTCATTTTCTAAAGATAAAATGTCTGTATCCATTCTAAGCCTTAGTTTCTCTTGACCATTATATTGGTAAAGAATATCTTCATTTTCTGGGTTTAATCTTGTAAACTCATCTTTTCTATAAACTAAAGTTACTATATTTCCTTCGTCTGCTAGTTCATAGGCATATTCAGCAGCACTGTTTCCTCCACCAACTACAAGTATTTTTTCACCCTCATTACATTTATCTAAATTAAAGTTTACAAACTCTTTTATAGATGGTGGGATTTTATATACAGGTTTATTTGGTTTTCCCATTTTACCAATAGTTATCACAACTGCTTTTGCTTTAAAACCTTTTGTTGCAGTGGTTACCATAAATAAGTCATTATCTTCGTTTTTTATGATATTTTCAACTTCAGTATTAAAAGCAGTATCAATTTTTTCTTCATCTAAGAGTTTGTCAAAAAAATCAAGAGTGGTTTCTTTTGTCCCATCCATAAAAGGAATATTTCCTTCAATATTAATAGTTTGCCCCTTCCAATCCTTATCAACACGCTTATTATCTTTATAAAATTTTCTTATAGTACTAGAATGATTGTCTGCTTTGTCAATAAGCAAAATATTTTCGATTCCATGAACTGCTGCTTCAACTGCTGTTCCTATACCTCCTGGTCCACCACCTACAATTAATAAATCATATACAGTTTTCATAAATAACTCCTAATAAAGTTTTTATGAGTATACTATAATAAATACTTATACTCAATTTTATTTTACTATGATACATTATTGATATAAAAATAGTATAATAAAATCTGTAAGTGAATTTTGGATAAAATAATATCTTTAATGAAAAAATAACATAAAGAGGATTTATAATAATGAAATATGGTGAAAAAGAGATTGTTGATTTTGATATTAACAATGAAGAAAATTTTTGGCCAAATACAAATGAAAAAAGCTATACAATAAATATAGAACTTCCAGAGTTTATGGCAAAATGTCCAAGAAGTGGATACCCTGATTTTGCAACTATCAAATTGGAATATATCCCAGAAAAACTAGTAATTGAGTTAAAAGCACTTAAAATATATATAAATACATTTATGTATAGAGAAGTTTCTCATGAAAATGTTGCAAATGAGATATTTGATACACTTTATGAGAAGTTAAAACCTAGATATATGAAAGTTATAGCTGACTTTAAACCACGTGGAAATGTGCATACTGTAATTGAAATAGATAGTGACAAAATGTAAGGATTTTCTTTGGAGAGATTGGTAACTACTGCACAAGCTGCTGAAATACTTGGATTATCTCTCCAAGGAGTACACTATAGAATAAGAAAAAAACAATTAAAATCTTTAAAAAAATCTGGTAAAACATACGTTTATATTAATGAATCCCAAGAACCCAAACTAAAAGAAGAACCAACTATTGAACTTAAAGAGTTTATTCCAAATGAAACTATAAAAGAGATAGTAAAAGCAAAAGATGAACAAATAGAAATATTGAAAAAATCTATTAAATGGATGAAAAAACAGTATGGTTCAGAGATTATTAGACTTGAAAAAAATCAAAAAAGAATTATTGGAGTTTTTAATAGAGAAATAGAGCTACTACAAAGTGCTTTTAATGAGATGCGTTCAATATATAAGCCTCAATTAGAATTTAATCAACAGCAAGCTCAAAATACATATAAACAAAATATACAAAAAGAAAAATTTATTACACTACAAAATTTTTCAGTATTTATGAAAAAACATAATAAAACATCTGAAGATATTAAACTTATTATTCTAAAAGCTATAAAAAACCAAGATGAAAGATTTATTTATAATAAAAAAGATAAAAAACTTTTGATTTTAAATGAGGATTTTTCTGATTTGATTTGAAAAGAAGTGCATAAAAGCACTCTTCTCCAGGTACCCAAACACACCATAAATAGAGGTGCCTTGCTATGTTCCCATCCTGGGGCTTTGTCTCTAAAAACGATTGTAAGGGGCTAAAGAAGAGCACAAAAAGTATCTAGATACTCTTTGTGCTATTCTTTAAAAGGTTGTAATTCTATCTTAAAGAAACTTAAAGTTTAAATAAATAGAATATTTACTTTTAAAAAAGGTATTTTATGGTCTATATGACTCTGTTTTTCTCTGCTTTTTTATCTGCTACATTTTTTCCTTTTGGAAGTGAGGCAGTACTAATTTATGATATTTTACAAGGCTACAATATCTATTATCTTCTTTTCTTTGCAACCTTAGGAAACACCTTAGGTTCAGTAGTAAACTACTTCTTAGGCTTAAAAGGGGAAGAGTTTTTAGAAAGAAAGAACTTACTTAAAAGGGAAAAAATTGATAAATATATAAAGTTTTTTTCAAAATATGGTGGGGTAACACTTCTTTTAGCTTGGGCTCCAATTATTGGAGACCCTATTACTTTTATAGCTGGGATTTTAAAGTATGATTTTAAAAAATTTTTACTTTTAGTTGCCATTTCAAAGTTTTCAAGATATCTATTTTTGACTCTTGTTACTTTATAATAAAGCCTCTATCCACTCTTTTAGTCTATTGAAGCTTTCTTCATCTTTGTTTGTTAGAAAAAGGCTTGGTTTATTTTTTCTATTGTTCTTAACATCCTCTTTCATTTGCTCTAAATCAACATTTACATAAGGGCAAAGATCTGTTTTATTTATAACTAAAAGATCTGAGAAAAGAAGTCCTGCCCCTTTTTTTCTAGGGATATCTCCACCTTGAGCCACATCTATAACATAAAGGTAATAATCGATTAATTCATATGAGAAGGTTGCACTTAAATTATCTCCACCACTCTCTACAAATATAATATCAGGGTTGAACTTCTCTTCTAACTCTTCAACTGCTTTTTGATTCATGGAAATATCATCTCTAATTGCTGTGTGTGGACAACCACCAGTTTCTACACCTATGATTTGCTCATTATTTATATCAAGTTTCTCTTTTAAGTAGTTTGCATCTTCTGTTGTGTATATATCGTTTGTAACAATTCCTAAAGTGTATTTATTTTTTAGAATATTTGTTAATTTTTCTATAATAGATGTTTTCCCACTTCCAACTGGTCCTGCTATTCCTATTTTTATCGACATTAAATTATTCCTTTTATGTTGTAAACATTTTTGGTTCTAGGTTTAAGTGGCTAAAAATAACCTCTTCAAACAGAGGATTAAAATTGCTTACTTTTGTAGAACTTTGCTTTATTTTTTCTTCTAAAACTCCATCAAAACTAAATAAAATTTGTTGAATCTCTGAGGGTTTTATTCTTGAGATTTTTAAACTTGCACTTGCTATATTGATTAAACTCTTTTTAGCCCAAAGTAGTAAAAATGTATCTTCATCAAGTCCTAATTCATAGGCATAAGAACTTAAAATAAATAGTTCGTTTCCATATGTTTCTTTGTTTTGAACTTTTTTAAAATACTCTTTTACAATACTATTTTTTATATCAAAATCTATATGTTTTAAATAGTTCTCTCCTAAATCCTTTGAAGCTTTTGCCCACTCAAAACTTAACATAGAAGCAAACTTTTTATCCTCTTTTAAAAGGTGTTTTAGTTTATCTTCTTTAAGTAGAGTAAATACCTTTTTTACAATAGTAAATTCCATCTTTTGGTATTGATCTTCGATGATATTTTTTAAAAATATTTTTAAACTATTTTTATCATTTATAAAACCTAAAACCACATGAGGTTCAAGTCCAAAAGAGTGAACAAAAGCTCCCGATGGAAAGATTCCATCAAGTAGCTGTATAAATCTACTTAATGCTTTGGTGTTCATCTTAGTGACTGTGGTGTGCATTTCCATTTGGTTTGAAAATAGCTTTTGTTTTTTTAATCTCTACCTTATCAATAGACTCACAAGCTTTTATAATATCAGCTGTAGAGATATCTTCTAAAATAGTGATTTTGTAATCCTCTATACAAATAGGTTGGTGTCTATTTCCTATCTCATAAGCAATTCTTGCAAATGTAATATGGTCACTAAAGGTAAGAATATAAATATTATCTTCAGATTTAGAAACTTTTATTTTATATCCATCTTCACAAACTAAAATGTCATTTTCATGAAGGTGCGTGTATTTAGCTTTTACTATAAACTCAACACCCTCTTTTGTAACTGCACATAGGTTTGGTTTTTGCATATCAAACCAGTCTAAAAGTACACTATCTTGTACTTCAATATCTCTTTTAATCTCTATTACTTTTTTTATCATTCATCTATCCTTAAAAATGTCCCATCTTTAAGGGACCTATAATTTAATGAAGCCTTGTGCTCGCACTCTCTTTAAAAACTTTTAATAGAACAACTTCTTGTTCTATTAGAATAAGAAATATTTCTTAGCCATTGGTAACTCTTCTTGGAAAGATGATTCTATAATCTCACCATTAACTTTTACATCATAAGTTTCTGGGTCAACTTCAATATCCCCAATAAAGTTATTTAACTTCATATCTTTTTTACCAATATTTCTAGTATTTTTAACTGGTAACATAACTTTTTTAGTATCTAATTGTTCCTCTAAACCTTTATCAATTGCTAAATGGGAAACAAAAATAGCACTAGTGTTTGCAGCAGCTTTCCCTAAACTTCCAAACATAGGTCTATACATATTTGGTTCAGGGGTTGGAATAGAAGCATTTGAATCCCCCATCATAGCTAATGCTATAAATCCACCTTTTATAATAAGTTCTGGTTTAACACCAAAAAATGCAGGTGTCCAAAGGACTAAATCAGCCATTTTACCAATTTCAACACTTCCCACATGCTCATCAATACCACAAGCAATAGCTGGGTTTATAGTGTATTTTGCTATAAATCTTTTGATTCTTTCATTATCTGCTTTTTCATTATCACCTGCTAAAGCGCCCCTTTGTTTTTTCATAGAGTCTGCAACTTGCCAAGTTCTTGTGATAACTTCACCTACTCTTCCCATGGCCTGAGAATCACTACTTGTAATAGATATTGCTCCAATGTCGTGTAACACATCTTCAGCGGCAATAGTTTTACCTCTAATTCTACTTTCTGCAAAACTTACATCTTCAGGAATTTTTGCACTTAAATGGTGACAAACCATAAGCATATCAAGGTGCTCTTCAATAGTGTTTTTTGTATATGGTAAAGTTGGGTTTGTACTTGATGGTAAGATATTCTCTAAACCTGCAACTTTCATAATATCAGGTGCGTGACCACCTCCAGCACCTTCAGAGTGGAAAGTGTGAATAGTTCTTCCACCAAAGGCATTAACTGTATTATCTACAAATCCTGATTCATTAAGTGTATCAGTATGAATTGCAACTTGTACATCAAAATCATCTGCAACTTTTAGGCAAGTATCAATAGCGTTTGGAGTTGTTCCCCAGTCTTCATGAAGTTTTAATCCCATGGCTCCAGCTTCTATTTGAACCTTTAAAGCCTCATAGTTTGAACTATTTCCTTTCCCCATAAAACCAAAATTTAGTGGTAAATCATCAACAGATTCAATCATTTTATGGATATTAAATTCACCTGGAGTACAAGTTGTAGCATTTGTTCCTGTATTTGGACCAGTTCCCCCACCAATCATAGTGGTTACTCCACTTGCTAAGGCTTCATCTATTTGACCTGGACTTATAAAGTGAATGTGTGAATCTATTCCCCCAGCAGTTATAATTTTCCCCTCTGCAGATAGAATCTCTGTATTTGCACCTATCTCTAAACCCTCAGTGATACCATCAGTGTTGTATGGATTTCCAGATTTCCCTATGGCTGAAATTTTTCCATCTTTGATTCCAATATCAGCTTTGTAAATACCTGTATAATCAATAATTACAGCATTTGTGATAATCAAATCAGCAGTTTCCACAGCAAGGGGTGATTGACTCATCCCATCCCTAATGGTTTTACCACCACCAAATTTTGATTCTTCACCATAGGTAGTGTAGTCTTTTTCAATTTTTGCTACTAAAGAGGTATCAGCTAATCTAAATCTATCACCAGTTGTTGGTCCATACATTGAGGCATATTTTGTTTTACTTATCTTCATACTCTACTCCCTATAAACTCTTCAAGGTTTTTCATAGCTTTTTCTTTAGTCTCTTTTTCATCAAGGTAACCATTTACAAGACCATTAAATCCTGCAATATATCTTTTCCCATTAAAAGGTACTACTTCAATCTCTTTTTTACTTCCTGGTTCAAATCTAACAGAAGTTCCACTTAGGATATTTAATCTTTGACCATAAGCTTTTTCTCTGTCAAAATCTAAAAAGGCATTAGTTTCAAAGAAATGGTAGTGTGAACCAACTTGAATTGGTCTATCTCCCACATTTTCCACTTCAATAGTAGTTACATCATAATTGGCATTTAGCTCAATCTCTCCTTCATCGATAAAGTATTCCCCTGGAGTTATGTGGGATTTTGTAACAGGGATAGGGTTATGTACTGTTACAAGCTTTGTACCATCATCAAAAGTAGCTTCTGTTTGTACCATGTGCATCATAGAAGCAACACCTGGCATAATATCATCTGCACTTAAAACTTTAGTTGCATCAACCATAAGTTGGGCAACACTTTTACCATCCCTAGCCCCTTCAAGTATAAAAGAACTGATAATTGCACAAGCCTCAGGATAGTTTAGTTTAAGTCCTCTTTCTTTTCTCTCCCAAGCTAGCTTGGAAGCTGTATAAATAAGCAGTTTTTCTTGCTCACGATTGGTTAAAAACATCAGATGCCTCCCCTTTATTTTTCTTTATTATATTATCTAAAATGAAAAGCTTATTATTTTTCCAGTTGTATAAATTATATGCACTAATTATATAATTTGAGCTTTATATTCTCTTCTATATTTATGTAAAAGAGGTTCAGTATAACCTGATGGTTGCTCTTTTCCCTCAAAAATAAGTGCACAAGCTGCTTTAAAGGCATATCCATCATATGAAGGTGCCATATTTATATAACTTGAGTCATTTTCATTTTGTTTATCAACAACTTTTGCCATCTGTTTTAAAGATTCCAACACTTCCTCTTTTGAAGTGATTTTATGCTCAATCCAGTTTGCTAAATGTTGAGAAGAGATTCTAAGTGTTGCCCTATCTTCCATAAGTGCTACATTATTTATATCTGGAACTTTTGAACATCCAATTCCAGCATCAATCCATCTTACAACATATCCTAAGATACTTTGGCAGTTGTTATCAATCTCATTTTTGATTGTCTCTTTTGATAAAGTCTCTTTTAGTAATGGAATAGTTAAAAGTTCATCTACACTTGCTCTTCTTTTCCCTTTAAGTTCATTTTGAATACTAAATACATCAACTTTATGGTAGTGAATTGAGTGTAAAGTTGCAGCTGTAGGAGATGGTACCCAAGCAGTATTTGCTCCTGATTTTGGGTGAGATATTTTTTCATCCATCATTTTAGCCATCTCATCTGGCATAGCCCACATCCCTTTTCCAATTTGAGAGAAACCTTGAAGTCCACACTCCAAACCAATATCAACATTCCACGTCTCATAAGCTTTTATCCAAGTTTCACTTTTCATCTTTGTTTTTGGTGTCATGGCACCAGCTAACATTGAAGTATGAATCTCATCACCTGTTCTATCTAAGAATCCTGTGTTGATAAATACAACTCTTTTAGTAGCTTGTCTAATACACTCTTTTAGGTTTATAGTTGTTCTTCTCTCCTCATCCATAATACCAATTTTTATAGTGTTTTTGGGAAGATTTAGAGTTTTTTCAACTTTATCAAATAGTTTAACGGCAAAGGCAACCTCCTCTGGTCCGTGCATTTTTGGTTTTACTATATAAATAGATTTTGTTCTACTATTTTTTTTCTCATTTTTATTAGTTAAATCAGGAATCGCAGCTAAAGTTGTAATCATGCAATCCATAATCCCTTCAAATACTTCATTTCCATCTTTATCCAAAATAGCTGGATTTGTCATAAGATGACCAACATTTCTAATGAAAAGTAGACTTCTCCCATGCAAAGTTAACTCTTTGTCATCCAAAGTTTTATATTTTTTATCACTATTTAGTTTTCTAGTAACTGTTTTTCCACCCTTTTCAAAGCTATCTTCTAAGTCGCCTTTCATAAGACCGAACCAGTTTCTATAAACTTCAACTTTATCTTGGGCATCCACTGCAGCAATAGAGTCTTCACAATCCATAATAGTAGAAACAGCAGCTTCTACAACTATATCTTTTACCCCTGCAATATCAAGTTTTCCAATAAAGCTATCTTTATCAAACTCAACTATTACATGAAGGTTGTTGTTTTTAAAAACTATTGATCTAGGGTTTTCTTTCTCCCCTTCGTATGCAACAAATTTTGAATCATCTTTTAAAGTAGTTGTAATATTTTTAAGAATAATTTTTAATTTGTTATCTACAATTTTATAAGATCTTGCATCTTTGTGGCTTCCCTCTTTTAAAGGAGCAACTGTGTCTAAATGCTCTTTTGCATAGTTTACAACTGCTTCTCCTCTTTTTTCATTGTACTCTTTTGTGATGGCTAATTCACCATTTGTAGGGATTACATCTGTTCCATATAAAGCATCGTATAAACTTCCCCATCTAGCATTTGCAGCATTTAAAGCAAATCTAGCATTTTTTACAGGTACCACAAGTTGTGGTCCCGCTTGAAGTTTTATCTCTTCATCTACATTTGAAGTTTCAACTTTGAAATCCTCTTTTTCTTCAACTAAATAAGCAATCTGCTTTAAAAAGTTTTTATATTCAGTAAGACTATTTTCATCATATTTATTATTTATATGCCATGAATCAATTAGTGTTTGAAAGGCATCTCTTTTTTTTAATAAAGCTTTATTTTCAGGTGTCAATTCCTCAATAGTATTTTCAAAGTTTTTCCAAAAAAGCTCTTTAGAGATTGTTGTTATTGGTAAAATCTCTTCATTGATTAATTCATAAAGAGATTTATCTACTGTTAAATTTCCCTCTAATACTTTATATTCCATAATTTCCCTTTTTAGTTAAATGCTAATTGTTCTTCTGTTACATTTTTTGCTAGTCCTAGATGAATTATCCCACCTAGAATTGCACCAATAATCCAACCATAACCATTTAGTGAACTTAATGCGTCAACCCATACCGTACATATTGAGAAGATTGCACCAATTGAAAATGCAATGATTGTATTTTTATTCCAACCTTTATCATAATAATATTCACTATTTTCACTCTCATCATATAAAGCATCTATATTTAATTTTTGTTTTTTTATAAAATAGTAATCAACAACTAAAATTCCATATAAAGGAGCTAGTGTTGCACCAAGAGTGTTCACTATTGGACTAATTCCAACTTGACTAATAAAACTAACCCAAAATGCACCAATTATAAGTGCAAATAGTGATGTAATAACTCCAGATTTTTTAAAAGAAAGTTTTTTTGGTGCAAGATTTGAGATACCATTAACAGCAGGAATAAAGTTTGCAACAAGGTTAATACCAACAGTTGCTGTAAAAAATGTAATTGCAGCAATTAAACTTAAAATTGTACTATCAGCTTTTTCAACAATATCCATAGGATTTGTTAGTTTTTCTCCAAATACTACAACAGAACCAGCAGTAATCAAAAGTGCTAAAGCAGAAAAAAATACCATATTAAATGGTAATCCAACTAGATTTCCTATAACCATAGATTTATTATCTTTTGCATATCTTGAGAAATCACTAAAGTTAATCATTACAGCAGCAAAATAAGCAATCATAGTTCCCAAAATTGCAAAGAAACCATTGATTTCACTACTTAAATCTGAGCCTTTATTTGAAAAAATATTGTTTGCCACATTAAATAAATCTCCTCCAGATTTACTCCATAAAACAACTAATAAGCCAATCATAATAATATAAACAAAAGGTGCTGCAAAGTTTAAGAACTTTGATACCCAAGACATCCCTTTTGAAAAAATAACCATTTGAAGTATCCATACAACAAAAAATGATAACCAACCAATTGCATCTATTCCAAAAAATTTTGTTTCAAGGTGAATACCTGTTAAAGCTGTAATTAAAAGGTGTAGGGCGGTTGAAGCAAAATATGTTTGTACTCCAAACCAAAACACTGCAACAACAGCTCTTATTATAGCTGATACTTTTGCCCCATTTACACCCATACTAGATCTTGCTAATACTGGATATGGAATCCCATAATCAACACCAGCTTTACCTGAAATATTGACTAAAAATGTAACCAACAATCCTGCAACAATCAGTGCAAAAAAGGCAGTCCAACCTGTTACTCCATAATTTATGAATAGTGAGGCAACTAAGGTATATCCAAAAAGACTTTGTATATCATTTGCCCATATATTTGACACTTCAAACCATTTCCAACTTTTTTCACTCTTTTTTGTAGGTGACAACGAGTCACTATTTACATCTTGTATCATAATCATCCCTATGTATTTTTTCCATGGGCACTACAAAAAAGGCAATAAAATATTGTTTTGTAGTGCAAACTAAAGTATTTTCTCTCTCATTATTCTTCTTTTTAATATATCTTTATTTATAATCACGCTGGCGAAAGCGACTTTTTTATGGATATATAAAAATTGAAATAAAAAAGTCACTTATGGGGGTTTAATATTAATATCACTCATAAATCACTCTTTTATTAGAAAAATCTCTTTTTCTTTAATTTCATATTCAATACACTCAACAATTTTGCTTTGCTTTTGATTTTTATCTGTTCTATCAATTACGATGAACTCCTCTTTATCTTTGAGGCAAATTAATGGAAAATGCCAAACCCCTCTATTGTAATGAACCCCTTGATCTCCGTTTGTTACAAAAGCCTCTATTGTTGAAAAGTCAGGCTTCCCCTCACCTAAAGCAACAACACATAAAAATGGCTCTTTACTTCTTGGCATAAAGGTTTGGGAAAAGTATGGGTGTTTCTCTAACATATTGATGTGTAAAGGAAACTCTCTATTTTTACCTATATAGATATGTAAAGTTGAACTTCCATCTTTTTCATTTGCATCCATAGTACAAAGCTCATAAAATTTTTGGGCATAACCATTATTTATGATTTTTGAATCTCTGTTTTCCCAACTTACAACTTCTCCAAACTTTTCAAAAGCCTCTTTTGTAAGAGGTTTTGGCTTAAGTTCCATTCTCATCTTAAGCCTTTATCTCTTCTTTTTTAACAAATTTTCCAAACAGTTTAAGTCTTGAAACTCCACCATCTGGGAAAATATTTATTCTAATATGTGTAATTGGTTTTTGATGCTTTAAAAAACTTTTATCAAAATAGTGTTTGTTGTGCATCTCTAATTTTTGAGGTGCAATTAACTCTTCCCAAAACATACTTTGTGTTACAACTGAATTATCTGTTGTTTCTTCTAAATAAGCTGCACTAATTGAAAACTTATCTGCAAAGTTTCCTTTGAAAAAGTTTGTATCAATCATGATATTATCTATAATTGCAGGCTTAGCTAACTCAATAATTCCCCAATCAAATCCTGGTTCTCTTCTTCTTCTAGTCTCCCAACCATCACCCATATTAATAGCTTCTTCATCTTTTAATATATTTTTTAAAGGACCAAAAAACTCATTGTTTGTATAAATTGCCCGTGCCGCATTTCTCATAGATGCTACATTGATATTTTCTTGTTCATATAGTTTTTCATCAAAACAGATTTCACCAAAGGCTTTAAATCTTGCTATTCCACCATCTGGGTAAATATCTACTCTTAAATGGGTTAATTCAGTTTGAGAAAGGGAATTAAAATCGTGTTTTGTATGACCTTTTAAATCACTTTGAGTTAAAAGTTCAATCCATTCAACACTATCAATCTCTTCTAAAAATGTTTTATCATCTTTATTTTTTTCACAACAACCTTTTATAGAAATAGCTAGTGGATAGTTCCCTCTAAAGTGCGAGGTATCAACTAAAAATGCGTTGATTTTTGATAGGTTTCCTAGCTTTATAATACAATGGTCATTTCCACCATCTCTTCTTCTTCTAGTCTCCCAACCATCCATCCAATGACCGTTATCATCAAACTCATCTTTAAATACAGCTTCTGTTTCAGCTAGCATTCTATTTGCACTTGCAAAAAATTCATCTGTTGTATATATTACTTCTGCACCTAATTCGCGACTTGCAACATTTATCATTTTGATCCCTTATTACTAAAATTCTCTATCCAATGGTTTGCAATATCACCTCTTGTTGCAAACCAAACATCATCAAAACCTTTTACATACTCTAAAAATCTTCTCATAGCCATGATTCTTCCAGGTTTCCCTAAAATTCTGCAATGCATCCCTATAGACATCATTTTAGGAGTTTTACTTCCTTCAAGGTATAAGGCATCAAAACTATCCTTTAGGTAGTTGTAAAACTGGTCACTATAAGAAAATCCACCAAAAACAAATCTCATGTCATTATTATCCATTGTATATGGAATTACTAGGTGTTCTTTTGTTGTAATCTCTGGTGCAAAATATGGTAAATCATCATTATATGCATCACTATCATATAAAAAACCACCCTCTTGAACTACTAGTTTTCGTGTATTTTCACTATCCCGTCCTGTATACCAACCAAGTGGTCTTGTGCCAATCATTTTCTCTAATATTTCAATACTTTTATAAAGGTGATCCCTTTCAATAGATTCTTCAATTGTTTGGTAGTTTATCCATCTATATCCATGGGAGCATATATCATAATTGTTAAGGGCAAGGTATTCAGCAAGTTTAGGGTTTCTAGCTACAGCCATAGCAACAGCAAAGATTGTAAGAGGGATATCAAAATCTTTGAAAAGTTCCAAGATTCTCCAAACCCCAACTCTAGAACCATATTCATACAATGATTCCATAGATTTGTGTCTTTGATTATAAAAAGCTTGGGGATTGTTCATCTCTGATAAAAATATTTCGCTTGCTTCATCCCCATGTAAGATGCAGTTTTCTGCTCCCTCTTCGTAGTTTAAAACAAATTGTAAAGCTACTTTTGCATTATTTGGCCATTTTGGATTTATTGGGTTATTTGAGTAACCAATTAAATCTCTTGGATAGTTATTGTTAATCATTTTCTCTCTCATAAAAAAGCAAAAACTGCTTTTAAAATTTATATATGAGAGTATTTTATCAGATTGTCTACAATCATTGTCTACAATTTTTGTTTATTTTTTATACATTTGTTTTAAAAATAGAGTAAGAAGGGTAAAACTAACTAAGTTATACAAATAACTAGTTAGCAAAAAGAAATTTATTTTTTTTATTAATTGTATCTAAATCAAAATCTAAAACATCAAGACAGTGATCTAAATGTTCTAACATAACATTTTTTGCATTAGTAACATTATTACTTTTTATTGTCTCAATTAAAACTCTATGTTCATCATATGAAGAAAACTCAGTATTTTCATCTTCATAAATTAAAGCAGCAAGGATACTTAAAGGGATTAAAGGTTTAAGGGCATTAATTAAAAATTCATTTTCACTTAATGCAGCCAAATTTAGATGGAAATCACAAGATGATTTAACATATTCCCCATTTCTATTGGATAGTTTCAAGTACTCTTCTGTATCAATGTTTTCTAAAATTGATGATAGGTCTAAATTTTCCTTTGAATGTCTTTTTGTAACAATTTCAACAATACCTGCTTCAATTATTTTTCTTGTTGTAAAAATATCTTTTGCCTTCTCTTCACTAAGCCAAACGACATTAAACCCTTGATTTTTTTTATAACTTAAAATTCCCATAGTTTGTAGTTTACTAAAGGCTTTTCTTACAACATCTCTACTTGTGTTTAACTCTTTTGCTAAAACACTTTCTGATAATTTAGTACCTGGTTGAAGATTTTTTGTAAAAATTGCATCAAATATAAAGTTTACAATATTATCCTCTAAAGTAAATAAATCTTTTTTATCCATTAAAAGTTTCTCCCACTTTTTTCCATTTTGTGCTAGTTTATTATATTATAATTTACATTCTAGTTTCTGTAAATAATAACCAGAATGCAATTAATATAAACGGCACACCAAAATTTTACGTTAAAGCTATCTCATATAAAGTTAATGTTTTCTCACTTTTCAATAGGATAGGCATATGCATTTATTTTACTTGTCATTAGTTTTGCCCCAACCATTGATTCAGCCATCTTAATTGCACATAAAACACCATCAACAACTGGAATATTACACCTTTTTGATAACTCAATTGTTAAATCAGCCATTCCCGCACACCCTAAAATAATAGCTTCGCAATTATCTTCTTTAACTGCTTTTAAAATTTCACTCTCTATTTTTTCCATTGCATTACAAGTGCCATCTTCTAAAGAAAGAACTGGAATATCAGCTGCTCTTACTTTTCTACAAAATTTATCCATACCATATTTATGTGATAACTCTTCTATAATTGGAATAGCTCTATTTAAAGTAGTTACCACCGAAAAACTAGAAGAAACAATTGATGTCATATGCATAGCTGCTTCACAAATACCTATAACTGGACCATCTACAAGCTCCCTTGCAGCTTCTAATCCTGGGTCATCAAAGCAAGCAACCACATATGCATCTGCACCCCACTCTTTTGCTTTTTTAATTTCATCCATAAGCCCCATTAAACTTTTTACTTCATCAAAATGTCCTTCAATACTTTTTGGAGTATTTATAGGATTTGAAGCCCAAATTTGGGTATCAGGATTTTTGAATTTTAAGGCAACCTCTTCACACTTTTTTGTCATAGATTCTGTAGAGTTTGGGTTTATAATTGCAAGTTTCATTAGTGGGTTCCTCCTAAGTATAGTTCAATTATTCGTTCATCGTGCATTAAATCTTTTGAGTTTCCACTTAATAATACTTCGCCAAGTTGCATTGCGTAGGCTCTATTTGAAACCTTTAGTGCCATTCTTGAGTTTTGTTCAACTAGGATAACAGAGACTTTATCCTCTTTATTAATTTGTACAATTGATCTTGCAATATCTTGAACTAGTTTTGGGGCAATACCAAGACTTGGTTCATCCATTAGTAAAACTTTGGGTCTAGACATAAGAGCACGTCCAATAACCATCATTTGTTGCTCCCCTCCACTCATAGTGCTTGCTTGTTGTTTATATCTTTCTTTAAGTCTTGGAAACTTTTCTAAAACTTTTTCTAAATCCTCTTTAATTCCATCTTTATCTTTTCTAGTAAAAGCACCCATTAAAAGATTATCCTTTACACTCATATAAGGAAATACTCTTCTTCCCTCAGGAGTCATGGCAATACCTTTTTCAACTATTTTAGAAGGACTTACACCATTTAGACTTTCCCCATTGAAAATCACTTCACCTGAACTTGGTTTTTTAAGACCTGTTATTGCTTTTAGAATTGAAGATTTTCCAGCTCCATTGGCTCCAATTAAAGTGATAGTTTCACCCTCTTCAAGAGTTAAATTTACTTTTTTTACTGCTCTTACTTGGTCGTAGTTTATTTCTAAATCTTTACACTCTAATAATGCCATGTTAAATTCCTAACTCTTCATCTTCTACACCTAAGTAAGCTTCTATTACTTTAGGGTTTTTTTGAATCTCAGCAGGTTTCCCTTCTGCTATTTTTTCACCAAAACTAATAACTACAATTCTGTCTGATATCTCCATAACAGCTGGCATATCGTGTTCCACCAATAAAACAGTTACCCCTGAGTTTTTAATTTGTTTAACCATATCCATACATCTTCTTGTCTCATCATGATTCATCCCTGCAAAAGGCTCATCAAGAAGTAATATTTTTGGTTTGCAAGCTAAAGCATTTGCAATACCTAAACCCCTTAATAAACCATGGGGAAGATTTGATGCAAGCTCATCTTTAACATCACTTAAGCCTAAAAACTCAATAATCTCATCGGCAGATTTACCAAATCTTTGAGTATCTTCTTTTGCTAATTTTGTATTAAAGAAAAAACCCAAAAGATTTGATTTTGCTTGTAATTGGTGGGCTATAATAATATTATCCCTAACACTCATACTTTTAAAAACTGTTGTTTCTTGAAAGGTTCTAACTACACCTTTTCTTGCTACAATATGTGGTTTTAAACCAGATATTTTTTCTTTATTAAAAATCACTTCCCCAGAACTTGGGCGCAAAAATGAAGAGATTAGTTTAAATGTTGTTGATTTCCCTGCTCCATTTGGACCAATAACAGATAAAATCTCCCCTTCATAAACTTCAAAGGTGACATCATTTACAGCATATAAAGAACCAAATTTTTTTGTTAGATTGTTTATCTCTAAAACTCTTTTTTTCATTTTTTAAACCTTAAACTCAAAATTCCATTTGGTAAAAATACCATTAAAATAATCATTATCCCTGAGTAGATTAGTAGTTGATACTCTTTAAATACAAATAATAAATCCCAAGAAAAATACAATACAAAAGAACCTAATATTGGTCCAAATACATAGGCTAAACCACCTAAGAATGTATAAAGCATATAGTTAATTGAGTCAGCTACTTGGAAAGTAGTTGGATAAACTGATTGGGTAAGGTTTATAAAAATTGCTCCTCCAACTCCACCAAAAAATGAAGCAATGGCATAAGAGATAACTCTTAAATATGCAATATTTACCCCAAAAGAGGAAGCTAACTCTTCATTTTGTTGTAAAGATCTAAGTAAAATCCCCATTCTTGATTTTGTAAGTCTATACATTATTGCAAAAGTTATAATCATAGCAATTACTGCAAGATAATAAAATCCGATTTTACTGTTTTCCATAGTGGCAAAATCTGGGATAAGTGTTAGTCCAAAAATACTAAGTTCCCCTGGTAATGGAATATTTGTAATCCCCCTAGGACCATTTGTAATTGGAACTAAAGCTATTGCTAGAAGTTTTGCAACTTCTGTTAAAGTTAGTGTAATCATAGAAAAATACACCCCTTTTAATCTTAAAATAGGGATACCTATTAGAATACTAAAAAAAGCTGCTACAAACCCTGCTACAAAAATAGATATCCAAAAAGATAAACCTAATTGGGTAACTAAAACAGCAGTTGTATATGCTCCAATTAGGGCATAAGCTCCTTGTCCTATATTGATTCTTCCCATATAAAAAGTTAACCAAACTCCTGCACTAATCATAGAAAGAACAGCAACTGAGGTGATACCATAAAGGTAATCATTTCTTTGTGTTAAAACTAAAACACTAGGTATAACAATTAATAAAACTATTAATGCAATTATTACTTTTAATATAAAACTTTTATTTTCCACAAATCACCCCCAAGGTTTACCCATAAGTCCTTGTGGACGAAGAGTAAGAAATATCATTAAACATACAAATATAGTAAGGTAAGTTACATCTCCTGGAAGATAGTAAAGACCAAAAGCTTCAACAAGACCTAAAATAAATCCACCTAAGATAGCACCTGAAATAACCCCAGCCCCACCAATCATAATCATTGTAAAAGCTTGAATAGAGATACCTCCCCCAATACCAGAGTTTACCCCTGTAATAGTTACTAATAAACTTCCTGCAACACCTGCTAGCATTGCTCCAAGTGCAAAGCCAAATAAGCTGTATTTATCTAAATCAACCCCCATTAGTTGAGCTGCTGTTTTATCTTGAGCTAAAGCTCTCATAGCTCGACCTGGTTTTGAATATTGCATAAAAAGAATAAATGAAACAATTAAAACTATTGCAATTAATCCAATAACAATTCTGTTATAAGGGATGATTAAATCTATTCCATAATCTTCACCAAAAAATACTCCATCAACAAGTGCTGGAACACTTCGTTGTTTCTCCCCAAATACAATTAGTATTAATGAATCTAAGAAAAAAGCAGTACCAGCAGCAAGAAGCATTGAACTCTCTTCTCTAACAGATCTTTTTAAGACGGTATTGAAAAGATATTTTTCAAATATGGCACCTATTAGTGCTAATGTTAAACCTGAAGCAATAATAGCTACAATAAAAGGAAGTCCTAGTTTCCCATAAACATAGTAAGTTACAAATGCACCTAAAACATACATTTGTCCATGTGCAAAGTTTAATATACTCATAAGTGAGAATATTAGTGTTAAACCTAAGGCAATAAGGGCATATTGAGCACCTGTAATTAAACCATTGAGTAGTATTTGTTCCATAAAATCAATTCCCTATTTTTTCATAATAGAGGTATCAAAAGATACCTCTTTTAAATTAATCTGCTTGACCTACGAATAGTGTTTCAAACTTTCCATTTTTGTAAATTTTTGGAGTTAAAGGAACCCCTAACTGTCTATTTTGACCAAATGTAGTTTTTCCTACAAATTTAAGTTTTGCATCTTTGTCTTTGAAGAAAAGGTTTGGTGCTGACCAACCTGAATCTACAGTCTTTAAAAACTCATCCGCATCATTGATAGCTTTTGGATTTGATTTCATCACAGCTAAAATATACTCTAAAGCAAATACTTTTGTATTTGATTCATCGTTGTATTCACCATATTTATTAGTATAGTGCTCAACCCATTTTTCCATTTTCTCTGATTGAATAGAAGCATCTGCTCCACCTTGACAAATAAATCCATTTGCTGCATCTCCAGCACCCTCTTTTAAAATACTTGCATCAAGTGCAGTTCCAGCTGCCATATAACCTTTAAAACCTAATTGTCTTGCTGTTTTAATAATTAGTGGTGCAGTAGCAGGAGATACTCCTGATAGAACTAAAAGGTCAGGTTTTTTCTTAATAATTGGAGTAATTACTGAAAAGAAATCTCTAGTGTCAGCTTTATATGTAGCTTTTGCTTCAACAACTTTTAAACCTAAGTCTTGGGCGATTTTAATACCATTGTCCCTTTGGTTTAGTGGATCAGCTGCATTTGCTGCAATGAATGCTACAGATTTAACACCTTTATTATCTTTTAGCCATTTATAAACTGATGGTTCCCATTGATATGAAGCAATCATTCCAAATACAGCATAGTTTGCTGGTTTTACATATAAACTTTTATCAAAGGCATATGGAAAATATACAATTTTGTTTCTCTCTGCAATTGGTTTTACCGCAATTGCTTGGGCATCATCATTTGGACCAACTACATATTTAATACCCTCTTGTGCCATTTTTTCCATACCAGCAACTGCAATTTTTGGATCGAATGCATCATCAAAAGGTACAATCTCTACTTTGTATTTTTTACCACCAATTTCTACACCACCATTTTTATTATATATGTCTGCTGATGTTTCCATTGATCTTACATTTGAAGTACCCCATGCAGCATTTGCACCTGAAAGTGTTCCAACAAATCCAATCTTTATAGTCTCTTGAGCTAAAAGTACACTACTTAGCATCCCTACTGCTAAACCTATTTTCAGAAATCTTTTCATCTTTTGTCTCCTTAATATATGTAATATTTATCACTGATAAATTATGAAAATCATCTTATCAGATTGTAGACAATAATTGTTCACAATAATTGTCTACAATTTATACAATCTAGAAAAATATAAATTTCTTTATAGACTCAATAGTTTTTTATAAAAAATATGAATAAGCAGTTTTAATGGGATATATAGTGTATTATATGATTGTTTAGAGGATTAATATGTATATAATATATTCATATTTATGTTGAGAATTTATGTTATGGATTTAAAATATACAAAGTTAAAAGGACTGATTCTCTAATTTCTATGCTTCTTTCTTTTTATTAAAATTGATATATGCTAAAGGTAAGGAACCAATTAGAATTAAAGCAATACAAAAGCTTGTAACTCCATTATATTTATAATATTCCCAAAAAATTGATGGTAAGAAAGTTCCTAAGCAACCACCAAGATAAAAGAAACTTTGATACAAAATAGATATTGTAGCTTTTTTTTCAGGTACTAATTCTCCAAGATAAGTGGGTGTAACTGATTGCACAGAAAACATTCCCATAGTTACAAGCCCAAGTCCAGCTATTACTAAACTAATTGATTGGGATAGGGTTAAAAATATACCTAAGATTAAAATGGCAATACCTAAATATATAATTCTTAATCTTCCAATAATATCTGAATATCTCCCAGCAAGGGGACTTATAATCACCCCTAATAGTAAGACTAAGAATATATTACCCAATTGGCTAGCATCTAGATTAAAAGGTTCTTGGGCTAAATGATATGTGGCAAAAGTTGAAATTGCCATAAATGAGAAAAATACTATAGTGGGAATAATCAATACTGATAATATTTTTATATTTGAAAGGAAACTAAATAAGGCATCTTTATTAATTACTCTTTTATTTGTTAATTCTGTTTTGTTAACTGGCAATGCAAAAATCATTGCAAAAAAAGCAATAAATAAAAGAATAGCAAATACTAAAAAAGCAATTCTCCATGAGTATAAAAAAGTAATCCATCCAGCTAATAGTCTTCCAATAACAGCACCAAAACTAGTTGCTGCCATATAAATACCCATACCTAAACCTCGATGGTTTTTTGGATAAATCTCTTGAACATAAGAGAGCATAATTGCTGTTATCCCAGGGACAAATACTCCTTGTAAAAATCTACTAAAAAGAAGAACATAAAAATTTGAAGTTATAGATGATAATAAAACAGAAAGGAAAAGGAAGAAAGTACAAAATATCATAATATTTTTCTTTCCAAAACGATTTGATATGGGAATATAAAAAGGTGTTGCAATCATCAAAACAAATAACATGCCAGAGAGTAGTAAGTTTATTTCTAAAACACTTATGTGAAATACTCCTTTTAATGTTGGTAAAATTGCTTGGGGTGTATATATTGTTGAAAATACTATTGTAACAACAACGAAAAGAATAATTGAAGTTTTTATTATAGAGGTTTGCATGAATGGTCCTTCATATCTGAAGGGGATATTTTATGGCAGAAAAAATTAAATATATGTTAAGTGATAATGAAAAAATAAATTAATTTTTTCCTAAATTAAACTCATTTTTTTCTAAAAAACTTCTATAAAGAATCCAAATTTGTTTTTGATCTTTTTTTATATCAATCATATCTTTTGAAGATAATGAACCTAAAATCATATTTTTAGATTTAGAAAAAGTAAAAGAGTTAAAACCATTTGAATGTAGGGTATTAAGAAATTTTTCATTGTCATTTGTTTTTATATAAAGCTTTAAATATATATAGTTTTTGTTTTCATGTCTTTTTATATAATCTTTTAAATCTTTTCCTAACACTTCAAAGTTTTCATAATACTCTAATTCTTTATTGCAGAAAAATTTATTTCTAACTAACATTGAATCAAAATCAAAATGTTCGTAACTTCTCCCTTGTGTTAAGATATCACTATAAAAAAAAGTTGAATTTTCATCAGCATCGATTCTAAGTATTTGTAAAAGTTTTGAACTTTTATATAAAATAAGTTCATCATTCAAAAATTCTAAATTTGAATTTTTTAGTTTGATATTTATATAGTTTATTCCAAAATCTTTTTTAGACGGATAAACTTTCGTTGCAGATTCCGTTGTAAAAATTGCATTTGAATTTTCAAGGTTTATATTTGATTTAATTCTATCATTGGGGAAAATCCCCTCCCCAATACTAAGTAGTTTTATATAATTCTCAGTATCGTTAAAATAATAATACCTAGTAGGAAGTTGAAGTTTATTTAGGGAAAATATTTCATTTGTAAAATTTATTGATATACTCATAATCTCTTTTTCTATTTTATTTAAATCTATTTACTTGTTTTATAAAATTAATCTCTTACTAGATAGATCTCTTCATCTTTCATATTAAATTCTATTTGTTCAACTATCATTTTTTCTTCTTTATTTGGTTCTGCTCTATCTAAAACAATAAATTCTTCTTTATCTTTTATACAAATTAATGGAAAATGCCAAACCCCTTTATTATAATGAACTCCTTGTTCACCATTTGTTTCAAAAATCTCAAGAGTTGATAAATCTGGTTCCCTTCCACCTAATGCAACTGCACAATAAAAAGGTTCTTTACTTCTTGGTATAAATGTTTGAGAAAAAAGAGGATGTTTTTCTAGCATATCAATAAGTAGTGGAAATTCTCTTTTATTCCCTACATATATATGTAAGGTTGTGATTCCACCTTTTTCATTTGTATCCATATTACAGATTTCATAAAATTTTTCAGCAGAATTTCTATTTATCATCATAGAAGCTCTACCTTCTTTTTCTATTACTTCTCCAAATTTCTTGAAAGCTTCTCTTGTTAGAGGTTTTGGTTTTATCTCTATTCTCATTTTTTACCTTAATTCATCTTTTCTCATATTAAACCACAGTAAATTACTCAAGACAAATGCCTTAGCTATAGGTTTTATAAGCGACATATTATCATAAATACAATTACAATAGTATATTTCTTTATAGTTTCTACGTATATATAAAAAGTAACCATATGTTGTATATAAAATATACATTAATTATGTACAATTATTGATAAAAAATATCTTTACAAAAATTTCTTCTAGTTATAAAATACAATTAGAAAACATACTTGAGGGACTAAACTTTACTACAGTTAATTGTAAGGTTATTAGATTTAATTATTGAAAAGTAACTCTTTAGTGTTTTAAATCTATTAGCTCTTATTTTAAAAGAGAGATTTTATTAGGTGGATTTATATTGAATCTAAATTAAAAACTAAGGAATAACATGACTAAAAATAGAAGAGATTTCATAAAAAAAACTGGTTTAGCTGGTCTTGGTGCTGCTGTTGCTATACCATCAATTGCAAGTGCAGATTCAAAAAAGACTTTTAGATGGAAAATGACAAATTGTTATGGTGCAGGTGCCCCTTTTTATTCTACTGGGCCTGGAAGTGCTAGTTATTTTTGTAAAAGAATTGAAGATTTGTCTGATGGAAGATTAAGAATTAAACATTATCCTGCTGGTGAACTTATACCTGCAATGGAAGGTTTCGATGCAGTTTCAAAAGGAACTATTCAAATGAACTGGGGTAACTCATTTTTTTGGGCAGGTAAAACTTTTGCAGCACAATACTTTACAGCGGTGCCATTTGGTATGAACTTTCAAGGAACAAATGCTTGGCTTCAATTTGGTGGAGGACAAGAGTTATGGGATGAAGTATATAAACCATTTAATGTTATAGGTCTTGCAGCAGGAAATACTGGTGTACAAATGACAGGATGGTTCAAAAAAGAGATTAATAATGTTGAGGATTTAAATGGTCTTAGAATGAGAGTTCCAGGGCTTGCAGGTAAAGTATTAGAGCAGTTAGGAGTTAGTGTTAAACTTCTTCCAGGTGGTGAAATTTTCCCTGCACTCGAAAGGGGTGTTATAGATGCGGCAGAATTTGTTGGACCTTTCCAAGATAGAAGAATGGGATTCCAAAAAGCTGCTAAATATTATTATACTACAGGTTGGGGAGAACCAAGTAATACAAGTGAGTGTCTAATTAATAAAGATGCTTGGAATTCATTACCAAAAGATTTACAAGCAATCGTAAAAACAGTTGCTGCTGAATGTAATCTTATGGGACTTTCATGGTCTGAAGCAAATAACTCAGAAGCACTAGAAGATTTAGTTAAAAATCAAGGGGTAATTGCTAAAACATTACCAGATTCAGTTATTGAAAAATTAAGAGAAGTGACATTTGCTACATATGACAAACTTACAGCAAAAGATCCTTTAGTAAAAAAAGTTCACGACAGTTACTTTGCTTTTAAAGCAATGCATGATGATTGGCAAAATAAAAGTGAAGAAGTTGTGATGACTAAGTTATCATCATGATAAACTTATTAAATATTTCAAATAGACTTGATACGTTCATAGAACGTATCGGTCAAATAAGTTCTTGGTTGATTTTTATTTTGGTGCTTCAGGTTTCAGGGGATGTTCTTTTTAGATATTTTTTTCATGTAAGTTCAATTGCTGAGCAAGAGCTTCAATGGCATATATTAGCAGCAATTGCAATGTTTGGTTCTGCATTTACATTTCAACAAGGTGAACATGTAAGAGTTGATCTTTTTTATCACCATTACAGTAAAAATGTAAAAGTTTGGATGGATGTTTTAATTCCATTATTAATTATTATTCCATTTTCACTTTTTATCATTTATCTATCAAGTCAATATGTAATGCAATCTTATGCAACTGGTGAAGTTTCTCCTGACCCTGGAGGTTTACCATATCGATATTTAGTAAAATCACTTATCCCTTTAGGATTCACACTGATTTTAGTACAAGGGTTAGCAGTTCTATTTAGAGCTATATCACATATAAAAGGGGAAAAGTAGGCTATGGATCCACAAATATTAGCAATTATGATGGTTGTATCCCTTTTTGCGCTTATACTATTGGGAGTTCCTGTTGCTTTTGCAATTGCAGGGGCTGGTTTATTTTTTGGGGTTATAGGAGTTGATTTAAATCTATTTAATCTTTTGCCTTCAAGAATTTTTGGTGTATTAACAAACTATACTTTATTGGCAGTACCACTTTTTGTTTTTATGGGTATTTTATTGGAAAAATCCCGCTTAGCAGAAAAGATGCTTGATGTTTTAGGATTATTATCTGGTAAAAAACCTGGTGGTATGGCAATTGCTATAATTGTAGTTGGTATTTTAATGGGTGCTTCAACGGGTATTGTTGGTGCAACAGTTGTTACTTTAACTATGATTGCTTTACCAACACTTTTAAAAAGAAATTATAGCCATAGTGTATCTTGCGGTACCATTTGTGCTTCTGGAACATTAGGACAAATTTTACCACCAAGTTTAGTTTTAATCTTACTTGCTGATATTAGTGGAGAAGCTATTGGTCCTTTATTTGCTGCTGCATTAATGCCGGGATTACTTTTAGCTACTTGTTATATTGTTTATATAATTCTTTTAAGTAAATTTGCACCTCACCATGTTCCTCCAATTGATCAAGAGGAGAGAGATACCTACTCAAAAAAAGAGTTATGGATTGAGTTTTTTAAATCTGTTGCACCACCTTTTTTATTAATTTTTGCCGTATTAGGTTCAATTATTGGTGGGCTTGCAGCTCCTACAGAAGCAGCTTCTATGGGTGCTATTGGAGCATTAGTGATTGTATTTTTAAGTAAAAGATTAAATTTAGCAATTTTAAAAGAAACTTTATATGAAACTATGAAAGTGACTGGTATGATTATGTTCGTTCTTATCGCCTCACAAGTTTTCGGACTTAGTTTTAGAGGTTTAGACGGGGATTATTTAGTTGAAGATCTTTTTGCAGCAATACCAGGGGGAATGTGGGGATCAATTCTATTTATGATGTTGGTTTTATTTGTTTTAGGATTTTTCTTAGAATGGATTGAGATATCATATATTGTTTTACCATTAGTATTACCAATATTCCATGCACTTGATATAAATATGATTTGGTTAGGTATTTTAGTAGCCTTAAACCTTCAATCATCATTTTTAACTCCACCCTTTGGCTGGTCACTCTTTTTCTTAAAAGGGGTTGCTCCTAAAGAGATAAAAACTATGGAGATTTATAAGGGGGTATTACCTTTTATTGCAATTCAAATAATTGTAATTGCATTGGTGATGATTTTCCCAGAAATAGCCCTTTGGCTACCAAAAGCAATAGGATGGATGTAATATGAATAACTTACCTAAAACAGAAGTATCAAAAAATGGTATGGTGGTTTCACCACACCATTGTGCCTCAGATGCAGGACTTGAAATTTTAAAACAAGGGGGAAATGCAATTGAAGCTTCAATTGCAGTTGCCTCATCTTTAGCAGTACACTATCCTCATATGACGGGAATTGGTGGAGATGCATTTTGGTTGATTTATGACCCTAAAGAGGGTGTTAGTTTTATTGAAGCTTCTGGATTCTCTGGATTTGATGTAAATATGAGTGCTTATGAAGGTTTAGATTCTATTCCTTTTAGGGGAAGATTAGCTGCCAATAGTGTCGCAGGAGCAGTTTCTGCATGGGATTTAGCATATAAGAAAAGTAAAAAAGATTGGGATGGGAAACTTTCCTCTTCAAAACTTGTAGATGAAGCAGTAAACTCAGCAACAAATGGAATTATAGTTACAGAATCTTTATCTCAAACACTAGAAGAGAAAAAAGATGAATTAATAAAAGATTCATATTTTGCAAGTATCTATTATCCAAAGGGAAAGGTACCTCAAAAAGGTGAAACACTTGTTCAAGAAAAATTAGGAAAAACACTTAATACTCTTGGAGTTAACGGGTATGATGATTTTTACAGAGGAAGTTTATCCCAAGATATTTCAAATGATTTAAAGCAAAGGAATTCTTTATTATCACATAAAGATTTAAATGAACATCATGCTTCTTGGAATAAAGCTTTGCAGATGAAAACAAGTAATGCAAAACTGTTTAATGCTTCAGCCCCAACTCAAGGTGTAGCTTCACTTATGATTTTAGGTTTATTTGATAGATGGGTAGAAAAACTACCACAAAAAGATTCTACAAATCATGTTCATTTATTAGTAGAGGCTACTAAAATCGCCTTTAGACACAGAGATAAAATGAATACTGCTGCCACATCTGAAGAGCTTCAAGCTTGGCTTGAACCTGAATATCTTGATGAATTAAGTAAAGAGATAGATTTAGAAAAAGCCTTACCTTGGGGAGAAAATGCAGCACCTGGTGATACAACTTGGTTTGGTGCAATAGATTCTAAAGGTAGAGTTGTAAGTGCTATTCAAAGTATTTATCATGAGTTTGGAAGTGGATTAACATTGCCTGAAACTGGTATTGTTTGGCAAAATAGAGGTTGTAGTTTTGCTTTAGACTCATCTCATATTCAAGCTTTAGAACCACACAAAAAACCTTTCCATACCTTAAACCCTGCAATTGCATTGTTTGATGATGGAAGAGTGATGGCTTATGGAACTATGGGTGGAGATGGACAGCCACAAACTCAAGCAGCAGTTTTTTCTAGATATGCTTATTACAATGAAGATTTGTCAGCTTGTATAAATAATCCTAGATGGCTTCTAGGAAGAACTTGGGGTAATTCCTCTCAAAGTTTAAAACTAGAATCTAGATTTGATGAGAAGTTGATTAATGAATTAAAAGAAAAAGGTCATGATGTTGAAATTTTAGGTGAATTAGATTCTGTCGTTGGTCACGCAGGAGCTTTAGTTTATGATACATCAAAAACTATAAAAGGGGCATTTGACCCAAGAAGTGATGGTAAGGCATCAAGTTTTTAAATAAGGATAAATTTTTATGAATGAATTATTAGTATTAGTCCCAATTTTGTTGGCAAGTGGCGTAGTAGCTGGCTTGCTTGCAGGATTACTTGGTGTTGGTGGAGGGATTGTAATTGTCCCTATGCTTTATCATATATTTATCTATATGAATATTGATATCTCAATTGCAATGCCTTTAGCTATTGGTACATCTTTATCAACTATTGTTGTCACTTCAATAATGTCTGCAAGGTCTCACCATAAAAAAGGTGGAATTGATTGGGATTTATCTAAAAGATGGATTCCCTTTGTGATTCTTGGAGTTTTAATTGGAGCATTTTCATCTAAATTTATAGATGGAACAAATTTAAAATTTATGTTTGGTATTTTACTTTTACTTGTATCTCTTAATATGATTATTAGTAGTTTTAAGAAACTTGTAATAGCTGAGTCTCTTCCAGGAAGATTTGGGCAATCTATTTTTGCCACACTTCTTGGTGGTTTTGCTTCATTATTAGGAATTGGAGGAGGGACTTTGATGGTTCCATTGTTATCACTATTTTCTTTTCCAATTCACAGAGCTGTTAGTACAGCTTCACTATTTGGTTTGATTATTAGTGTGCCTGCAACAATTGGATATATTATTGTTGGGTGGAATGTAGAGAATCTTCCTTTAGCATCAACTGGATATGTTAACTGGTTAGCTTTT
The DNA here is from genome assembly GCF_963676935.1 of Halarcobacter sp. Taxonomy (NCBI): domain Bacteria; kingdom Pseudomonadati; phylum Campylobacterota; class Epsilonproteobacteria; order Campylobacterales; family Arcobacteraceae; genus Halarcobacter; species Halarcobacter sp. Next base: position 3,025,067 of record NZ_OY781470.1, read on the forward strand.
ATAGTACTTGTACCTATGACAATGTTTTTTGCACCTTATGGGGTGAAATTAGCATATAAACTAAATGTAAAACAACTAAAGCTTGCTTTTGCAATCTTTTTATGTTGTGTAGGAATTAAAATGGTTTTAGTTTAAAACCATTTTGATAAAGGGGTTTTTATTAACTCCTTTATCTTTAAAAGATTAAATAAGATATTTTATACTGATAGATATTGTTCTACTATTTCATCACTTAAATCTTCAATTTCACCTTTTGCAACAACATTTCCCCTCTCTAATAAATAGAAATCATCTCCATGTTTTCTTGCAAATGGAAGTTTTTGTTCAACTAATATAACAGTTATTTTTTCCTCTTTTGTAAGATAATCTATTACTCCCCCAATTTGTTGTACAATATTTGGTTGAATACCTTCACTAGGTTCATCAAGTATTAGAAGTTTTGGCTCTAAACAAAGTGCTCTTCCTATTGCTAATTGTTGTTGTTGACCACCACTAAGGTCACCACCTTTTCTTTTTAGCATATCTTTTAAAACAGGAAATAGTTCGTATATTTTTTCAGGAACTTGTTTTAAACCGTTTCTATTTCCTAAAAGTCCTATCTCTAAATTCTCTTTAACTGTTAGTTGAGAAAATATCTCTCTTCCTTGTGGCACATAGCCTATTCCAAGAGCTGCTCTTTTTTCACTACCAAGTTTGCTTATATCTTTGTTTTCATAGATAATTTTACCGCTTTTAGTTGGAAGCAATCCCATAATTGCTTTTGCTAAAGTTGTTTTACCAACTCCATTTCTTCCCATAAGACAAGTACATTTCCCTTGTTCAATCTCTAAGTTTAAATCCCAAAGAGTATGACTTTGCCCATAAAATTGGTTTAAATTTTTAATTGTAATCATCCTACTCTCCTAAATATACTTTTCTTACTTTCTCGTTGTTCTGAACATCTTTCATTGAACCCTCTGCTAAAACTGAACCTTCATGTAAAACAGTAACCTTTTTAGCAATACTTCTAATAAACTCCATATCGTGTTCAACAACAACTACAGAATGGTTTTTTGATAGGTCTGTTAAGATTTGACCTGTTTTTTCAACCTCTCCTGGTGTCATACCAGCTACTGGTTCATCTACTAATAGAAGTTTTGGGCTTTGCATTAGAAGCATTCCTATCTCTAACCATTGTTTTTGACCATGAGAAAGGATAGAAGCATTTGTATTGTAGTGCTCTTTTAAGCCGATTAACTCCATAGTTTCCTCTATCTTATCTTTTTGTTCCCCTTGAAGTTTTGCAAATAAAGTTTTGAAAAATCTTTTGTCATCTTTCATTGCAAGTTCAAGATTTTCAAAGATTGTATGCCCTTCAAAAACTGTTGGCTTTTGGAATTTTCTTCCTATGCCTATTTGGGCAATACTTGGTTCATCCATCTCTAAAAGATTTGCTGCCTGTCCAAAAATCACATCCCCTTTATCTGGTTGTGTTTTCCCTGTTATAACATCCATCATGGTAGATTTTCCTGCCCCATTTGCTCCAATGATACATCTTAACTCTTCATATTCAATAGATAAAGATAAAGAGTTTAGGGCTTTAAATCCATCAAAACTAACTGTAACATCATCTAAATAAAGGATTCTATCCCCCTTTTTTAAATCACCTACATTTTGTTCATTATCATGTTTAAGCAGTAACATTTGCAAACCCCTTTTTCTCTTTTTTCATATTTAATTTTGAAATAAGTCCTACTACACCACGTGGTAAAAATAGTGTTACAACAACAAATAATCCACCTAAAGCATATAACCAAACTTCTGGAAGAGCTGATGTAAAATATGTACTTGCATAATTTACAATGAAAGCTCCAACAATAGCTCCATATAAAGTCCCTCTTCCACCAATGGCAACCCAGATAACTAACTCAATAGAGAATAGTGGTGAAAATACATTTGGATTTATAATACCAACTTGTGGTACATATAAAGCTCCGGCAACACCAGCCATTGCTGCACTTACTATAAAAATAAATAGTTTATATTGTTCAACTTTATATCCTATAAATCTTGTTCTGCTCTCGGCGTCTCTAATTGCTATACAAACTCTTCCTAATCTTGAATTTATAATAAATCTTGCTATTAGATATCCTGCAAAAAGAGCAAGAAAAGAGATTATAAGTAAAGCGATTCTAGTACCATCAGCTTGTAAGTCAAATCCTAAAATATCTTTAAAGTCCGTAAGTCCATTGTTTCCCCCAAACCCCATATCATTTCTAAAAAATGCTAACATAAGAGCATAAGTCATAGCTTGGGTTATAATTGATAAGTAGACTCCTGTAACTCTGGATCTAAATGCTAAATATCCAAATAGGAAAGCAAGTAATCCTGGTACAAACATAATCATAATAAGTGTAAATAAAGGATTATCAAAACCATACCAAAACCAAGGTAACTCTTTTAGGTTCATAAAAACCATAAAGTCTGGTAAATCAGGGTTTCCATAAACTCCCCTATCTCCTATTTGTCTCATAAGATACATCCCCATAGCGTATCCACCAAGTGAGAAAAATGCCCCATGACCAAGGCTTAGAATCCCTATATATCCCCAAACTAAGTCAAGGGCAAGGGCAAGAAGTGCAAAGGCTAAGTATTTACCAAGAAGTGTAACCGTATATGTTGAAACATATAGTGCTGAATCTTGATGTAAAAGAAGATTAGCAAATGAAACATAAGCAACTACAAGGGCTAAAATAGAAAGAACTATCTTCCCACCTTTATCATTTTCTAAAATCTGTAATATTATTGGTTTTCTTTTCATCATCTTTTCCACCTTAATCTTGAGCATCTCGACCTTTTTGAGGGAAAAGTCCTCTAGGTCTTTTTTGAATAAATAAAATAATAAATACAAGGATGATAACTTTTGCTAAAACAGCCCCTGCTACTGGTTCTATAAATTTGTTAATCTCCCCAAGTGTTAGTGCACCAATTAGTGTTCCCCAAAGGTTACCAACTCCACCAAATACAACAACCATAAAGGAGTCAACAATATAGGCTTGTCCAAGATTTGGACCTACATTTGTAAGTTGTGATAATGCAACTCCAGCAATTCCAGCAATTCCTGAACCTATACCAAAAGTCATGGCATCTATCCAAGATGTTTTAATCCCCATTGCTTGAGCCATTTGTCTATTTTGTGTTACAGCTCGCACCTTTAATCCTAAAGAGGTTTTATTTAGAACCATTAATATTCCAAAGAAAACTAATACTGCAAATATGATGATATATAATCTATTGTATGTAAGTGATAGAGCACTATTAATCTCTAATGCACCACTCATCCATTGGGGAGTTTTAACCTCTTGATTTAGTGGAGAATAGATTGTTCTTACTATTTGTTGCAAAATTAAACTAATCCCAAATGTAGCCAATAAGGTTTCAAGTGGTCTTCCATATAGATGTCTAATTACAAGTCTTTCAATAATAATACCCACTATTCCACTTACAATAAATGCAGCAGGGATAGCCACAATTATAGAGTATTCTATTAAGTTTGGCATAACTTGTTGAAGTGTATATGTTGTATAAGCTCCAATCATCATCATCTCACCATGAGCCATATTGATAACTTTCATTACTCCAAAGGTAATTGCAAGTCCAATAGCTGCAAGGAGTAAAACTGAACCCATACTAAGACCAAAAAATGCCTTTTCTAAAACACTATAATATGATCTAATAGTCTCAACGGATGTAATAGAACTATTTGCAGCTTTTTGTAACTCTTTGCTAATATTATCTTGATTTGCAATTGTTTTTAAAGTTGCAAGGGTATCTGAAGAGATAAAATCACTTAAATCTTTTACCGCTTTGATTTGCTTTTGTCCACTTGAATATTTTGCAAGTATAATAGTTTTTGCTTCAAGTAATACCTCTTTTACTTCACTGTCTTTCTCTTTTGATAAAGCTTTTTCTATTAACTCTTTAGAGTCTTCATCCACATTTGATAAGATATTTTTTGCTGATTTAAGTCTTATCTCTTTTTTCTTTGAAAAAAGATTCATTTGTGCAAGATTTGATTTAATAATACTTCTTAATCTATTGTTTGTTTTTACTTTTTTAAACTCTCTTCTGTTTTGAGGTTTAAGTAGTTTTCCCTCTAAAAAAGTTTTAGTATGATAAGTACTTCCCTCTTTTTTTTCAAGAAGTACAAATGTTCCCTCTTTTTTTGTATAAAGAAGGTCACCCTCTACCATCTTTTTAAGTAAAATTTCTGTTCTTTCATCTTCTGCATATTTTTCAACTAACTCTTTTATAACTTCTGCTTTTGTTTTAAAGGATTTAGTTTTTAATTTTTCAATATCAGTTTCAAAATTTGCGAATAATGAGCTAAAGAAAAATAAATTAAGAAAGATTATTTTTAAAATATTGATTTTCATATAAGTGCCTTTTGTAAAAAAGAGAGGAGAACTTTGTAGGAGATAAAGTCCTCTCTTTTTTTAAATTTTTAGTAGTTTTGACCTGAACACTTTTTAGTTACAGTGTTGTAGTTACCGCAATTAATTGGTGCAGTCCAGTCAGCAATTACATCTTTTGATGCTGGTAAGAAATCAGACCAAGCATCACCTGCAATTTCACCATCAGTTGACCATACAGTTTCAAATTGACCATCTTCTTGAATCTCACCAATAAGTACTGGTTTTGTTAGGTGGTGATTTTTAAGCATTTTAGCTGTTCCACCAGTTAAGTTAGGAACTTCAAGACCAATAATAGCTTTACTAACTTTATCAACATCAGTTGTTCCAGCTTTTTCAACAGCTTTTACCCAAAGATTGAAACCAATATATGTAGCTTCCATAGGGTCATTTGTAACTCTTTTGTTATCTTTAATGAATTTTTTCCAAGTTGCAATAAATTCATCATTTAAATCAGACTCTGCACTTTGGAAATAGTTCCACGCAGCTAAGTGACCAACTAAAGGTTTTGTATCAAGACCTGATAACTCTTCTTCCCCAACTGAGAAAGCAACAACTGGAATATCTTCAGCAGAGATACCTTGGTTACCTAATTCTTTATAGAATGGAACGTTTGCATCACCATTGATTGTTGAAACAACTGCTGTTTTCTTACCTGCATTACCAAATTTTTTGATATCACTTACAATACTTTGCCAATCTGAGTGACCAAATGGAGTATAGTTAATCATAATATCAGAAGCTGGAACACCTTTAGCTTTTAAGTAAGCTTCTAAGATTTTATTTGTTGTTCTTGGATAAACGTAGTCAGTACCAGCTAAAACCCATCTTTTAACACCGATTTCGTTCATTAAGTAATCAACTGCAGGAATTGCTTGTTGGTTTGGCGCAGCACCTGTATAAAATACATTTTTAGATGACTCTTCACCCTCATATTGTACAGGGTAGAATAGTAAACCATTTAACTCTTCAACAACTGGAAGAACAGATTTTCTAGAAACTGATGTCCAACAACCAAATGTTACATCAACTTTATCTTGAGTTAATAAACCTCTCATCTTTTCAGCAAATAGTGGCCAGTTTGAAGCAGGATCAACAACTACAGCTTCTAGTTTTTTCCCTAAAACCCCACCTTTTTTATTTTGTTCATCAATTAACATCAAAACCGTATCTTTTAATGTAGTTTCAGAAATTGCCATTGTTCCAGAAAGAGAGTGTAAAACACCAACTTTAATAGTATCAGCAGCGTGAACCAACATCCCACCTAATAAGGCAGAAGTTACAATTGCTTTTGCAAACATTTTCTTCATTTGTACTCCTTTTTATTTAAATATCATTTGATATTCTATGTTGGAAGTATAAATAAGTAGTGTTGCCTTAGTGTTGCTTTTTTTTAAATATTTAGAAAGTATCGTATATTATTTATACAAGCTTGTAGATAGTTTTGAGATTTCATCAAATTGAAAATTATTTATAAGTGTTGTTATCTTGGTCTTTGTATGCTCATCTATATCATTTTCTTTAAGAAGTTCAAGTATTGAGTTTCCATCAAGTTTTGTTGCTAAATCAGCTATTTTTATTGCTAAATCTTTTTCTAAAATGATTCTATTTTGTGTTTTTTCCTCTTCATATTCAAAATCAATTTTTAAGAATTTTTGTAAGGCATTTGCTATATCTTTTTCTTCAAAGGGTTTAGGTAGGAAAAAGTTTGCACCATTATTTAAAGCTTTTTGCTTATCATCCTCAAAGACATTTGCTGATATGGCAATAATAGGGATATCTTTAGTTTGTACTTTCTCTTTTAATATTTTTGTTGTTTCTAGACCATCTAGTTTTGGCATAAGAATATCCATAAATATTAAATCAAAATCATGTTTTTCTATATGGTTTAATACCTCTTCTCCATCCTTTGCTTGTAGAGTATTTATATTATAAGAGTTTAGAAGTTGAACTAATAAATCTCTATTTGCTTTTGTATCATCAGCAACTAATATATTTATATTGTTTGTAGTTTTGACTTTTAAAATAGTATTTTTTTCATACTCCTTCTCTTGTACAAAATCAATTTTTTCTATTTTTATTTCAAAGCTAAATGTACTACCTTTATTTAGTTCACTTTCTGCTTCAATTTTACCATTCATCTTTTCTATAAGCTCTTTTGTAATTGCAAGTCCTAAACCTGTACCTTCGTGCTTATGGGTTTTTTCTTCAATTTGTTCAAAGGGTTTGAATACAATCTTTAATGCCTCTTTTGACATTCCAATTCCTGTATCGCTAATAGCTACTAACAGTTTTGAATCTTTTGCTTGGATATTTACTTTTATATAACCTTTGTTTGTAAATTTTAAAGAGTTTCCAAGTATATTAATTAGAATTTGTCTTAATCTTTTTTCATCACATTTTATGTATTTTGGAACACTTTTGTCAATGTTTAGTGAAAAATTTAAACCCTTTGCTTCACATCTTGAGGTAAACATAGATTCTATCTCTTCTAAGAGTTTAAATAGATTAAAATCATTTGGGTTTATATTTATCTTTCCTGCTTCAATTTTTGCAAATTCTAGTATCTCATTTATTAAGGATAAAAGGTGTTGTCCACTACTGTAAATTGTGTTTATATTTTGTTTTTCAGAGTTTTCTATATGTTTTGATTTTTTTAGTAAAGAGGTAAATCCTAAAATTGCATTTAGTGGTGTTCTTAACTCATGGGACATATTTGTGAGAAATATAGATTTAGACCTATTTGCTTTTTGTGCTTCAAGGGTTGCTTTTTTTAGTTGGTTCTCATACTCTTTTCTTTTGGTTATATCTGAGAATACAACAACTGAACCTTCTAAAATTGTAGAGTTATTTGAATAAATAGGAGTACTTATATAATCTATTGGAAACTCTTTATTATCTTTTGATATAAAAGTTTGCTCCTCTTTTTTAATCAACATCAATCTCTCTTTTTGTTGTGCACCTTTAGAAAAAAGATGTTTAGCTATAGTTTTATTTAGATATTTTCCAATTAATTCTTTAGAATCATATCCTAAAAGGTTCGATGCTGTTGGATTTATAAAAATAAATCTTCCTTTTGAATCCAGACCAAAAATCCCTTCACCTGCCAAATCAAGAAGTCTTTCATTTTGTTTTTGTGATTCAATTAGTTGAATAGCATTATCTTTAAATACTTCAACTGCCCCAATCATCTCACTTACTTCATCCATAAATACTTTTTGTGGTAAGTCAATATCCATCTCATTTTTTGCTAGTTTTAACATCCCTTTATTTAATATCTCAACTGGATGAATTATTCTACGTAAAATAATAAATATAAAGGAGAAAATAAATAGTATGATTAGAAATAATACTGCCATTGAGAGGTAGGTTTCCATCCTTTTAACTGTTTCATGTGCCTCATCAACTTTTTGTTGTGTTCTTGTTTCAAAGGCTTTATAAAACTCATTTAAGGGTTTCATTATGGCAATTTTTGCCCTATGGTATTGTTCTCCATGCATGATTTTTCTAGCTAATGCAAAATCTGGCTCTTTTTTTATTGTATAGTTTCCTTTTCTATCTTGAAAAATACCCTTTATGGCATTCATCGCTTTTGTTTCAAGATTTGTTAAATCATCAGATTCCCTTTGGGATTCATATAAGAGTTCTAACTCCTCTTCGGGGAAACCTGCTTGTTTCATAAGAGTTCTAAGGGGGATTTTTGCTCCATCTAATTTTGCTTTATTTTCATCAAGGGTATAAAAATCCCAGAATATTCTATTGTAATGTTTTGGTCTTGGTTTATCCCCATTTCTAATATCAAGTACAGTATGAAATTGCTTTTTAAACATATCTTTTCCAGTTATGACATGGGTTCTTGCCATTCTTGTTAAATCATCACTGCTTTGTCTTAATTCATCTGCAAGTATAAGGGAACGATGTTGCATCTTATAAGCATTTTCCAGTTGGTCTACAGCTCTTTGGTACTCACTTAAGATAAATACAACACTAATAAGAGCACTACTGTTTATGATAAGTAAAAGAATAAATAGTTGTTTAAGTTTCATACAGGTTGTTTATTTTCTTTCTCTTTTTTTAAGTTATAATAACTAAAATCACAGAATAAATTAGAGGTTATATGACTAAAAAATATACTATATTAATTGTTGATGATAAGTTAGAAAACCTACAATACTTAAATAAAGTTCTTCAAGATGAAGATTATGATATTAGAGCTACCCCTGATGGGATGATGGCTTTAGAGGCTGCTAAACTAAATACTCCTGATTTGATTTTATTAGATATTAAGATGCCAAATATTGACGGTTATGAACTTTGTAGATTATTTAAAAAAGAGGAAAAACTAAAAGAGGTTCCTATTATATTTATCTCAGCCCTTGATAGTGTAGAAGATAAAGTAAAAGCTTTTGAAGAGGGTGGAGTTGATTATATTACTAAACCTTTTGAACCCAAAGAGATATTAGCTAGAATAAAAACACAACTTCAAATTCATAAAAGTAAAATCATGATTGCAAGACTTTTAGAACAACAAGATTTATTTGTAAAAAAGATTATGCATGAGATGAATACCCCTGTTTCTATAATCTCTTTAAATAGTGAACTAATAGAGCAAAAGTATGGTCTTTCTAAACAAGTTGAAGCCATAAAAGCTTCAGTTAAAACCCTTTCTTCAATATATGGTGACCTTTCTTATAAGATAAAAAAACACAGTAGAGAGTATAAGGTTTCAAAGATAAATTTATTGAACTTTATTAGTTCTAGAGTACAGTTTTTTGATGAGTTAGCAAATACAAAGGATATACATATAGATTTGGGATATAACGAAGAGTTTGATATATATATGAACAAATATGAGTTTGAAAGAGTAATAGATAATACCTTAAGCAATGCTATTAAATATAGTAAAGAAGCAGGGGAAATTAATCTATTTTTTGGAAAAGAGGATGGTAAACATCTTATTATAATAGAGGATTTTGGAATAGGTATAGAGGATACGTCAAAGGTGTTTGATGCTTATTATCAACAATCAAATAAAAAACTAGGTTTAGGCTTAGGTTTAAATATAGTAAAAGAGATATGTGATAAATATGAGATTAAAGTTGAGGTAAAAAGTTCTAAAAATGTAGGTACAAGTTTTATATTTAATATAGATTCTGTAGTAAAGAGTCCTAGATGAAGATATTTTTATTAGAAGATGATTTTTCCCTTAATAGACTTATTAGCAAAGCCTTAGAGGATAGAGGTTTTTTTGTTACAAGTGTTGATGATGGTTATGATGCTATGACACAAGTATTAAATAACAAATATGATTTATATATTTTAGATATAAATGTACCAGGGTTCTCAGGACATGAGGTTTTACAGCAAGTTAGAAAAGTTCACGATAATTTACCTGTAATAATTGTTAGTGCCCAATTAGATATAGATAATATCTCAAAAGCTTATGATTTAGGTTGTAATGATTATCTAAAAAAACCCTTTGAGCTTGAAGAGTTGATGCTTCATATTAAATATCATATAAAAACTATACTAAATAGTGATGTTGATAAGGATGTTATAGATTTAGGATCGGGCTTTAGTTTTGATTTAAAAGATCAAGCCTTATATAAACATAATCATGAAATTGTATTAACTCAAAAAGAGAAACTTCTACTTACTTTATTTATCAATAATCTTGACAAAACTGTAACTTCAGAGATGATACATGAGTATGTATGGGACAACAAAGAGATGGAAGCTGTTAGTATGAGAAGTATGATTCATAAGTTACAAAAAAAGCTAAAAAGTGGAATGATTGTAAATATAAGAGGTGTAGGTTATAAGCTAATAAGTACTAAAATAGGGATATAAAGGTTCTCATTATTTTCTAAAGTTTTTTTATGCTAAAATATTTTCTTGCAAAATAGAAATAATTTACTAAATATTTTTAATTATAAGCTTTACAAATATACAAATAGATCATTTATAAGATTTGTAGAAAATGTGCTTGATAATGATTTAGACAAATCAGATGTAAAAATTGTATATCTAAATAGATATAGTGGTAGTAGGCAGTTAAACGAAGTTTTTACAGTACAAAATAATGGAGAGATTAAGTTTCTTCATAAACAGAATCTAATAAAATTTATCTATTCAAATAAGTGCCAAATAAACTCTTTAATCAATATAAATATAAAAAATCAAAAGACTTATGAAGTAATAAGAGTAATAGAGATTTTACAAAAAAAGTTTTTACGAAGTAATGATTTAAAAGACTTAAAAAAAATAAAACATGACGATATTCTGAGACTTCATAAAATACTTTTTAATAGCTTCCTATCTAAGCCTATTATTAGTCTTATTTTAAATAATACAAACTATAGAGACAGGGATAACAGTGTTTTTAAACTCTCATATTTAACCCCTAAAAACCATTTTATAAACTACATAAAAATAAAACTTATTCTTAGTAAATACCCTTATTCAACAGATAAATTTATAAAAGAGGAGTTAAAAAAGAAGTATTGTGTAAATATCTCAACCGTTCAGGTTTTTAAGATTAGAACTAAATATTTTATACCTAATAGGTTTGAACGCTATGTAAGTAACAACTATAAAAGATTTGAGCTATACTTTTCAAAAATAGAGTTTTTGAATAATGACAATATTTGTAACCTTTATAACACTTCTGCTGTTTATGAATTGATATCTATTTCAAAAGTTGATTATAATTATAGTCAATCTACTACAATCTATATTGGTTCAACTAAAAATCTATATAAAAGGTTGAATGAGTATAAAAATAATAAAGGGCACTCTTTAAAAATGAGAAATTATTTGGAAGATAATTTACTGTATTTTAGATTTATTAAAACTGATAACTATCAACATTTAGAAACAGTATTATTACATGAATTTATATCTCTTTATGGAGAGATGCCTCTGTTAAATATTAATAATTCTAAAAAATAATTTTCTTAACCTTAATGAAAAGATAAGATAAGATAAGATACTCCATTATTAATAATAAAAAGGGGTATAAATTATGATGAAGGATATTAGTACAAGAGTTAAGCTTATGCTTTTCCCGGTTGTTTTTCTGATAGTGATTATCAGTTCAGGTGTTACATTTAAATACTATTTTAGTATTTCAAATGAAAGAAATACTGCTGCAATGCAAACAGAGATTTTTCTGCAAGATTTCCTAAAAATGAGGATTGCAGTCTATCAGTTTATGAACAATCCTAGTATTGATTCATCAAAAAATGTGACTAATTTATTAGCCTCTTTTAGTAAAGATATTGATAGTTTTAAAGCTTCATTATCTCAAAAAACCAATAAAGAGATTTGTGATGATATGTTAAAATATATTGGAATATATAACAATTATTTTGATTTAATGAGTGAAGCAAATTTGAAAAATAATTCAAATACTGCTGAGTATAAAAAATATATAGAAAAAATGATAGATTCAAGTGATAAGCTTGAAGAATCATTAAATAAGATTAATAAAAGTGCTATTTTATTAAAAGAAGATTCAATTACAACAATGGAAGTTACACTTTTAATAATGGCTCTAATTTTTACTGCAATTTTTATTGTTTTTTCAATCTTTATGGTAAAGCTAATTGTATCTTCATTGGATGACTTTAAGTGGGGCTTAGAGAGTTTCTTTAAGTACTTAAATAGAGAAGCAGAAGATACAAAACTTCTAGATGAAAATAGAAAAGATGAGTTTGGGGTAATGGCAAAAATGGTAAATGCTAATATTCTTAAAACAAAAACTTCAGTTGAAGAGGATAGAGATGTTATACAAAAGGTTATTGAGGTCTTAAGCGAGCTTGAAAAAGGTGACTTATACCAAAGAGTAAAAGTTAAGTCTTCAAATCCGGCTTTAGAGAAGCTTATCTCTTTATTAAATGATATGAGTTCTAATTTAGAAGCGAATATTGATAGAATATTAACAATCTTAGCACAATACTCTGATTATAAATATATGAATAGTGTAGAGACAAAAAATCTAAAAGAACACTTATTAAGATTAGCTCAAGGAGTTAATATATTAGGTCAATCTATTACAGGAATGCTAATAGAGAGTGATAACAATGGTAAAACTTTGGATGAAAGTTCAAATGTTTTACTTAAAAATGTGGATCTTCTAAATCAAAACTCAAATGAAGCTGCTGCAGCTTTAGAGGAAACAGCCGCGGCCTTAGAAGAGATTACAGGGAATATTGTAAATAATACAGAGAATGTTGTAAAGATGTCTAATTATGCAAAAGAGTTAAGTAACTCGGCAAATGATGGACAAAATTTAGCAACAAAAACAACTTCAGCAATGGATGATATTAATGATAAGGTTAACTCTATTAATGAAGCTATTACTGTAATTGATCAGATTGCTTTCCAAACAAATATCTTGTCACTTAATGCTGCTGTTGAAGCAGCAACTGCAGGTGAAGCTGGAAAAGGTTTTGCTGTTGTTGCACAAGAGGTTAGAAATCTAGCTTCAAGATCTGCTGAAGCTGCTAAAGAGATTAAAGAGTTAGTTGGGGATGCAACAGTAAAAGCTAATTATGGAAAAGAGATCGCTGATGAGATGATAGTTGGATATGAAGGACTTAATAAAAATATCAAAAATACTTTAGATATCATCTCTGATGTTGAGATGGCAAGTAAAGAGCAGTCTACAGGTATTGAACAGATTAATGATGCTATTACTTCATTAGATCAGCAGACACAACAAAATGCAGCTATTGCAACACAAACCCATGAGGTGGCTACTAAAACTGATGCAATAGCTAAGACTATTGTTGAGAGTGTAAATGAAAAAGAGTTTGATAGAAATCTTAAAATAGAAGAGAAAAAGAAAAAAGATGATGTTGTTGAGATAGAAGAGATTGCGTAAAAGGAGTCTACAATGGAAGAGAAAGTTCCTTATAAAAAGGTCAAAAAATATCCAATGGACTCCTTTACCAATCAAGTTAATGCTCTTGTTTATACAGTTAATATTGAAACACAAGAGATCATTTTCTGTAATGAGAAATGTACAAAGGAGTTTGGTAATATAATTGGTCTTAAGTGTCATGAATTATTAGAAAAAGTCACGGATAAATATTATTTAGATTCTTATGATGAGTTTCATTGGGGGGAAAATGTAAATGAGTATCTAAATACTATAAATAATAAAATATATTTATTTAGTGAAAAAGTAATTGAAGATTATAAAAAAAGAATCAGTGTAAAAGTCAGAGTAGGCGTTGATATAACAACAATAAAGGACAAAGAAAGTAAAAAAAGAGAACAAAATATAAAAAATATTGAGACAATTGAGGCTATTCTAAACTCAACTATTGAATCAACTTTAGTATATGATAGCAATAAAAAGTGTATTAAGCTAAATGATGTAGCTTTGAAAACTTTTGGTTATACAAAAGATGAAATGGTGGGTAAAGATGTGAGAACTTTTATAGATAAAGATTCTTTACCTATTATAAAAAAAGTTCTTGCTACAGGTTATGAAGAGCCTTATGAGATAACAATGCTTAGAAAATGTGGACAAAAATTTCCTTGTATAGTTAAGGGTAAATATATCTACTTAAATAATGAAAAAGTTAGAGTTGTAGCGATTCTCGATCTAAGTCAAGATAAAGAGAAAGATAATAAGATTGTTAAACTTGCCTTTTATGATTCTTTGACAAATCTTCCAAATAGAGCATTACTTCAAGATAGAGTGGAACTTTTTCTTGCTAAATTAGCAAGAACAAAATACTATGGAGGTCTAATTGTAATAGATTTAGATCACTTCAAAAATATAAATAATACAAAAGGACATTTTGTAGGAGATAAAATTTTAATAGAATGTGCAAAAAGATTACAACATTTAATAAGAAGTTGTGATACTATCTCAAGGTTTGGTGGTGATGAGTTTTTTATTCTCATTGATACTGACTTTCACGATAAATTTGATGCAGCTAATACTATAAAAGATATATCAAAAAAAATATTACATAATATTCAAAAACCTTTTTATATTAAAGATGAAGAGTATCTTTTAACAGCAAGTATTGGTATCTCTATCTTTGATGAAAGCTTTAGTTATTATGAAATACTAAAATGTGCAGATAGTGCTATGAATTTTGTAAAAAAGAGTGGCAGAAACAATTACAATTTTTTTGATTCTGCTCTTCAAAGCCAGTTGGAAAGAAAAGCAATTATAACAGGAAAGCTAAGGGAAGCAATTAAATTAAAACAGATATCTATAGCTTATCAAAAGCAAGTAGATATTAATACCAATGTAGTAGGTGTTGAAGCATTAGCTAGATGGAAAGATGAAAAGTTAGGAAATATAAGTCCTAATGAATTTATCCCCATAGCTGAAGAGAGTGGACTTATTATTGAGTTTGGATATTACTTGCTTGAAGAGACTGCAAGAGTTATTAAGAAATGGCAATCAAATCCAGAAAGAGCCATATGGAGAATGTCTGTAAATGTTAGTTTAAGCCAATTTAGTAAAAATGATTTTGTATTTTTTATAGAACAAATTATAAAAGACTATAAGATTGATGCAAAATTATTAAGGCTGGAGATTACTGAAAGTATACTTTTAAATAATATTGATGATGCTATCTCAAAAATCGATTATTTAAAGAAGCTTGGTATATCTATCTCAATTGATGATTTTGGTACAGGATATTCTTCTTTAGCTTATTTAAAAAAACTTTCAATAGATGAATTAAAAATTGATAAATCTTTTATAGAAGATATTTTAGTTGATGATAATGATGAAATATTAGTAATTGCTATATTAGATTTAGGAAATAAATTTGGTTTTGATGTTATTGCAGAGGGTGTAGAAACTAAAGAGATTTATGAAAAACTAAAAAAATTAGGTTGTAAATATTTTCAAGGTTTTTATTTCTCAAAACCTCTCCCTAAAGAGAGGTTATAAAAGAGTATTCTATTAAGAGGATACTCTTCTTTTACTATTAAAAATCTTGAACGTTTGCTGCTGCTTCTCTATCAGCCATTGAGATATCTGCAATAAATTTTTGTTCTTTTACTTCAGGTAACATAAGACCTTTTTTCTTGTGTTCTCTAATTTTGTAAATACCCTGTTCATTTTTTTCTGCATAATATTCATTGAATTCTGCAGTATAAGGCATATCCCAAACTATTGCACCTTCAGTTGGGCAAGCTTCTGCACATCTTGGAGCATCAGCATGATCAACACACTCAACACATGATTCTGGTTTAACATAAAAGTAATCTTCATATGGATTCTTCTCATGACCCTCTTCTAAGATAGCTGCAACTGGACACTCTGGTGCACATGCTTCACAACTAATACATTCTTCTGTAATTCTAACTGCCATTTTTTCATCCTTCGCTTTAAAATATAGAGTTAAAGATGCAAAAACTATTCCATAATTAATCTAAATGGTTATACCAAGCTGATAGGTTACTTTTTTTAAATGATTTTTTTAGATAAAACTCTTTTGCATTAGTGTTGTCATTGTCACACACTAATTGTAATCTTTTTATATGATGTTTATTTGCATATTTTTTTAGATATTCAAAAAGGTAAGTTCCTACTCCCATATCTCTATAGTCATCACTTACAATAAAGTCTTCAATAAGCCCAGTTTTTGCTCCCACAGCTGTTGAAATGATTGTCTGCATGGTAACCATTGCAATAGTTTCTTCTTCAAATTTTGCAATTACAACAATAGCTTCTTTTCTTTTTAATAAAAGTCTTAAACCCTCTTCATGTTTTGCTTTATCAAAACAAAAATCTTTCTCTATCGTAAATAGTTGTTTTAAAAGAGGGATTAATGACTCTATATCATCAATCTCTGCATTACGTATTTGTAGATTATTTTTTAATATCACTGTAACTTATCTCTTTTTTGTTTGTAAGTTTTTCTTCTGAAGGTTTTTTATAAACTAAATCTATCTCTTTTTCTTTATTTATATACTCTTTAGTAATTGTACATGAATTTAAGTTTTCTTCTGAAGGTATAGTATATTGTAGTGGAAGCATTATCTTTTCTATAATACCTCTTAAGCCTCTAGCTCCTACATCTTTTTCAACTGCAATTTCTGCAATCTCTTCAAGTGCACTATCACTAAAGTTTAATTCAACCCCATCTAATTCAAAAAGGATTTCATATTGTTTTGTAATGGCATTTTTAGGCTCTTTTAGAACTCTTATTAAATCCTCTTTTGATAATTTATCAAGTTCAGCAATTACTGGGATTCTTCCCATAAATTCAGGAATAAGTCCAAAGTTGATAAGCTCTTTTGGCTCTATCTCTTTTTTTATCTCCTCTTCCTTTTTACCATTAACAAATCCCATTACTGAAGCTTTTTCTTTCTCTGTATCTTTTCTTAAACCTACAAAGGCTCCCCCACAGATAAATAAGACATGTGTAGTATCAAATAAAACAGTTTCAGCAGTTGAGTTTTTTCTACTTCCTTTTACAGGAACATATACATCAGCACCCTCTAAAATCTTTAAAAGTCCTTGCTGAACACCCTCTCCACTTACATCTCTACCACTTGTGGCACTTTCACTTTTGTTAGCTATCTTATCAATTTCATCGATATATACAATACCTCTTTTTGCTTTTTCAAGGTCAAAATCAGCAGCTGCAAGTAATCTTGAAAGGATAGATTCTACATCTTCTCCCACATAACCAGCTTCAGTTAAGGCTGTTGCATCTGCAACTGCAAAGGGTACATCCATGATTTTTGCTAAAGATTTTGCTAAAAGTGTTTTCCCTGAACCTGTTGGTCCAACTAACATAATATTTGATTTTTCAATCTCTACATTTTTTATGATAGGTTTGTCTATTCTTTTGTAATGGTTATATAATGCAACAGCTAATACCTTTTTTGCATCTTCTTGTCCAATTACATATTCATCTAAGTGTTCTTTTATTTTTATAGGTACATTTAGCCCTTTTTGAAACTCTTTTTTAGATGTTTGTATAGCTTCTTTTTCTAAAACTGTTGAACACATTGTTATACATTCATCACAAATATGTGAAGTTTCACTACTAAATATTTTCTTTACTTCTTTTATCTCTTTCCCGCAGAAGTCACAGGTACTTGTTTTATTCGCCATGGCTATCTATAAATTCATTAATACTCATTTTAACATTTTCTAATGAATGAGTTTTGATAAATTTATCCTCTTTCTTTGTTAGTTCTTCTTTATTTAAAAGTGTAAAACCACCTTTAAGACCAATAGTTACTTCATTTGCTACCATTCTAAAAGTATCTCTTGAAAAGTCAACTCCCATAAAAAGATACTCTTTATCTTTTCTATAATCTTTTAATATAGGAGGAATTGCATATCCACCCATAGCTTCAGTTAACCAATCAACAAAATCAGCATCTGAAATGATAAAATTCATTTCAGGTTTTGTTGAACCCATTGGTTTAAACAGAATTGGTAAATCTAATGATAATTCCTCTTTTTCCACTTTTTTATATTCACTAGATGATACTTCATATTTATAAATAATAAATCTGTCATAATCTGCTGTAATTCTAGAAATCCCTGTGATTAAGAAGTGGTCACAATCACTATATACTTTTTGCAATGAGTCATCAACTGTGGTATCAATTATATATTTTGGTTTAAATTTTGATAACCATTGGTAAACTTTTGGTACTTCATACTCCTTTGAACTAAAGATATGATTTGTCATTTGAACAACAAACTCTCTACCTTTTCTTTGTTCTAAGCTCATTGCCGCACGACTATACTCATACATTAACCTTGGACTCATAGCTCTACCATTATTTAGTGCTAAAATCATTGAGTCGCTATCAAATGGTAATTGTGTACCATCAGATGCTATTGTACCTTCAAAGACACCCATTCCTAAAAATGGAATTAAGGTACCACTTTTTAATTTTTCAATAATATCATCCATGACATCCAACTCCTGTGTAGGATTGATATACCTTATTAAGCTCAACTCTTACTCTTTCGATATCAAGAGGTTTTTCTAAGTCTTGGGGTATATCAATATGATAAATAGCTCCATCTTTTCCAATTATAAATAAAGCCTTTGTTAATTTGTTTTCCATAGACCCACTTACAATTTTCGTTCCGTACATCTCTCCAAACTCATTATTTACATCAAAAACTGGAATTAACTTCTTTAATTTGGGTAATTCTATCTTTTTATTAAAGAAAAGATATGTATTTATTTCCACTTTTGAGTCATTTATAAAATCATCAAAAAATATTATCTCCTCTTTGAAATCTTCAAAATCTGGATATGATAAAAATATTTGAATTGTTCTTTCGGGACTTGCTTTTTTTATGGTTAATTCTTGATCTTTAACATCTTCAACATCAACATCTTCAGCCATATAACCTATATCTATAATCTCATCTGTAATTTTAAATTCTTCATTTTTATAAATCATTTGATATTCCATATTTTTTGATTTTGTAACCAATTTGTCTAAGTGTAATGCCTAACTCTTTTGCTGCATGAGATTGATTAAAGTTATTATTTTCTAAAGCAGTTTCTATTGCCTCTTTTTCTATCTCTTCTAGGGTTTTGTTTTCCATAGGAATAGTTTTGTATCCTTTTTTAAGATTATCATCATTAAGTGCAGGAAGAAGAAGCAACATATCAAATTTATTAATCCCCTCTTCATTTCCCATTAAAACTATTCTTTCTAAAGTATTTTCAAGCTCCCTTACATTCCCTGGCCATGGATAATTCATAAGTATCTCCATTGCTTCATCAGTTATTTTTACAACTTTTTTATGGTTTTTAATAGCTCTTTCTAGGAAAAATTCAACTAATTGTCTAATATCATCTCCCCTTTCTCTAACTGGTGGTAAATCAATAGGAATAACATTTAGTCTATAGTATAAATCCTCTCTAAACTCTCCATCTTCAACCATTTTTTCAAGGTTTCTATTAGTTGCTGCAACAAGCCTAACATTTACTTTTATTGTTTTGCTTCCACCAACTCTTTCAAACTCTCTTTCTTGTAAAACTCTTAGAAGTTTTACTTGTGCTGATGCAGATATATCACCTATTTCATCTAAAAATAGTGTTCCTCCATCTGCTAATTCAAATCTACCTTTTCTAGTTTCTCTTGCATCTGTAAATGCACCTTTTTCATGTCCAAATAGTTCACTCTCTAATAATGTATCTGTAATAGCAGCACAGTTTAGTTTAATAAAAGGCTCATCTTTTCTTTTACTTCTTTTATGTATTGCAGCTGCTACTAACTCTTTACCTGTACCAGTTTCCCCTCTAACTAGTACTGTAACATCTGATTGAGCGATTCTTTGTATTACTTGGAATACCTGTTGCATTTTAGGACTATCTCCAATAATATCTCCAAAGTTGTGAACTTTTGAATCCCATTCCATTTTATAATAAAGTTTCAACTCTTTTAATCTCTCTTTCTCTCTATTATTTAGTTGATAAGAGTAAATTGATTGTGCAAATATTGAAGCAATAATTGTCAATATTCTAACACAGTCCTCAAAACCTATTTCTGTACTTTTTGTAAGTGCTGCTCCTAATACCCCAATGGTTACATCTTCTATAACTAAAGGTACAGCAACATATGATAGGTTATTAAAATCTTTTTTTCCTGATTTATTTAAAAATAGTGAATCATTATGTATATTTTCTACTACAACAGGTTCTTTAGCTTCTGCTGCCATACCTGTAACACCCTCTCCTAGTTTATAACATGAAAGTTTTTTTTGTATTGATGAAAGTTCAACTGAGGCAAAAACATTAAGAGTATCATCCTCTTCTAAGAGGTGAATTGTACAATTTGTAAGACTTAGCGAGTTTTTTAAAATCTTCATTGATTTTTCCAATGATGTTTTCAAATCATAATTATTTGCCATCATCGAAGCGATATCATAAAGTGTTGTTAATTCTTTTGTTGTTAAACATCCCTCGCATGCAGATTTATCCATTAATGCCATTATTGAACTCCTTTTGCAGTATAAACATTAGATTGTATAGTTATTATATTATAGTATAAAAATTAGGGTATTTACAGCTAGTCATGTCTATAAAATACCCAATGAATGATTAGTCAGCTATCTTTTTACAAACTTCTTCTTTTGGTAAGTTTTTAGGCCCTGGTTGTATCCACCAAGTTTCACCATTTGAAAGTTCAACTTCTCCACCCCAGTTTTCTTCAGTATCAAATTCTAAAGATTCAATTGTTTCTTCCATATCTTTTTTTGCAACATAAAAATATATCACACCACTATCTTCTCTAAGCATTACTTTTGCCATATCTTCTCCTTTTTTAAGTTAAATTACACTCTAGTGTTTATTGATAATAAGTTCTCTTATTTTGTTTAAGAGATCTTTTTCTTCTAGTTCTAATTTGAAGAAACCTTTTTTAATCTCTTTTATTAAAATATGTTTGGTGTACTTTTCTTTTGTTTCTTCATAATCACTTCTGTGATGTGCACCTCTACTCTCTTTTCTTTTTTTAGCTGCTAAAATAACTGCTTCTGAAACCTCTAGGGCATTTCTTAACTCTAAAATAGAGATAAGTTCAACATTATTTCTTCTTTCTTTATTTATACAGTGTAAAGAGTAAGACTGGTTTCTAAGGTATTTAATATAATCAAAGGCTTTCACTAAACTCTCTTTAGTTCTTAATATACCTACATATTTAAACATGGAGTTTCCTAATGAAACTCTTATTGCATTAAAGTTTTTTGATGTTTCACCTGCAAAAATTTTATCTACATTAAGAATATCTTTGATTACGAGATTGTAATCAATAGTTGAAAATTCATGCTTTTTTGAAAACTCTAAAGCTTTTTGTCCAGCAAGTTCTCCAAAAACTGTTCCTTCAAGAAGTGAATTTCCTCCTAATCTATTAGCTCCATGTATTTTATTTGCAGACATCTCTCCACAAACATAAAGCCCCTCTATTTTTGTTTGGGTCATATCACATAAAACACCACCCATTGTATAGTGGGCAACAGGTTTTATTTCAAGTAGTTCTTTACTTATATCAATACCTACTTGATTAAAAGCTACTGTGTATAAAGAGGGCAACTTTTTTTGGATTTTTTCTAATCCAATATGTCTTAGGTCAAGATAAACTTTTTGTCCTTTGTTTTGTTGTTCCAAAATAGCTTTTGCAATTTTATCTCTTGTATCAAGTTCATTTACAAATCTTTCACCCTCACTATTGATTAGATATCCCCCTTCACCTCTAGCGGCTTCAGTTACAAGGTAATTTGTTTTAGCAATACCTGTTGGATGAAATTGTACAAATTCCATATCTGTTAAGGTAAGCCCTGCTCTTAGAGCAACTGCTAAAAGGTCTCCTGTATAATCTTGTGCATTTGTAGAATTTCCTCTATATATTCCTGCATAACCTCCCCCAGCTAATACAACTGATTTTGCAGGATAAACTAAAACTGTAGAATCTAATCTTCTTAAGGAGATAACTCCACATACTCTATTTGAATCTTTAATAATATTCATCACATAGGTATTTACAAGAAATTTTATCCCTAACTCTTTTGCTTTTTTTATTAAAGACTGAGTAATTGCACTACCTGTTTTATCCCCTACATAACAAGTTCTATTTATTCCTGCTCCACCAAATGGTCTTTGTTCAATATTTCCTTTTTCATCTCTTTGAAAAGGAACTCCATAAGAAACTAATTTTGAGATAATTTCAGAAGATCTTTTACACATATAGGTTATATTTTTTCTATCCCCTAATCCTTTTGATGATTTAAAAGTATCTTCAATATGTGATTCCAAAGCAGATTTATCTTCTGGGTCTAATACAGCATTTATTCCACCACTTGCCATTGCTGAATTTGATTTAAAGATATTGCCTTTAGTGATAATAGCTACTCTATTTGTATCTGTTTTAGCTTCAATTGCAGCCATAAGCCCTGCTACACCTCCACCTACAACTATTACATCATATATCATATAATAACCTTTTATACTCTATACATTAAGTCGTAGTTTGCTCTAGGAGTTATTTTAATTTTTGTTATCTCTAAATTCTCTCTAATATGAATTGGTGCTTTTGATGCAAAAAGTGAGCTTATAATCCCTGGCGTTGAACGTACAAATTGTAGTGCTAATTGAATATCATTTTTCAAAATCATTTTAGGATCTAGTAGGTAACCAGTTTCTGCTTTGAATGATTTTTTAAATAGATTCATTTGAAGTAAAGATGAACTTGAAATTACACCTATTTTAAGTCTGTGTGCAGCTTGTAATAAAGTACATTCTTCACCTTTTACAGTTTGAGAAGGTAAGGTGTAAATTGAAGTTTTACCTATATTGAATGGTGTTTGAATATATTTAAAGTGGTGATTCTCTCCACCAACTTTTTTGGCAATTTTAACTAAATCTTCTAAGTTTATATTTTCTTCACGTATTTCACTAATAAAACCATTCCATACAGCTACACCATAATATTTAATAAGTCCCATATTAACCATTTTTTCAAATCGTTTAAATATAGACTCTACTTTTTTTAGAAACTTGTCATTTCCTAATTTTAATAATTGAATTTCTGGATTATGTAGATAATAGATATCAAAAGTATCAATACCTATATTTTCTAATGATCTTCTACATGACCACTCTATAAAATCTGCACTTAGACAGTGTTGGTCTAATTCTATATCATCTTGTGTTGCTAATTTAGCTTTTATTATATTTTCATTTATCCATTCATATGGATTCTCTGGAAATGGGTAATCAAGTTGAATAAACCCACCTTTTGAGCATATTATTAATTCTTCTCTTTTTACACTATCTTCTTCATATAATTCTTTTAATGCAATACCTATCTCTTTTTCACTTTGTCCATATCTATAATTACTTGCAGTATCAATTAGATTAATACCTTTTTTGATTGATTCTTTAACGGCTTCAATATAATGAAATACATAGTTTTCTTCTTTATAAGGTTCTTTATTAAATGTTCCAAGTCCAAGTTTTGAAAAAATTAAGTCATTATGTTTTATATAAAAATCTTTATAATTGGAAAATTTTTTAGCATAATTTAGTGTTGCTTCTGTAGTTGCCACTTGCATAAGAATCTATTCCTTTTTTAGTATTTGTAAAAAATAAAAGAGCAAGGGGCATTGAATTCCTTACTCTTTTAAATCTAATTTACAAAAGGTATTAATTTATATGCAAGAAGTGTTCCATAAAATTTAGTTCTTTTTATGTTTATAATTTGCGTATAAAATAGCGAGGGTAATATAAGCAATTAAAACTAAAGGGAATAGTACTTTTTCTATATCCATTGGTAACTCCATGTTTTTTTAGAGTTATTGCAATATACATTCCTCTACTCTATAATCTTTATATTACTACTTAAATTTGCCATTCCACTTACATAAACTGAACTAGTAACTACCCCATCTATTTGACAAGAAGCATAATCTTTTACATTTGATAAATTAATTCCTCCAGCAGCTAAAATCTTTATATTTGGAAAGTTTACATTTTTGTATGAAACAAGTTTTTTTAAAGTTTGAAAGTCGATTTTGTCTAATTGTAAGGTATCTACTCCTGCTTTCATTAACTTTAGACAATCTTCATAATCTTCACTTTCAACTGCAATTTTCTTTTCAGAAGAGACTTTTTTAACTCTTTTTATATCATTATAAAACTCTTGAGAATCTTTATATAAAAGTCTATGCCCATCAAAAAATAAAATTGACTCAGATAAACCTAGTCTATGGGGCATTGCTCCACCAGCAATAGCTGCTTTTATACAAAATCTTTTTGAAAAAGGAAAAGTTTTCCTTGTTATTAGAAGTTCACATGAAGGGTTTACTTCATCTATTAATTGTTTCATTTTTGATGCTTGAGTTGAGATTTTACAACTGTATTCAAGTAATATTTGTGTTAATCTCCAGGCTTTGTGTATATCTTCATAGAAACCATTATATCTTAATAAAATATCATTTTTGGATATTTGTAATCCACTCTTAACATAATATTCAACTTCACAATTAAGTAGTTTGGCTATTTTTGCTGCCTCTTCTGTACAAGATACAATAATATCCTCTCTTGTATAAACTTCAAGCTGGGCTTTTTTGTTATTACAATTTTGTAAACTTGTGGTTAAATCATCGTATGGGATGTCATCTTGTATGTATTTTTCTAATTCGGTTGTAGATAAGTTAAACATGTTACCTCTATAAATTTGTTTTAATGTATCATTTGTTTTTTAGATAATTAGCAATATTATAATACTTTTTTTCTTTTTTCAAAAAAATTAAGTGCCAAAAAAAATAAAAGGGATATAAATACTAATATTCCACTCAAAACCATTGCTAAGTTATATTCTCCATCAAATACTGCATTATATATGGCTAAAGATATAGTATCTGTTTTGCCAATAATATTGCCCCCTAGCATTAGTGTAATTCCAACCTCACCTAATGCTCTGGCACATGAAATTAATAATGCAATAATTAAGGCATTTTTTACATTTGGTAGTATTATAAACAAAAATGTAAATATTTTTGATTTACCACTTAAGTAAGAAGCTTCTTTTATCTCTTTTGGAAACTGTTCTATACTTGCTTGCAATGGTTTAACCATTAGTGGAAGCCCTGCAATAAATGCTGCAATTATAATTCCTGTAAAACTAAAAATTATCTCAATATCAACTTGTAGAAGTATTTTCCCTATAAAACTCTCTTTTCCTAAAAGCAAAAGAAGAAAAAAACCTACAGCAATAGGAGGAAATACCAAAGGCAATGTAACTAAAGTATCTAAAAGCCATCTAAAAGGAAGCTCTTTTTTAGTTAATAAGTATGAAATTGGAACCCCTAAAAGTAAAAATAATATAAGTGTGACAAAAAGGGTTTTAAAACTTAGCCAAAGAGGATTTGATATTTGTTCTAAGGCTATAGCTTCCATTTTACAGTCCGTAAGCTTTAAAAATCTCTTTTGCTTTAGTAGATTGCATAAACTCTAAAAACTTTTCACACTCATCTTTACACGAAGTAGTTTTAGCTGCTATAATTTCAATAGGGGAATAACTATTTTGATTTACTTCAATATATCCACCTATCTTATCTTTATTTTCTAGGGCTACAGTTAGATTTATAATTGCAGCATCAACTTCTTTTGTAAGTATGTAAGTTAAGGATTGGGGCACAGTTGCAACTACATATAATTTATCTTTTACATTTTTGTAAAGTTGCTCATTTTTTAGAAATTCTAAACCAGCAATTCCATAAATGGCTTTTTTAGGTTGAGGCATTGCAATTTTTTTTATCTCTTTTTTTAATAAGTCTTTTGATGAAGTAAGTATTGTGTCTTTAGGGAAGGCAATAACAACTTTTCCTTTTCCTAAAGAATTATAGTTTTTTATATCAAGACCACTTTTATTTAATAAGAAGTTTTTGTCTCCAATAACTAAATCAATATCAGTTTGTTTTGCTTGAGTAGATACTTGTCTCATATTTCCAAAGAAACCGTCTATATTTTTTCCATTTTTTTCATATTCTTTTATTACTTTTAGAACTACTTTTTTATAACCTGCACCAGAAGCAATCTTTAAATCTTCTGCATTTACAAAAACAGTAAATATAAGTGTTAATATAAATATTTTTTTTAACATTTTATCCCCTTTAATTTTGTCTTATCATTGGAGCGAAAGCTTTTGTACTTACATTTACTTTTTCTCCTACTTTTAAATCTTGAGCATCTTCACTGCTAATTACAATCTCAACAATTTGTTGCCCAATAGCTACAATAGCAACATAAATCACATCAACTTTTGTTATATCTAGAAGCTCTCCTTCTAAAGAAAACTTTGCACTCCCAGTTGTTTGAAGTAGAATATCTTTTGCTTTTCCATCTTTTATCATTTGACCTTGGTTTAAAACAATAACTCTATTACTTAATCTATATATTTCACTTGGATCATGGCTTACCATTATTGTTGTGGTATTAAACTCTTTATGCAGTTGTAAAATCTCATTTTGAAGTTTAGTTCTCATACTTGGATCTAGTGCAGATAAAGGCTCATCCATTAGTAAAAGCTTTGGTTTGTTCATCATAGCTCTACAAAGACTTACTCTTTGTTTTTGACCTCCACTTAAACTATTTGGTAACCTTTCTGATAGTTCTTTCAATTCTGTAATCTCAAGTAAATAGTTTGCTAACTTTTTATCTTTTGTTACATATAAGAGGTTATCCAAAACTGTCATATTTGGAAAGAGTGCATAATCTTGAAAAACAAAACCTATTTTTCTTTTTTGAGGAGGGAGTGAAAACTTTTCATCAAGCCAAATCTCATTATCAACCTCTAAAGTTCCTTTTGCATTTTCTAGTCCAGCAAGTATTCTAAGAAGTGTTGTTTTCCCACTTCCACTTACTCCTGCCAATGCAACAAAGTCTCTATTTTTTATCTCAAGGTTTACATTTAAATCCATTTTTCCTGTAGAGCCATGTAATTGTTTGTTTATATCTATTTTTATCATATTGTTAGTGTTGCCCATAATTTGTCATTTTGTAATGCTTTATTTAAAAGTTCACCTGTATGGTTGCATCTTATTCCTATTTTTTCTAAAGACTTAACTACCCCATACTCTTCAGCACAAACAATGCATGAGCTAAACTCTACACCATTTTTTTGCATCTGTTTAATCTCTTTTCTTATTTTCTTTTTTGATGCTGCAACTTTAATAGAAGCTCCCCAAAACATAATATGAACTCTTTTCCAATATCCTCTTGGAATTGATACTCCACCATAAAGTAATGGAAATTTTAATATTGAATCAACATTATCTGTTGAAATTATAAGTAGTAAATTTTTCTTTTTCATATATTATCCTTGTATTGTCAAGTATAAGACTAAAGTCCAAGCTTTTTATTTTGTTTGTGATTAAAAATATATACACATAAAAGTACCAAGAAACTTATGACCACCATTATTGCACTATATACATGAGCTGCTGTATAATCCATAATCTCAACAAATTCATAAATTGCAACTGATGCCACTTTTGTTTCTCCGGGGATACTTCCACCTACCATAAGTACAACTCCAAACTCACCTACTGTATGGGCAAAAGTTACAATAATTGCAGTAAGTAGTGAGGGTTTTATATTTGGTAGAGCAACTTTTAATAAAGTTTGTATTTTCCCTTTTCCTGCTATAAAGCTAGCTTCTAACATATTTTTATTTACACTTTCAAAACCGCTTTGCATAGGTTGAACCATAAAAGGTAAAGAATAAAAACAACTAGCTATTACAAGTCCTGTGAAGTTAAATACAAGTTTATATCCAAATAACTCTTCAAAAAATACTCCTAAAGGGGAGTTGTGTGATAAAGCCCAAAGAATATAAAAACCTAAAACAGAAGGTGGCAAAACAATAGGAAGTGCTGTTAATGCTTCTAAAAATGGTTTTAATTTTGATTTTGTTTGTGATAAGTACCAACTTAGTGGTAATGCTATTACAAACAAAATCAAAGTTGTAATTCCTGCTAATTTAAAAGATAGTAAAAAAGGTTCAAACTCTAGGCTTTTTAATATTTCAATCATTAATCACTTCCAATATTGATAAATCACTTGCTTTAAATAAAAGTGTAACTTTATCATTTTGTTTTATATTCATTCTTTTTAAAGATGAGCTTGTAAAAATAGATTGTAGTTTAGTATTTTTTGTTTTAGTATTAACTACTGTTAAAAGTTTTCCCTCTTCAATCTTTTCTACATCTGTTGGTATTTGATTTGAATAGCTTAAGTCCCCTTGCAAGTTTTTTGCCATTGCAACATTTGTTGGTTTTACTGTTAAAATAACTTTTTGTCCAACTTTAATATCATTTGATAAATCAAGACTCATCATTTTCAATTTCATATTTTCAAAATCAAATTCCACAATATTGAGGTTATCAATATTGTGAATTTGAGAAATAGTTGCAACTATTTTATTCATGGTACTAAATATCCGTAATCATTTAATATTTTTTTAGCTTTACTGCTTAACATAAATGTATAAAAAGCAGCTGCACTAGGATTATTCTCTGCTCTTTTTAATAGAACAATTCCTTGATTAATTGGTGTATAAAGTTTTGAATCTACATCTTCCCAATTTACACCTTTTTTGTACTGTTTCATTTTATCACTATACAGTGTTGATTTTGCAATAAAACCTACATCTGTAGCTGTTAGTGCATAAGTAACTGTTTGTGAAATAGATTCTGCATATACAAGGTTTCCTTTTATTTTATCGTATACTCCACCATTTGTCATGGCTTCAACTGCTGCTTTTCCATACGGTGCAGTTTTTGGATTTGCAATTGCAATTTTTTCAATATTTGATTGGGTTACAAGATTTATTCCTTTTGAATAATCAAGTTTTTTATTACTTAGATATGCTAAGGAACCTTGTGCATAAATTAAAGGTCTTGTAACTGCTAAACCATCTTTATATAAAGCATTTGGATATTTCATATTTGCTGCCATAAACAGGTCATATGGTGCTCCATTTTTGATTTGGGCAGTTAGCTTTCCACTACTTGTAAGTGTTTCATGCACTTCAATATCTGGATAAATTTTGTTGAATTCAGCTTTTAATTCACTAATTGCATAACTAACATTTGCAGCAACTGCTATATTTATTTTATCTGCAAACACACTACTTACTAATAAAAGTAATCCTAACGAAATCTTTTTAATCATTTTTTTCTCCTATAATAAATTTATTTACCAACCATAATATCACTAGCTTTTATTACGGCACTAACTTCACTTCCCTCTTTTAATCCCAGTGTTTTTATTGAGCTTGAGGTTATAACGGATGCAATTTTGTCGCTTCCTCCGATATTTATGATAACTTCTGAATTAACTTCACCTTCATGAATACTTTCAATGATTCCTTGAAATTTATTTCTGGCACTAATGTTAAGTGTAAAATCTGTTGTTAAAAGTACAGTACTTGATTTAAAAATAGCTGTTACTTCATCTTCTACACTAAGTCCAAGGTTAGTTACTGCACCTTTAGTTATATTTGAAACTAGGGTATAACCACTTTTAAGTTTTATAAAAACTTCTGCGTTAACACGACCTTCATTTATATATTCAACTATTCCACTTATTTGATTTCTTGCACTTATTTGCATAGCCAATCTCCTAATATTTTTTAAGGTACCAGTATCTATATCCGCCATCTCTTTTAAGTTATTTAAAAACTTATTATGTTCCTTTTTTAATACAAGATAGGTTTTAAGTATATTTTCTCCATATTGAGTTAAACTTGTACCCCCTCCACCTTTTCCTCCTGTTTCTGTTTGAACAACTGGATTAGATGATAGGTTATTCATAGTATTAATTGCTTCCCAAGCTTTTTTATAACTCATTGGTACCTCTTTTGCTGCTTTGCTTATTGAACCACATTTTTTAATAGCAAATAAAAGATCTATTCTTTTTTCTAATAAAAAAGGTTGATTTAGCAATTCAAGAGTTAAACTTGATGATATTTCCACTTTTTATCCTTTTGTTATATCTTTAAGTATATAACGATTTTTAAAAAAAACTAAGAAATATATTATCATTATATTCCTTAGTATATAACGCTATTTTAAAAAAAAACTAGAGGTCTTCCCCTAGTTTTTTAAAAATTATTATCTTACTGCATCGAAGAAATAATCTGTTTCAGCAATATTTTTTGTCTCTTCATCTAATTGGTCTAAGATACCATTAGTAATCCAAGTTAATAAGTTGATACCACCTTCATAACCACTCATAGAGTATCTATGTAAGTGATGTCTATCAAAAATTGGGAAACCAATTCTGATTAATGGAATTTTAGTATCTCTATAAAGCTCTTTACCGTAAACATTACCAATCATGAAATCTACAGGTTCTGTAAATAATAACGATCTTAATGCCCATAAGTCTTTATTAGGCCAGATGTTACATTCATCAGCTCTGTTAGATTTCTCTAAGATAGCTTCCATATCTTCTTTCCAACCTTTTCTTGGTGCATTGTGACATACAATGTGAGTTGGAATTGAACCCATTTCAACTAAGAAAGAAACAAGACCTAATAAGAAGTCAGGATCTCCCCAGATTGCAAATTTCTTACCATGCATATATGGATAAGAATCTTGCATAGCATCAACTAGTCTAGCTCTTTGGTTTTTAAGTTCACTTGGAACCTCTTTACCAGTTAATTCAGCTAATGTCATAACAAATGCATCAGTACCACTTAAACCAATTGGATTACAAGTAACATAATCTTGTTTCCATTTGTTTTTAATAGTCTTAGCCGTTGAAACTGTAGAATATTTTTGCAAAGAGATAGTAGCTTTAGCGTTGATTGCTGTTTTAGCATCAGCGATTTTAGTACCACCAGCATATAATTTATATTCACCAGCTCCAGTATCCCATTGCTCTTCATGGTCACCAATCATAATGATTTTGTCACCAAACATTTTAGAAATATTTTTAATCTCTCTTAAAGAACCTAAATATGGTTCAAATCCAGGGATTATATTAATTCTTTCTTCATCTAAAACTCTTTCAGCTTTAGTTGGGTTTAATTGCTCTAAAGTAGATTTCATCATATTATCATAACCAGTAATATGAGATCCTACGAATGATGGAGTATGAGCATAAGGGATTTCGATATTATCTAATTCACCTTCAGCTTCTTCTCTAGCACCAGTAATGAAAGCGTTTAAGTCATCACCGATTACCTCTGCCATACATGTAGTAGATACAGCAATCATTTCAGGTTTATATAAAGCATTACAGTTTCTTAAACCATCTTTCATATTTGCTAAACCACCAAAAACAGCCGCAGATTCAGACATTGAGTCAGATACACAAGGAGTTGGCTCTTTAAAGTGTCTAGTAAAATATGTTCTGAAGTATGCAACACATCCATGAGAACCATGAACATAAGGCATAGTGTTTTCAAAACCAAGTCCTACCATAACAGCACCTAATGGTTGACAAGCTTTAGCTGGGTTAACTGTGATTGCTTCTCTTGCTAAATTCTTTTCTCTATATTCCCAAGATTTAGTCCATTCAGCAATTTCTGCTACTTTTTCAGGAGCAACTGCACCAGCTGAACCTTCGAATTGTTTTTTGTTTTTTAGAACCTCTTGATATTCAGGTTTTAAAAATAATTTTTGTCCGTTTACTATGTTTTCTACGTCTTGCATCCTACTTCTCCTTACGCTTCTTTATCCCATGGAGCTGTAGTATGATCCCAAACAGGAGAGTTCATAGCTAAATCCATATCTTTTGCAAAAATTGCAAACGCATCGTACCCATGGTATGGTCCACTGTAGTCCCAAGAGTGCATTTGTCTAAATGGTAATCCCATTTTTTGGAATACATATTTCTCTTTAACCCCAGCAGCAACTAAGTCTGGTCTTAACTTCTTAACGAATTCTTCTAATTCATACTCATTAACATCATCATAGATAAGAGTAGATCTTTCAATATCGTGTTTAGTTCTTTTATAATCATCACCGTGAGCAAACTCATAACCAGTACCGATTACTTCCATTCCTAAATCTTCATATGCTCCAATAACGTGTCTTGGTCTTAATCCACCAACATAAAGCATTACTTTTTTACCCTCTAACATAGGTCTATACTTAGCAATAACCTCATCAGTCATTTTAGTATATTTAGCAATAACTGCTTCTGTTTTTTCTTGAATTGATTCATCAAAAAATGAAGCAATTTTTCTTAAAGACTCAGTTGTTTTTGAAGGCCCAAAGAAGTTATATTCCATCCAAGGTATACCAAACTCTTGTTCCATATGTCTAGAAATATAGTTCATAGATCTATAACAGTGAAGTAAGTTTAATTTTGCTTTTGGTCCGTTTGCAATCTCTTTATAAGTTGCATCACCTGACCATTGTGAAATTACTCTTAATCCCATCTCTTCTAATAAAATTCTTGTTGACCAAGCATCTCCCCCGATGTTGTAGTCCCCAATAATTGATACATCATAATCAGTTGCTTCATAGTCTTTTCTATGAGATGCGTCTGGCATAACATGGTCTCTAATCATATCATTTGCAATATGGTGACCAAGAGATTGAGAAACCCCTCTAAACCCTTCACATGATACTGCAATTGTTTGATTACCAGTCTCTTTTTTATGTACTTTTGCTACCGCTTGGATATCGTCACCGATAAGACCAATTGGACACTCAGATTGAATTGATACACCATTGTTTAATGGGAATAATTCATCAATCTCTTCTAAAGCTTTTTTAAGTTTTTTATCTCCACCAAATACGATGTCTTTTTCATTGAAATCTGTAGAGAAGTTCATTGTAACGAATGTATCAATACCAGTTGTACCAATGTAGTAGTTTCTTCTACCACCTCTTGAGTATTGACCACATCCGATAGGTCCATGAGAGATATGAATCATATCTTTTACTGGTCCCCAAACAACCCCTTTAGATCCCGCATAAGCACAACCTCTTTGAGACATAACACCTGGTACAGTTTGTTTGTTTGATCTTGTTTTATCACAAGCACCTTTAACACCTTCTGGTGTATCAACACCTAAGTGCTTAGCTCTGTTTTTTGCAGCTTTTGCAGGATAAGCAGATAATACTTCCTCAATAGCTTCTTTTTGTAGACTCTCTAATGTTTCTGGTCCCATATTTTCTCCTTCTTTAGGTGAGAAAAGAAGCTTACGCTACTTTCACTCTGTATAGATTCATATCATCTAATTTTTTACAGATTGCTTTCGTTGAATCACCATCAACTGATTTAGAAATTTCTGAAATTTGATATTTATTTGTATAATAAATCATTTTGAAACCATCTTTTTCTTCACATTCAGTGTTAGTATAGTAATCTACTAATGCAGTGTGTAAGAAAGAACCTTCTGGGATAGATAATTCTTCTAATTTAACACCTTCTCTAGTTTCACTTGTTATAGTTACAGTTTTACCTGCTGCTTCTATACCTTCTTCAACTTTTTCTATTACTTTATCAAAACTTACATTGTTACCCATATCAGCTGGGAAGTGGTATCCACATACAAACATTTTATTCTCCTTCTATTTTTTTATTCTATTTTTTAAATCGTTACTCAAAAGGACAAAGAGGCTTACGCTTCTTTTTGTCCAATTGCATCTTCTTCTACTTCTTCTTCAAGTCCAAATTCCATTAATAAGTTTTCAAGGTCATCCATTTCTAATGGAGCAGGAATAACTTTTAAATCATTTTCGATAATTTTTCTAGCTAATTCTTTATATTCCATAGCTTGGTCAGAACTAGGACTGAATTCAACAACTGTCATTCTTCTTAACTCAGCTCTTTGAACGTGGTTAGATCTTGGAACGAAGTGAATCATTTGAGTACCAATTTGCTCTGCTAAGTGTTTTGCTAGGTCATACTCTTTATCTGTCATTCTTGCATTACAAATTAAACCAGCAAGTCTAACTCCACCAGTATTTGCATATTTTAAAATACCTTTAGAAATGTTGTTAGCTGCATACATAGCCATCATTTCCCCAGACATTACAATATAAATCTCTTGAGCTTTACCTTCTCTAATTGGCATAGCAAATCCACCACAAACAACGTCTCCAAGAACGTCATAAGAAACGAAATCTAACTCATCATCATATGCACCCTCTTCTTCTAAGAAGTTAATTGCAGTAATAACACCTCTACCAGCACATCCAACACCTGGCTCAGGACCACCAGATTCAGTACAGTTAATATAACCTTCAGTAATATCAGTATTATCCATGTGGAATTCATCTGCACCTGGTTTACATACATCTTCTAATTCTAAGTCTTCAACAGTTCCTGCTTCAGAAGCTAATTGCATAATTGTTGATTGAGCTTTTTCATGTAAAATTAATCTTGTTGAATCTGCTTTTGGATCACATCCAACGATAAGAATTTTTTTACCATAGTAGTGGCACATTGCCGCTAAAGTATTTTGAGATGTAGTTGATTTACCAATCCCACCTTTTCCGTAAAACGCTATTTGTCTTAAATCTGACATTTTATCTCCTTTAATTTTCATGTTTACGAAAATGAATATTGCACTTAGTGTTCCACAGGGATATTTTTTTTGAAAAAAATTTTGAAATTTATATAAAATGCCCAATAAATAGGCTTTTTAAAAATAAAAAATTCTCTAGCCACCACAAATAGGAGTTTTTTTGTCTTGTTTACACTTCTGCAAAAGTGAAGTAAATTTTGTAAATTTTAAAAGAATTTGATACTTTTTTTAACTTTTTACAATTTAATGAAATATATAAAAGTTATTTTGTGTAAAATCAATTTAGAGTTATTGAAGGACAAAGCAAAAGTTGGAATTTTCAGATTTTATTTTATACGGATTAATTTTTCTTAGAGAATTTACTATTATATTAGTATTAATTCACATGTTATATAAAAGAAGAGAACCCAGTAGTATGATTGCTTGGCTTTTATTTATGATATTAGTTCCTTATCTGGCAGTTATTTTATATTTTATTTTTGGTACTAGAAAAGTTAGAAGTAAATATAAAGAGGAAAATATTAGTGTTGAAAAAGCAGGTTTTTCTCAAGACAGTACAGAATTTGGGATATATAATAGTGCAGCTAATGGAAAAATTGATCTTTATTTTGATTATATAGAATCATATAATGAGTTCAAAAAATCTATAATTGAATCTAAAAAAAATATTTATATTTGTACTTACCTTTTTAAATATGATGATGTTACTAAAGAGATTATTGAGTTACTTGAACAAAAAGCTAAAGAGCAAGTAAAGATTAAAATCTTGATTGACTCTTTAGGTTCTTTATCTACTTATTTTTTTCAAAGAAGATTACAAGGTTTAAAACAATTAGGTGTTGAGATTGAATTTTTTATGCCGATATTCAAAATACCTTTTAGAAACTATATAAATTTGAGAAATCATAGAAAGATTTATATTTTTGATAACCAAAAAGTATTAAGTGGAGGGATAAACCTTTCAAAAGAATACTTTGGAAAAGAGTATATAAGAAATAGGTGGGAAGATATTTTATTTTCTTGCAAAGGAAGATGTGTTGAAGATTTTTTTACAATTTTTGCTTCTGATTGGTATTATGCTACAAAAGAGAGATTAACTTTTGACTTGATACCTATGTATGAAGATGGTAATGATAAAATTAAAGTTCTTCCAAGTGGACCAGATGTAAAAACTGATATTTTGTATGAAACAATTTTAAATAAAATATTTTCTGCTAAAGAAAGGATATGGATAGTTACACCATATTTTATACCAAATGAAACTCTGAGTAAAGCTTTGATTATTGCAAAACATAAGGGAGTAGATATCAAGTTAATCACTCCTAATAAATCAAATCATATTGTTGCAGATTTAGCTAGGAACTCTTTTTTACGGGAGCTACAAGAAAATGAGATTGATGTTTTACTTTATAGAGGACCAATGTTACATGCAAAAGCTATTTTATTTGATAATAAGTGGGCAATGATAGGAAGTGTAAATCTAGATAATAGAAGTTTATTTTTAAATTATGAGGTTTCAACTTTTGTTTCTTCATATGAAACAGTATCAAATATAGAAAACTGGATGGAACAACTTATTGATAATTCAGTAATTGGAATAAATAAAGCTTCTAGATTAAAAGTGATTTCTGAGAATCTTATGAGAGTTATAGCCCCACAATTATAAAGGATATTAATGAAAATAAGAAGTATTGCTACAGGAAAAGCAAAGCAATATCTTAAAAAGCATGAAGAGTTTGAAAGTGCTTATAAAAAAGATAACTTTGTAGATTCAATAAAAGTTGATAAAATGGGTCTTAGTGGAGATTTTCAAGTAGACAAAAGATTTCATGGAGGTGAAGATAAAGCTATTCATATTGGTAGTGGGTTTCACTTAGATGAGAATCCAAGTTTTGATAAATTGTTTATAGGTTGTAATATTGTAGTTGAGGAGCTAACAGAAGATACGGTATGTGTAGGGGATATTTATAAAGTTGGTGAAGTTATACTAGAAGTTACCCAACCTAGACAACCTTGTTGGAAAATTGGTATTATATTTGGAAAAGATATTAATAGATATATTGTAAAAAACTTAGCTACTGGTTGGTATGTCAGAGTTTTAAAAGAGGGAACAATTAAAGTTAATGACGAAATGATTTTGGAAAAAAGAGTATCAAATCTTACAATAAAAGATTTGTCAAATTATCTTAAACATGTTCCAGATGATAGAAGTATTATTGAAGATATATTAAATCTTGACTCTCTTGCCAAGTCTTATAAAAAAGATTTTTTAAAAAGACTTGGGAAAAATAATTCATAGGTGAAAAGTTGACAATTTTAGAAACAAAAAGATTAAAACTTAGAACCCTTACTCTTAGTGATATAAAGACTTTATACAATCTTGTTTTTCTTGATAAAGAGGTTGTAAAGTACACTTTTGGAAATGAATTTAAAACTTTTTTAGAAGTGGAAAATTTTATAAAACAAAATTGTAATTTTGATTCAAATCTTGGATTGTCTATTATAGAAGAGAAAGAGAAGAAACAAATAATTGGTTTAGCAGGAGTTATTGAGTGTGATTATTTGGGAAAAAAAGATTATGAGTTTGGTTTTATTTTAGGTAAAAACTATTGGAATAAAGGTTTTGCAACTGAAATAGGTCAAGCCCAAATCGATTTTGTAAAAGATACTTTAAAAGAAAAAAGAGTTTTAGCTTTAGCACATAAGAAAAATACCTCCTCAATAAAGTGTTTAAAAAAACTTGGATTAGAATATATTAAAACTGTAAGTACCAAAAATAGAGGAGATAGGAAAGTTTATATTTTGGATTTTTAATAATAAATCCTATCTATACTCTTGTAAATTTTCTCTTATAGATTTTCAACTTTGTAGAGTTTCTTTCTCTCTTTAGATGATGGAATATCTAGCATCTTTCGATATTTTGTAATAGTACGTCTAACCATTTTTAAATCGAACTTTTCAAATATCATTTCTAAGATATGTTGATCTGTTAAAGGAGTCTCTTTATCTTCATACTCTACTAGTGATTTTATATAACTTTTTATTTGTGATGAAGATAAATCTTTATTGTTTACTGCGTTTGTAAAAAAGTGTTTTAATGGAAAAATACCTAAACTACACTCTATATATTTATTTGCAACAGCTCTACTGATTGTTGATTCTGCAAATCCTAACTCTTTTGCTAATTCTTGCATTGAGAAGGGTTTAAGTTCTCCACCTACAAAAAAACCAATTTGTTTTTCAACAATTAATAAAACGATTTTATAAAGAGTTGATTTTCGTAAATTTAACAGATTTACTAAGTCTCTTGCTTCTTTTAGTTTCTCTTTTATTGTTTCATTTTTAGATGAAAAAGGATCTTTTACTTCAATATCTGGATAATAAGCATGATTGATTTTTACATTTATATCTTCACCAATATCAACATAAAAATCTGGAATAATTTGTACATTTGTATTTATATAATCAACTGCAGGTGGGTTATTAAAATATTTTATTACATTTTTTGCATCTTCAAATCTATGATGTGCTGCATATTTATCAAGATGAGCTATATCTTTTATGATTTTTTTAATAAAATTATATAGTTCATCATCAATTTTTTTATCACAAGCATCTAATTGAAAAAGAAATGATTCTGATAAATTAATTGCTCCAATACCAGCTGGTTCTAATCTTGAAAATCGTTGTCTAATAGACTCTACATATTCTTTAAAGACATTACAAGTAATTGCTATCTTTTCTATATCACCTTCAAAATACCCCTCTTCATTTATATCGCAAAGAATTTCTAATGCAACTTTTTGAGAGTTTGGTGTAGGAAAATTTGGTGCGCATATTTGTTCACTTATTTTATCATTTAAAGATTCACTGTATAAAGCAAGTGATTCAATAAATTCTCCACTTGTTCCTTGAGGCATAAAATTGTTATAAAACTCTTTTGGTTTTTTAATCTCTAAAAATGGGTTTTCATAAGAGACATTTTTTAGATGTTTCTCTAGGTCTTGAAGTGAAGTTTGTAGCATAGGAAGCCACATCTTCAAAGATAAATTAAGATTTTGCTTTTGAGCAACTGAGGTTGATAATGTAGGTGCCATTAAAGTATTATGCCCAAACCCACAAAGGATTTAGGCAATTCTCTGTTTATTTTCTGTCTATTTTTGTAATTAGTATTTAATTCTAACTACACCATTTGGTTTAACAACTTTCATTTGACATGAAAGTCTTGTGTTATCAGTACAAGTACCAGCGCAAGCTTCTTTAATAACTTTTACTTCTTTTTCATTGATTTCAGATAAAAATTCCATACCTTGCTCAACTTCTACTACACAAGTACCACACTCACCATCTCTACATCCGAATGGTAAAGCTGAACCTGAAGCTTCAACTACATCTTGAATTGTACTTCCTGGTTTAACGTTTATTGCTAAAAAGTCATTAATAATTTCTACTCTTGTTGTCATTTTGTTTCCTTACTATTTTTTAAATGGTTTTACTAAAATATCACCTTTAACAAGCATCATAGGCGCTATTCTAACTTTTGGGCTAATTGTAAATTGTTGACATTGTTCTGCTTCATCAGCTGTAATAGCCCCATATTGTACAAGAAGATCTAACTCTTCATCCTCCATATAACTTGTTGGTTCTTCATCTGCAAGATTCTCAACAGTGATTAAACATTTAGAATAATCTTTAGTATCAGAAGGTACTGGAACACCTTTTTCTTTTGCTAATCTTACAATTGGTTCACCGATTTTAGCATCATAAACACCATCAGTTTTAGTATCAAAATGCATAAAAATAACTTTTGCCATATCTCTTCTCCTTTCCTTAGATTGGTTTTATACCAAGCCATACGAAAAAGTTCTTTAAACTCTTTCATTTGACTTGGTATTGGAAGTATTAATCCTCTTTACTGTAATGCTTCTCTCTATGTTTTCTCATAAACTCAAGTTCTTCGTCAACTTCGTTTCTATAGTCTTCCATAGCTTCAAGTTCATTTTCTCTACAGCCAACTACTTCTACAGGTGCTTCTTCTACACCTAAAAAATGAACTTCATATACACGAATAACTTGAAGAAATTCTCCAATTGATTTAATATAACCAATCGCTCCAGCAGGCATCATAAGAGTACCTATTGGAGAGTGAGGATAAGTTCCATCATTTACAATCTCTTTAATAAGTTTAACTTTTTGTCCCACACCAAATTTTGCACTATCTTCATCTTTCCCTGATCTACTTGCCGTAACACTATCGTGAAGATAAGTATTGGGGTTAACTATTTCATCATGGTTTATACCTTTAGCAGCCACAAGAACCTCCAGTTGAAGTTCCTGTTGTTCCACATGAAGAACAACCTTCTAATTTCCCTGTTTCATACATATTCCAAA
Organism: Halarcobacter sp.; assembly: GCF_963676935.1. Classification (NCBI taxonomy): domain Bacteria; kingdom Pseudomonadati; phylum Campylobacterota; class Epsilonproteobacteria; order Campylobacterales; family Arcobacteraceae; genus Halarcobacter; species Halarcobacter sp. The sequence continues at coordinate 3,064,936 of NZ_OY781470.1, forward strand.
CATCTGCTGCGCTTGGAGCATGGCCATTTTTATAATCACCATAAACTCTTAAAAGTGAGAACTTTAAAAATTCAAGAAGCTTATTTTCATCAGTAATAGTTCCAATACCTTTTTTGATTAAAGTTCCATACTCTTTCATCATATGAAATCTTTTTACATTGATTAATGCTTGATCAAAATCGATATTAAAAAATCTAAAATAATCTTCTGTATCTCTTAGTTTATAAAAATCTTCTACAGTTGCCATAATTAACTCCTTTTACTTATTTGTTTAATCTAGAAAAAAGATTAAAAATCGATATTTATGCGGGTATTTGTCCCTTTAAGTTTGAAATCCAGTTTTCAATTCTTTCTTCAGTTTTATCTTCTTCATTGTGGTTATCAATTGCTAATCCACAAAGTTTTCCATCCATTTCTGCAAGAGAAAATTCATAAGAGTAACCATCTTTTTCTACAGAACCAACAGCCTTTGCTCCTAAAGATGTAAATGTTTTATGTAATTTTCCTAATGCTGAACAAAAATGCTCACCATGTTTTACACTATCTCCAGCTCCAAAAAATGCCACAGTTTTTCCAGATAAGTCTACCTCTTCATCTTCCATTTCTAATTGAGGGTCAACCCATGAAAAGTGTACATCACCTTGTCCCCAAGTTGAACTTCCTATAAATAATACATCATAGTCTTCAAATTGTTCAATATCATCAAAATCTTCTTCCATATTGATTACATCATCTTCTTCAATTCCAAAAGCCTCAGCTAATGCATCCGCCACAGCCATTGACGTTCCACCAGCAGTTCCACAAAAAATTCCAATCTTAGCCATTATTCTTCTCCTTCTTCTTTTTTAGCTTTTATATTTTTTATATCTTTCTTGAGCTTTAGTAAGTAGCTTTTCACCCTCTTCTTCAAGTTTCTCTAAAGTCCTAAATGAAAATCTATGAGCATCTTTAAAGCCTTTATCACACAACACAATATCATTTGCAAAAACTACAACTCTACCAAAACCTTCATGACTCATCTCCATTACAACAGAACACATAATCCCTGTCATCTTTTCAAAAGCAAGTGCTACTGCTTGGTATATAAGTCTAATATCTTGTGTTTGCATCTCATCAATATCTGCAATAATTGGAATCTCTTTTAATTGTTCTTTTGTTCTTACATATTTCTCTTGTAATAAATCTTCATTAGATTTATTTACCCATGTGCCAAATTGGTCTAAGGCTCTAATTTGACCGATTAATGTATCAACAAAAACTTTTTTAGCATCCATTACGCAGCCTTCTTTTCAATAATTTTTTTGATAAAAGGGGGCGGGTTACCATTTAACATATCTTGAAGTTTTTTTACTTCTTGCTCAATCCCAACTTCTTCTTTATATTTGATTGTAAAAATACCACTATTAATAAGTTTTGCAGCAGCTATAGCTCCAACATTTGTAAAATATACAATATCAATACCATCTAATAGTGCTACAGTCTTATCTGTATCTTTTTCTGTAACTTTTTTTATTTCACTCATATTTGTAGAAGTTTTACTTATCTCATAGACTGCAAATTGCTTTGCACTTCCAAAGTGTGAATCAATATTTTCTAAATCTTTAGTAGCAAAAGCTACTTTGATCATACCCTCACCTGACGTGTTTGAAGTTATTTTAATATTACTCATGGCATCATCCTTTAATTTATTAGGAGATATGCAAAAAGTGTTCCACTATAAAAATAGGTTTTTAAATTTTTTTTGCAGATTTAATTAAAGCTAGAAAATCGATTAAATCACTTAGAAAAAAGGCTCTATTATCTATAAAAGAAAAATAAACATTTATAAAAGTATTTTGTCCTAAAAATAGTTGAGCATTTTTAATAAATTCAGGAGGAATTTGCCTATTTATAGCTCTTTGCTCTACAAGTTCTTCACATATCTCTTCAAATAGAAAAAATATCTCTGCAGGCTTTTTTTCTGTTAACATATAGATATCACTTCTATATAAATCATATTTTTTATAAATATTTAAATAGGTCTCTTTACTCATTTTATTTTCCTATAGCTTGTAGATAAAGTATATTGTTTGTTGTATTTAATATTTTTTTTGATTCCTCATCAAAATATGCACCTATGCCAGTGCATCCAATATTTAAATTTGCACATTTTAAGTTTATTATATGTGCTAAAAAAGCTGAAAAAATATAGCTTATAATATAGTTGCTTTTTTCATTTGCTGTAAAAAATAGTGTAAAGCAACTATCTCCACCAAGCCTTTGATTAAAAGCTAATTTTGTTCCAATAGCTTTAAAATCACCCTCTTGAATCAATGTTACATTTTTGTAAATACCTTGTTTCATACTCTTTATATTATTATTTATAAAATATAGGTCTATATTAATTTTACTTGCAATTGAAAAAATATCTTTTGTAATTTCATCAAACTCTTCTTTTGATATGGACTCTTTTTTAAAACCTCTAATAGATCTTCTTTTATCAATAGAGTTTTGAATATTTTTCATTTTTAACTCTTCAAAGATTGAAGCTTTTATTTGCTCCTCAAATTTTTCATTTTCTAGTTTTTGTATAAACTCTTCTAAAAATTTGTTTTTAATAAAATAATCTGATGGAGCAACGCTTATAAGGGGTTCTCTTAACTGTTTAGGTTTTGTATCTTTTTCATTGTCTATTAAAATAGCACATTGAAAAAACTCTTGGGAATCAAATCCAAACTCTTTATTTAGATTTTTTTTATCAAAATTAAATTCAAATTCAAATTTTATATTTTCAGCTTTTAAAGAGGTAAATATAGAAGCTAATTGATGCCCTGTATCTAAAAGTAAATATCTATTTGCTCTATTTTCATATTTCCATGAGCTTCTAAAATAAACATTACTAATCAAAAAAATGAATTTTTTTGAATCTGTATCAAAATAGTATTCAAGTCCATCATTACTTAGTTCATGTATTAAAGTAAGATTATTATTTAATGGTTCATAATGGTAAATACCAGATAAAAACCCTTTTATTCCTCTAATTTGAATATAAATTTCACAAGGATAGAGTCCTCCTGCACTAGGATTTGCTCTTAAACTTACTTCTTCCTTTCCATATTTTTTTGTTGTTGTAATTTTCCCAAAATTTTTTATGAATTTTAGTTCTTCATATTCATTAATATTGTATCTTCTAAAAAAATTTGGATAGAGTTTATAGCTCCTTGGTTGAGTTCTCCAATCAATAAATTGGGTTTGCTCAAAGGAGTTTTTAAATGTTATATCAGTTTTCTTATGAAACTGTTGCATTCTTCAGCATTTTAAATATTTTTGGAGTTACAGCAAGATCAATTGCTTTAAACCCATCTAGATTCTCTAAAGTTACATCAGCCTTATTTTCAATCAATAGTTTTACAAAGTCATCTTTCCCGGCACTTGCACAATACATTAGTGCTGTTACTCCATTGTCATTCATTGAGTTTATATTTATTCCCGCATCAATAAGTGCATAAAAACAATCATAAGATGAACCAAAACATGCATTCCATAATGCTGTATTTCCATCTACATTTTTAATATCAAGATTCGCACCTTTTCCTATAAGCTCTTTTACTATTGGAGTATTAGCTTCTCTTGCTGCTTTCATTACAGCTGAGTTTCCATGTTTGCCTTGCTTATTTAAATCATTAATATCATAATTATTTTCCCTAAGCCATGTTCTTAAATTTTCAGTAAATGACATTTATGCACCCATCCAATTCTCATGTGTATGACCTTTTTGTTTAAAGTTCACAACTTCATGAAGGGCTGATTTAAACTCATCTAAATCAAAACTTGTTTCAATATTCGTTGGTATTTGTTTATATTTAATAACACCCTCTTTATCTATTACAAATAAAGATTTTGCAATAAGTTCTTCATTCATATTTACTCCAAACTTAAGAGAAAAATCTTTAAAGTCATTTGAAATAAAATTTTCATCTATAGAATAAGCATTTTTTACTTTTTCTACGTTTTCATCACTACTTTTGGTAATAATATAAACTACAGCTTTAGATGAATACTCTTCGATAATATTGTGTAAACCATTGTTATATGCTTTTATACAAGGTAATGTGATCATAACTTGTGTTTTTGGAGCCATCATCCCTATAACTTTTGTCTCACCACCTACCATTTTAACTCTTACTGCTGGTGCTTCACTTTCAACTTTTCTCTCTTTTTTCCCTAACTTATAAACTTCTTTTTTATATTTAACTTCCATTTTATAAAATATCCTTATGGGTAATTTGACAGTTTGTATCAATTATCATTAATGATTTTCTTAAATCTTTATTTTCATCAAGTATTTGAAATACTTTTGAAAAATCTTTATATTCTGTTGATATAAGATTCTCTTTTAAATCAAACTCTTCAATTGTTTTTTTACACTCCTCTTTTGAGCTAGAAGTGATTATAAATGAATCAGCTCTATCTTTAAAAAATTCGATAGCTTCATTTAATTGTTCATTAAATTCTTCTATTTTTGGTAAAGTCATTACAACTTGAACTTTTTCTTTAGGGATACCTAAAAGTCTTGTTTTTCCATTTATCATTTGTAATCCTATAGCAGGAACAATAGGTCTTTGTAAATTAATGCTCATCATGATTTATCTCATGTCTATGATTATTTATGATATTTGCCATCTCAAAAAGTAAGTAGGCACTTCCTTCATAAAGGATGTCATTTTTAAGTTGGTTTCCTACCCCCTCATAATCAGGAAAACCTCTTAACATCAATGCTTTTTTATGTTTCATAGTGTATCTTTCTCCATGAAAGTTTGATATTAATATTTCACTATCTTCTAAGTATTTCTCAACATCTTCAAAATCCCCAATTAGAAGATTTTCACACTCTATATCATCTAATAAATCATTTTTATGTGTTGTAATTATTGCTTTGATATTTGCTCCTGCTTCTATTATCGTATTAGCTATAGAGATACATTGATCTGGCTCTAAAGCTAAAACTACAGATGAACTTCCTAAAGCAAAGTGAGTATCTAAAAGAGCATCTTGTAATCTTTTTCTCCATCTTACAATACTTGGATGAGGTGTAGAAACCTTTTTTACTGTACATAAGTCTTTAAAAAATTTGTCACTATTTTCTAATCCACCTAATGAATCATAATGGAAAAGATTGATTTTTTCATTTTTTTCATTTAATTTTTGTCCAGCTTTTTTTACACTACTACCAATTGTTATCACTAAAGAGGCTGTTGCTAACTCTTTAATCTCTTCTACTGAAATACCGCCAGAACTGAGAGCTCCTTGTTTTAAACCTAGATGACCATCTAAAGAATCACTTAAATCTGGTAATGCAACAACTTCATATCCAAATAAAGCAACTGTATCTTTTATTTTTTCAATCTCTATTGGTTTAATATTTACATTTGGTATTATTACTGCTTTTTGAGTATCAATGGTATCCGATGCAGTTACTAATTGGTCAATTATTGCTTCAATAGATTTTGCAAAACCACTCTCAATAGAACCTTCAAAATCTGGTGTGTTTACATGACAAATTGTTTGTTGGTCTTGAAGTAATATAGTTGCACCTTTTATATCATCACCTTTTGTTTCTGTAAGTCCTGTGGTAAAAAGTCCTACTAAATCAGGTTTTACTTTACTTGTAATATTTTTTATTGACTCAGATATTGAATAGTCTCCCCCGTCAATAACTGCTGTAATATCGTTTACTGCTGTTGTTTGTACTGCAATTGGGTCGTTAAAATGTCTTGTGAAAAATACTTTTGAAAAAGAAGCACAACCTTGTGCTCCGTGCATCAGAGGCATACAATTTTTTATACCTAAAAAGCATAACATAGCACCCATTGGTTGAGATAATTTGATTGGATTTAATTGTAATGGTTTTGAGCTAATTGCTTCCATGTTATTTCCTCTATTTTTTTATTTTTATGCAAAAAGTGTTCCTAAAGAATAATTCAAATCTAATCTAGTAATTGAAAAATGTTTTATTTATATTTTATAAAAGTATTATTTTTAATTATTTTATTTGCTTTTAATAAAAAATCAAGTTTATGAAATGTAAAATTTTAAGTATATGTAAAGAGGTTAATAGATGAATTTAATAAATAGTAATACTCTACAAACTATTGATGGGATTTCTAATTCTCAAAACAGTCAAAATGTCGAAACTACTACTAATGATTTTTTATCTACTGCTTTATTTAGTAATCAATTTAAAGTTGAAGAGATAAATGAAATATCTAAGGAACAAGAAAATTTAAATGAAGATTTAAATAATGATGCAATTCAATTAGAAAGACAAAGAACTACTTCTATTCAAAATAGTGCAAATATTATGAAAGCTTTATTAAATAGTTAAAATTAACTTATTTTTTTCCACCTATATCTGACATTAGTATAGATAACCATTTTGTTGATTTATTTGAATCAAATGCAATTTTTAAAGTCATAGTAATAGGTACAGCTAAGAACATTCCCACAATTCCAAGTACCCATCCCCATAAAATTAATGAGAAAAATATAATAAGTGGAGATAGTCCTAACTCTTTTCCCATAAATTTTGGCTCTATTATATTACTAATTGAGATATTTATACCTACATATAGAATTATAATGATAATAGTTGTATTTATATCGGCACTTACTAGTGAAAGCAATACAGCTGGTATTGCTGCTATAATTGAACCAACTACAGGTATAAAGTTAAATAACATAGCAATTGCACCCCAAAGAATAGGATAGTTTATATCAAAGAATATAAGTATCAAAGCTATTAGAAAACCTGTTAAAAAACTTGTTGTTGTTTTTACTAAAAAATAGTTTTTAATATTGTGGGAGAAAAGATTAAAATGTTCAAGTCTATCTTTATCTTTTTCAAATATAATTTTTAGTTTCTTCTCAAAAGATTTTGATTCGGCTAGAATAAAAGCGATTCCTATAATTATCAATAAAAACTTAGAAAGAAAAGTTCCTATACTTCCTATTAAGTTAGTTGTTATACCAAAAAAGGAACTAAAATTTAGAGTATCTAAAATAGATTTTTTATCCACTTCTATTCCATATGTTTCCCCTAAAGCAATAGTATCTACAACAAGTTGTTGTAACTGTTTTTCATATTGGGGAAGGTTTATCAAAAAATCTTTTAAAGAGATATTTATAATATATGATAAGAGTAAGGTTATTAATGAAAAGATACCAAGAACAACAAGGTATGAAAAAAACTTTGGAATGTTTTTATTCTCTAAAAATAGTATGATTGTAGATATTATAGATGAGATAAAGATTGCTAAGAATAGGATGATTACAATCTCACTTGCAGCTTTTAACCCAGCAATAATAATTACAAAACTAGCTAAATAAAAAAAATAATTTCTGATTTTCATTCCATCCATAATGTTCCTTTTTTAAATTATATCTTTTAAAAAATAAATTAACATAAAAGGATAAAAAATAAATTATTACATAAATAGAGTATTTTTTATTTCATTGTATTTAGAAATAAAATTTGAATAGGCTTCAATATATTCTTTAGAATACGGCTTATCTTGAGCATTTTGATTTGTTAAAACTGCTTTTGAAACTGTATTTATTATATAATCAAGATTTATATGATCTTTACCTGTTTGAGCAGTGTTTTTTTGAGCTTTTTCTATTTTTTCTTTTTCATTATCTTCATTTCCAGAATTTATTTTTGTAATATCCTCTTGAAAAAAAGCAATTCCATTTAGTACAAAAGAAGATATCTCACCATTTTGTAGATTTTCAATATTTTCATCAATTACTAAATTACTCCAAACAGCAACTTTTGAATCTTCAATATCTTGTAATTTATCATACATGGTTTTATTTAATTCCTCATTGTCTGTATAGTTTACTTTTTCAAGTTGACTTTTAAAAGCAAGAAGATTATCTTGATCATCTTTATTAAGATTACTAATATTTTTTAATCCCTTTTCTAAGATTTTTACTAATTCATCATAATTTTCTTTCGCTTCTTCAAAAGAAATTTTTCTTAATTGTGCTGTAGTGTATGAACTATAATCGGGTATAGTATTTTCTACATTAGTATTTGATTCTGCTTCTTTTGTTGTCTGTGATTGTTCATTTTCTTTTATCTCATCACTTTTTTCTACCTCATTAGCTTTATTTACATCATAAATACTAAATATTTTCCCTGCAATAGATATCTCTTCTCCATTTATTAAATAGCCTTTAATAAATTGACTATTATCACCTGTACTTCGTAGGACACCATGTGCTTCTATAGACTCTTTTGCATCCTCTATTGATTGAAGAATTTGTTTTAAGTCAGTCCCTTGTATACTAGCGCCACTTCCTGCATGGTATCCATTTGCACCGTTCATATTAGATACCTTAGGTTCTTCATAATAGACTTGGATATTATCTTCATAATTAGTGAAAATAGTTTCATTTATTTCATCATTATCAAAGAAATTAACAATTTTGAATTTGTCATTAAAATTAAGTAAGTCTTCTACTTCTGTATTTTGTCTTGTTACTTCACCATACCTTTTATCAAGCATTTCATCAGTAATTTTATCTTCGTTTAAAAAGTAAGAGTTGAATTCCTCAAAATATACTTCCATCTCTTTAATACTATTACTTTGTCTTCTAGAACTATCACTAAGAACAAGTCTTTTTTGATAATTTTCAAAAGATTCAGAGTTCATAATATCTTTTGCTTCTTCCATACGAGCTTCAAGCACCTCTTTTATCTCGTCATAATTTGCTTTTATTTCACTATAAGAGAGTTGACTTAGATCTTTTGCAGTATATGTAGAATAATCACCTTCAATCTTTTTTGTAAAAGCAGTAATTTCTACATCAATCTCTTTACGAAGATTAAAAGAGTCACTAATAGTAGCTGTAGAATCTTTTTTTTGTATATTTGAGTAGAAACCATTAAAAAAATTAGTAGTAGATGAAATAGTCATTGTATATCCATATAAGTATAATTTTCTAATAATAGCTATAGCTTTCTTAAAATTAGATTAAAAATTATAAATATAGTTATTTATGATATGTTATATCATTTACTCTATTCTATCCAAGGTTCAGGAGTTCCTACTACTTTAAATACTCTATTATTTACAGCATAACAAACATCTTTTGCTAGATTCACTAGCCCTCCATATGCTCCATAACTTACTTTTTTTTCTTGATTTACATCTACAAAGGCAACTTTTTTCTTAATTGCTGTATATAGACTTCTTCCACCTGCTAGCAAAATATCTACATTATGTTCATCAATAAGTTTTGCTTGTTCTGTTCCTGGATTGGTCATCAAAATATCGACATATTTCGCTGCTATCTCTTTATCTTCTAAAGTTGCTTTTCTAACACTTGTTGCTACAACTTCAAGTCCAATATCTTGAAGCGCGCTGGCTATCGACCAAGATTTGTTTCCACCAGTATTTAAAATAGCTTTTTTACCCTCAAGAATCTTTCTATATGGGGCCAAAGCCTCTTCTAGTTTTGCTTCCTCTTGGGCAATTACTTGTTCAGCTTTTTCTAGAAGTTCTTTATCTCCAAAGGCATTTACAATACTTCTAATTGCATTACTTGTGTCTCTTTTCCCATAAAATGAGATAGAGATATATGGGATTTCATATTTTTCTTGCATTTTTCTGCAAAGTGTGATTAATGATTTAGCACAAACAATTACATTTAGTTTAGCTGTATGTGCCATTTGGATATTTTCAATTCTTCCATCACCTGCTAATGTAGAAACAACTTTTATACCTATTTTTTCTAAAATAGGAGTATATTGCCACATATCTCCTGTAACATTGTATTCCCCAATAAGATTTATTCCATATTTGTGAACCTCTTTTGGTTCTCTTGTTCCTATTAGTTGATGAAGAACTGATTCAGCCCCTAATCTTGAACCAAGGTTTTTACCTCCAACAAACCCTGGTGAGTGAATAACTACAATTGGAATTCCATGTTTCTCTTCCATTCTTGCACAAACATTATCCATATCATCACCAATCATTGCAGTTACGCAAGTTTCATAAACAAAGATTGCTTTAGGTTTTTTATGTTCAACAATATAATTGATTGAATCTTCAAGTTTTTGGTTTCCACCAAATATTACATCATTTGTATTTACATCAGTTGTATAACCTGTAACTGTATTGTTTTCTCCGTTGTGTGAAGTTAGAGTTGCTCTTGTTTCCCAAGATGCCCCTATACATGTTGCAGGTGAGTGTACTAAATGAATTGCATCTGCATAAGGGAATAGTGCAATTTGAGAACCCTCAAATGCACATCCTCCAGATGTAGCCCCTGGTTTTGGTTTATCACATGATGCTTTTTTTGTTTTATTATGAGAACATGCACTCTCATTTAATAGATCTCTAATTAGTTTCTTATTTACCATCTTAGACTCTTTTCTTTTAATTTTAATAGTTTTATGCAAGATTTGTTCCTTTATCTTTATGGAACACTTTTTGCATCTATTAATTTATAATAAACATAAGCGAGGAGAAGAGATGATCGCTATACCATTAAACAAAGATAACGATACTACAATATCGGATTTATATGGAAATGCACCATATTTTGCATTATTAGATTCAAAAACTGGTACTTTTACTGTTGAAGAGAATTCAGGTTGTGGAAATGGTCTTGATACAGCAAAGTTTGTAAAAGATGCTGGAGCAACAAGTACAATCTTTTATCATATGGGAGAAGGAGTTTTTAAAAACCTTTATGAAAATGGAATAAAAGTATTTTCTGCAACAAAAATGTATCTAAGTATTGAAGATATATATAGAAGTATTTTAGATAATACATCTAAATTGGTAACTAAAGATAACTGTGAGTCTTTATTAGATTCTGGTACAACTAGTTGTTCATGTGAGTGTGAAAATAAATAGGAATTAAAAATGGCTGTAATAATAACTGATGAATGTATTAATTGCGATACTTGTGTAGAAGAGTGTCCGGCAACTGCAATAGTTAGTGCGGATGATTCACCTTTAGAAGATGCAGAGTTTACTTATGTAAAACCTGAAAAATGTATTGAGTGTGTGGATTGTTCAGTTCCAAAGTGTTTTGATGTATGTCCAACGCCAGGTGCAATTGCATGGGATATGCCATATACACAAGAGTATGATGATTACTATATGCAAAGGGATTCTCAAGGGTTTTACAAGATTAGAGTACATAAGAAAAAAGGTGTATTTTCTCCTGCAAATCAACCAAGACCTTTTAGAGAATCAATTGCAATAGAAGATAGAGTTGAACATAAGGCTTTGGAATTTTAGAATATGAAAAAGGATTTAGAGTATTACTCTTCACTAGAATACCCTTTTGAGTGTTATAGTGGTGAAAATGAATTAGGTGATGCTTATCTTGTACATTTTCTAGATTTTGATATAAAAGCTGCAAGTGAAGATTATGAGGAGGCCATAGAGCTTGCTCATGAGTATTTGATAAAACATATAATTAGAGAATTAGAAGCTGGAAGAGAACTTCCAAATCCAGGTGAAGGAATGGAATTTATGAAACATAGAGAAGCATTAGCTGCATATAAACAAAAAGATTTTGAAACAGCTTTTAAAATTTGGGAAGAAGAAGCAAAAGTAAAAAACGATCAAGCTATGGCAAATTTAGGTTTAATGTACCTAAAGGGTGAAGGTGTAGAAAAAGATTACACAAAAGCAAAAGAGTGGTTTGATGAAGCTAGTAAATACGATAATGATTCAGCAAATTTCAATTTGGCACTTATGTATCAAACAAAAATAGGTGTTGAAGAGGATTTAGAAAAAGCAAAAGAGTATTTTAGACGTGCAGTTAAGAAAAATCATACCCAAGCTGCGTTTAGATTAGCATTGATTCTATTACAAGATAGACAAAATGTTGAGGGTGTAAAAGAGGGATTTGACTGTATGCTAAAAGCTGCTTCAAATGGACATGCAATGGCATCTATTCAATTAACAGGTATAGATAAAGATTTACCTGAAGAGGTTGAATTAAATACAGATTTTAGAGCTCAAACAAAAGAGAAACAACTAGAAGTTATCAATGATGCTTTAGATAGGTTTATTAGACCAATTTTATTAAAAGATGGTGGAAATATTATTTTAGTTGATTTTCTAAATGAACCAGAGTTAGAATTAAGACTTGCATATCAAGGTGCTTGTGTTGGATGTTCTATCGCTTCAACAGGTACATATAGTATGATTGCTGATACTATGCAAAAAGTGATTGATTCAAGAGTTAGGATTTTTATACTATGAAAATTGCATTTGCTTCTAAAGATAATATCTATGTAAATGAACACTTTGGCTGGTGTAAAGAGTTTTATATTTATGAAATAAAAGGTGACTCTTACACTTTTATAAAATCTGTTGATTCATCAATTGAAATTGATGATGAGATAGATAAATTAACTTACAAAATTGAATGTATTGAAGATAGTGATATTTTATATGTGCAACAAATAGGTCCCAAAGCTTCAATGATGGTAAAGTCTGCAAAAGTGTTCCCTATGCAAGCATCAAAAGAGAATGAAAAGATTGAGGATGTTCTAAATAAATTAATTCAAATGCAAGAGAATCCTCCAATCTGGATGAGAAGGTTAATAGTACAATAAGATGAGAAATACACAAAACGAACCAATAGAGATAGCACCAAATATATATTTTATAGGGGCTTTTGACCCCGATATTAGAACTTTTGACATTATAATGAAAACAGCAAATGGTTCATCATATAATGCATATTTAATTAAAACGGATGAAGGTGTCGTTATTATAGATACTGTAAAAGAAGAGTTTAAAAAAGATTTCTTTGAAAAAGTAGAAAAATTATGCTCTTATGATGAGATTAAATATGTTATTTCACACCATTTAGAACCAGACCATGCTGGTGCAATTCCTGAATTAATAGAAAAAGCTCCACAAGCTAAAGTATTAATTTCACCTCAAGCAACTGCTATGTTAAAAGCAATAACCCATAAAGATAATATAGATTTTGAAACAGTTTGGACAAATAAAAGTATAAAATTAGGAGATAAAACAATTCGGTTTTTAACAACTCCATATTTACACTGGCCTGAAACTATGAGTTCATATGTTGAAGAGGACAAGTTATTGTTTTCAGGAGATGTATTTGGAAGTCATTATTATGATAAAAGACTTTTTGATGATTTAGTAGGTGATTTCTTTTATGCATTTAAATATTATTATGATCATATTATGAGACCTTTTAAATCTTACGCTTTAAATGCAATCAAACTCTATGACAGATTTGAAATAGATATTATAGCAACTTTACATGGACCAATTTTAAGAGATAATCCAAAAAAATATATAGATTACTATAGAAAATGGAGCCAAGATGACTATAAAGTTATTTCCAATGGAAAGAAAACACTTTCAATTTTTTATCTAACTAGCTATAAAAATACTCAAGATATGGCTGAAGCTATATATGAAGGTGCAGAAAGCGTTGATGGTATTATTACAAATGTGTATGATTTAGCTTCCATTGAAGAATCAAATATGATTAATATTTTAGAAGAGAGTGACGGTATCTTAATAGGAACTCCTACAATTAATGCTGATGCCCCAAAACCTGTGTGGGATTTGTTGTCTTGTATGATGCTTTTAGAAAAAAGAGGAAAAGTTGGTGGTGCATTTGGAAGTTATGGTTGGAGTGGTGAAGCTGTTGATATGATTACTCATAGATTAAAATCACTTAATTTTAGAGTTCCACCGTTAGAGTCTATGAAAATAAAATTAATACCTACAAAAGAAGAACTAAAAGATTGTTATAATTTTGGAGTTGAATTCGCTGAAGTAATAAATGGAAAAATGATTGAGATGACCATGAATTAAGAGCTAATTCGTGATGGGTATAAAATTGCAGTATCTTTGACTAAAACTAAAAATTATTATACTCATCACCAATTGGCTCTTTATTTTTAAATTTTATCTTATTAAAACCTTATAAAAACTAAAAAAAAATCTATAGTTTTTTTCTAAATAAAATCTTAATTTTTACAAAATATGTTTCTATACTACAAAACAATACATAATTTAAATGATTATTTGGTATTATATGTTTTATTTATAATTCGAGATGTAATGACTTAATTAAGTAGCCATTGTTCATTCGAAGGAGACGTGTCTTGAGAAAAATAAAAGTTATGGACAAAAAATTTTTAGGTAAAGAAGAAGATAGATACACCTATAAGCTGAATGTAAAAGAGAATCATATACTTTTACATATTTCTAGTGATGATATTGAAAAACATACAATTATTCAATATATAAAAACCCCTTTTTATTTGATAATATATAAAAATGTAACAAATACTATTGATAAAAACGATTATTTTGAAGTATCCACTTGTAAATCAACTATTGAAAAAGAGTGTAATAGTGCTTGTGGAATAAGTTAATTTAAATCACTAAGCCCTGATACTTTATATACTACATCTTTTAATTCATTTAGTTTCTTAATGATAGCATCATTACAGTGTTTATCTAAGTTATATCTTGTGTCCATAAAATCGTAAATATTATCTATATTTGATAAAACCTCTTTTAATAATTGTTCTTTAATCTGCTCTTGAATAGTCATTAGTAATCCTTTTCATTTAACTTTTATATGCATTTTCTATTCCTATCTTTTTAATCTTTTTTCAAAGGAACACTATGTGCATAAGTTAAAGCAAATAAAAAAGCATGGCTTGTAAAAAAGGAGATACTATGAGTTGTTCTTGTACATCAAGTAGTACGCAAGATAGTTTAGAACAAGAGGTGATGGATAAAATCAATAATCATCCATGTTATAGTGAAGGTGCACACCAACATTACGCGAGAATTCACGTGGCTGTTGCCCCTGCTTGTAATATACAATGTAATTACTGTAATAGAAAATTTGACTGTTCAAATGAATCTAGACCAGGAGTTACCTCAAATAAATTAAGTCCAGAAGATGCTGTTAAAAAGGTATTATATGTAGGTGGTGATATTCAACAACTTTCAGTTGTAGGTATTGCAGGACCTGGAGATGCTTTAGCAAACCCTAAAAAAACATTTGACACTTTTAGAATGTTACATGAAAAAGCGCCAGATCAAAAACTTTGTTTATCAACAAATGGATTAAGACTTCCTGATTATGTTGATGAGATGATTAAATACAATGTTGATCATGTTACAGTAACAATTAATTCTGTTGATGAAACTGGTGAAATTGGTGCAAAAATCTATCCTTGGGTTCATTGGAACCATAAAAAAGTGTTTGGAGCCGAAGGTGCAAAAATTCTTTTAGAACAACAACTAAAAGGTATTAAGATGTTGGTTGAAAATGGAATTTTAGTAAAAGCTAACTCTGTACTTATCCCTGGGGTAAACGACAAAGAGTTACCAAATGTTGCTAAAAAACTAAAAGAACTTGGTGTATTTTTACACAATATTATGCCTTTACTTTCAAAAGAAGAGTATGGAACATATTATGGATTAAATGGACAAAGAAGTGCAACTGACCAAGAGGTTATGGAAGCACAAGAAGCATGTGGGATGGACATGAAACTTATGAGCCATTGTAGACAGTGTAGAGCAGATGCAGTTGGTCTAATTGGGGAAGACAGAGGTGAAGAGTTTACTCCTGATGTATTTCAAGATATGAGTTGGGAAGAGTTAGAAGACCAATACAATATTGAAGCTAGAAAACAAAAACATGAAGTTATTGAAAACTGGCGAGCAGCCTTAGAAAAAGCAAACGAAAGAATTAAAATTGAACAAGCTACTAAAGAGGAGTTAAGTTCAACTGGTGAAACAAAACTTGTAGCTGTTACAAGTGCTGGAGAAGGAACTATTAACTTACACTTTGGTAGTGCAACTGAGTTTTTAATATATGAAGTTGGTGATAAAGCTATCAAATTTGTAATGCATAGAAAAGTTGAAAATGCATATTGTAAAGGACCTGAAGATTGTGATGGGTCTTATCCAATTGAAGAGATTAAAGATACACTAAAAGATATAGATTTACTTCTTACAGAAAAAATTGGAGATTGTCCACAAGGGGAGTTACAATCAATCAACTTAATAAGTGATGATTCTTATGCACTTCAACCAATAGAAAAATCAGTATTTGAAGCAGCAAAAAAATATTTCTTTGTAAAAAAAGAATCTGAACAAGAATTAGGGTAAAACCTAATTCTTTATTATGAAAAATTCAAAAATAATCTTACTAAAAGGTAATGGTCCTATTTCTATAAATAATGAATTATTGGAACTTTATGCTGTTACTACTTGTCATGGTGCAATTGGTTTCCCTCTAAAATCTTTAAGAGCAGATAGAATATATTTTGTTAGAAACATAGATGAGTTTTGGGAAATAGAAAAAACAATAAAAGATAAACCTTGCTGCTTTATATACTCATATGAACACTTAGATGAAGAGGATTTAAGTAAGATTCATTCAGCTGAAAAATTAAATTTAAAATAAATGGAATAGTTTTTGCATATTTATCTTTAATTCAACAAAAGGTAAATTGATGTTACTTATAAACGATACAACTTTAAGAGATGGAGAGCAAGCTCCATACGTAGCATTTAATACTCAAGAAAAACTAGATATCGCACAAAAGCTTCATGCAGCTGGTGCAGATGAACTTGAAGTTGGAATCCCAGCAATGGGTCAAAAAGAACAAGATGATTTAAAAGAGATTTTAGGTCTAAATTTACCTATAAGAATAATGAGTTGGAATAGAGCAACTTTAAATGATTTAGAAGCATCATTAAAATGTGGATTAAAGGCAGTTGATTTATCAATCCCTGTATCTGATATTTTAATAGATGTTAAATTTAAAGGTGACAAAGAAAGACTTCTAAGACAACTAGAATCTGTTGTATTAGAAGCAAAAAAAGAGGGGCTGTTTGTTTGTATCGGGGGAGAAGATTCAAGTCGGGCTGATATAAGTTTTTTAAAGGAGCTTATGAGTTTAGGTAAGAGTTTAGGTGCAGACAGATTTAGATATTGTGATACTGTTGGGATTTTAACACCACACAAAACCTATGAAAATATAAAGCAGTTGTCATCTTCAAATCTTTTAGATATAGAGATGCATACTCATAATGACTTTGGGATGGCAACTGCTAATGCCATTGCAGGGTTTGAAGCTGGAGCTTATAGTTGTAATACTACTGTTATTGGTCTTGGTGAAAGAGCAGGAAATGCCTCTTTTGAACAAGTATTAATGAGTCTTGCAAGACTATTTAACAAAGATGTATTAATCAACTCTGAAAGCTTAAAAGCATTAGTTAGAACAGTAAGCAGTGCATCAAATAGAAGAGTAGATACTAACTTGCCTATTATTGGTGAGTATATTTTCTCACACGAATCAGGTATTCATGTAAATGGGATGATGAAATCAAAATCTTCATATGAACCATTTACACCAAAAGAAGTTGGATTGGAGAGATGTTTTCCTATAGGGAAACATTCTGGTACCTCTACACTACTTTATCACTTAAGAACTGTGGGAATTGAACCTAAAAAAGAAGTTTTAGAAATAATCTTACCTCTTGTAAGGGAGATTGTAACTAATAGAAAAAGAGTACTAGATGCTCAAGAATTAAAAGAGTTATACCTATGTTCGTCGGTTATTTAAGAAACGATTTCGAAGAGGAGATCGAAGGCTTATTAGAGAGTGATAAACTTTTTGAGTTTGAACTTTTAAAACAAACCTATGAAGCTTATCCTCAGTACTGTTTTGCAGCTTATGAAGATGGAAAAATTGTAGGTGTTATAAGTGCTTATGAGTTTCATAAACATATCTTTATCAATGTTATAAAAGCTGTAAAAGAGCATGAAGAGGTTTTAACAAGATTATTAAAACTTCTTATTCAAAATACAAGTAGTATGAACATTTTTGTTTTGATTGAAAATAAGCAAAAACACTATGTAGAAGCTTTTAATTTTCAAGAACATTCTTTATTTGTAAGATTTCTTCATAGTGGAGAGGCTGTGCCATTTAATTTCTCAAACTCTATAGCTAAACAAGTTAGTGGAGAAGATTATGAAAATGTTGCAAAGAGAATTGATAGAGAAGTTTTTATGGATGACAGAGAGGAGTATATTAAGAAAGATTGTACTTTTTCCAATTCATTAAAACTCTCTACACAAACAGGATTTTTACACTCTTATGTAGTAAATAAAAGACATATAAGAATTTCACCTTGGCTTATGCAAAGTGAATCTTATTTGGATGCAGAAAAACTTCTTAGAGGAGTTTTATATTATAGAGGTTTAAAAAAAATCTTTGGATATGCTCCAAAAGATGTAAAAGAGATTACAGACCTTTACGAAAGTTATAAATTTAAAAAAGATTTAACATTTTCACTTATGTATTTAGGTGAGAAACCAGATTTAAAACTTGAAAATTTATATGCAATTTAATCTAAAAAAGGAGGAATTATGGCTGGATTAACTGAAGAACAAAAAGAGAAGAAAAAAGAGTTAGCAAAGTATAAAAGAAAAGTTGTGGAGCTTGCAGGTGTTGTCCATGATATAGTAGAAGATACTATCTGGACAGATTATGATAAACTACCTGAACTTAGTGAAAAAATTGCTGTTGCTATGAAAGATGTAACTGATTTTAAAGAACAGCATCCTTATTTAAAATAGAAGTTTCAAATGGAAGATTTAAAAAATAAAAGAATCTGTGAATGTGGTGAAAAATCTATTGAAGAAGCCATTGAGATTTTTAAAGGAACAGATCTTCCATATAAGAAAGCTAAGAAGCTTGTAACAGGTTGTAGTAAAACTTGTTGTAGGAAGCCTTTGATGGCTTTGTATAATATGGTTGATTTTGGTTTTGTTGATTATGAAGAGATATCTTTTTTAATAGATGCTATGACTGATAGATTAAAGGGTTAAGATGAGAACTGATATTGATGATTTTATTAGATGGGTTAGGTCTAATGGCTTAGCTGCTACTATTTCAACTCATATAGATGATATTAATATGATGACACATCTTGATTTATCAAAAAAGAAGATTAGAGAATTACCTGAATCTTTTGGGGTTTTAAAAAATTTAACAGTTTTAAAACTGTCAAATAATAGATTAAAAAAACTTCCTGAATCAATTGGAAAATTAGGAAAGCTTAAAAATCTTCAATGTGAAAATAATCTAATTGAAGAGATACCTCCTTCAATTAGCAAGCTATCAAAATTGATGATTTTAAATCTAAATGGTAATCGTTTAGAGTATTTGCCTGAAGAGATATACAAATTAGGCTCTTTAACTAGACTTACTCTTGCGGCAAATAAAATTAAGGTATTGTCAGAAGGTTTGGGAAAATTAACTAAACTTTTATATTTGTCATTGGACACAAATGAGCTTGAAGAGTTGCCAGATTCATTTTCAAATATGCAATCTCTTTATTATTTAGACCTTTCTTTTAATAAATTAACTTATCTTCCAAGCTCTATATCTAAGATTGAAGAGTTAGAAACACTTCTTTTAGAAGGGAATCATCTTAAAAATCTTCCCTCTTTAGAGTCCCATGATATGTTAATAAAACTTGATTTAAGTGATAACTCACTTAATTCTTTAGATTTTAATGTAAGTAAATTAGAGGATTTGAAAATCTTTATTTTAGATAATAACTCTTTGAGTACACTTCCTGAAGAGATTTGTAGTCTTAAGAAGTTAACTAATTTAAGTGTTAGTTCAAACTCTTTAGTTGATTTACCTGAAAATTTAGGTGCTCTTCAAAATCTTGAAGAGTTAGATGTAGAAGATAATGAGATTGAAATTTTACCTCAGTCAATTAGCAATTTAAAGTCTTTAAGAAATCTTTATATTGACAATAATAAGGATTTAAAAAAACCAGAAGGACTTAATCTAGAATTTTGTGATGTAGATTGAGAAAGGAGAAGAAAATGAGTAATAACGAGACTATGGAGATAGAAGTATTAGAACTTCTTCAAACAAATGCAAATGATGATTATGCTAAAAACACTTTAGCACCATGGATAGCAAAAACTTCACTTAGAATGGGACATCTTTATTCAGACTTAGGTTTGATTAGTAGAAAAGAGATGGGAAGACTTATGTCTAACAACTTTACATCTTTAGCATCTATTAAACCAAAAGAGATTAGATGGAAAAAGTTTATTTATGATTGTATTGGTAAAACTGCACCTGCATGTGCAACATGTAAAGATATAACTAACTGTTTCCAGTGTTCATTAGCATCATAAGAGTTTAATTACTAAACTCTTTATAGATGTCATTGTTTTTTGAATATATTTTGTATATAACACCTTTATATTCAAACTCTAAATAGTTAGCTTGTAACCATAACCTATAAGAACCTGTATTATTTATTCGTTCTTTGGAATCTAAGGTTTTATTTAAATAAGCCTCTGCCGTGTTATCATCGATTCCATAAATAGGGTCGCCAACTATCCTATGACCAATTGAGTAAAGATGTACTCTTATTTGGTGTTGTCTGCCTGTTATTGGTACAAGCTCTACTAAAGATATATTTTTAGTTTCATTGTATTTTAGAGGTTTTAGATGGGTTATTGAACTTTTACCTTCATCTTGTTCACAAGTTGCCATCCTAACACCTATAGTTTTCCCCTCTTTTTTTAAGTTTTTATCAATAGTTAGTTCTTTTTCAACTTTTCCCTCTACAATTGCTAGATAAGACTTCTTATACTCTTTTTTCTCAAACATAGTAGCTAGTGCATTTGTTACTTTCTCTGTCAGCCCTACTAATACTAACCCTGAAGTCTCTGCATCAATCCTATGGGCTTGATTTGCTTTATCTCCAAAATGAAATCTTATCTCATCAAGAAGTGAATATGAAGTTTTTTTTGAAATTGGATGAATCATTAAGTTTGAGGGTTTATCAAAGATAGCAAAATCTTCAAAAACAACTAAAGGTTTTAGACCCCTAGAATGCCCCTCAAACAGTGCTATATAGATAAAATCATCTTTAATCTCTTCTGATAATAAATATGGTTCTTTTTTCATATCAAGGACTCTTGATTTTGCTAGTAAACGACTGGCATTACGGGGCTTTAATGCTACTTCTTGCATCAAGGCTATTTGTATTTTTTTACCTTTTTTAACAGAAAATTTTTTTAAAACAAATGGCAAATTAATTCCTAAAATTTAAGTAAAAAGTAAACAAAGATTAAACAAAATCTTTGGCTAATTTTGATAGGATATCATACTTAAAAATTAGAAAAACTTAGATAAAAACTACTTAAATATTGATAACAAGGGATTACTAGATGGTTGAAAGATATGCCAGAGAAGAGATGAGCTCAAAGTGGACACAAGAAGCAAGATATGCAGCATGGCTTGAAGTTGAAAAAGCAGCTGTAAAAGCTTGGAATAAACTTGGACTTATCCCTGATGAAGATTGTAGAAAGATAGTAGAAAATGCTACTTTCTCAGTAGAAAGAATAGAAGAGATTGAAGCTGTTACAAAACATGACTTAATCGCATTTAATACAAGTGTTTCTGAATCACTTGGTGAAGAGTCAAGATGGTTTCATTATGGAATGACATCTTCAGACGCTGTTGATACAGGTGTTGCACTTCAGATGAGAGACTCTTTAAAAATCGTGATTGAAGATGTTAAGATGTTAATGGAATCAATTAAAAAAAGAGCACTAGAACATAAGTTTACACTTATGGTAGGAAGAAGTCATGGTATCCATGGTGAGCCTATCACTTTTGGACTTACTCTTGCTGTATGGTATGATGAGGTAGCACGTCATCTTAAAAATCTTGAAGAGACTATGGAAGTTATCTCTGTAGGTCAAATCTCTGGAGCTATGGGTAACTTTGCTCATGCACCTCTTGAACTTGAAGAGTATGCAATGGCAGAATTAGGACTTAAACCTGAGCCTTGTTCAAACCAAGTTATCCATAGAGACAGATATGCAAGACTTGCAACTGCTTTAGCACTACTAGCTTCATCGGTTGAAAAATTTGCTGTTCAAGTAAGACATTTACAAAGAACAGAAGTTTATGAAGCTGAGGAATATTTTGCAAAAGGGCAAAAAGGTTCATCTGCTATGCCTCATAAAAGAAACCCAATTTTAACAGAAAATATTACTGGACTTGCAAGAACTATTAGAGCTTATGCTGCACCAGCTATGGAAAATGTTGCATTATGGCATGAAAGAGATATTTCTCACTCTTCAAATGAGAGATTTTGGTTACCAGATGCATTTATTACAACAGACTTTATGTTACACAGAATGAATAGCGTAATTGCAAATTTAACAGTTATGCCTGAAAATATGATGAAAAATTTAAACTTAACTGGTGGTTTAGTTTTCTCTCAGAGAGTTTTATTAGAATTACCAAAGGCAGGAGTAAGCAGAGAAGATGCTTATAAAATTGTTCAAAGAAATGCTATGAAAGTTTGGGAAGAGATACAACAAGGTAAACCTACTACAAACGAAAATGGAGAGTCTTTATATTTAGGACACTTATTAGCAGATGAAGATTTAAGAGCTAAATTAAGTGAAGAACAAATTAGGGAGTGTTTTAACTACGATTACTACACAAAAAATGTGGATGCTATTTTTAAAAGAGTATTTAAATAAAAACAAACGAATTTAGATTATAAGGCAATAATATGGCACTAATGATTGAGAAAAGAAACGGAAGAAAAGAAGTTTTAGATATTACAAAAATTCAGAAAATGACTATTGAAGCAACTGAAGGTTTAGTTGGAGTATCTCAAAGTGAGCTTGAACTTGATGCTCAAATTAAATTTATTGATGGAATGAGTTCCTCTGATATTCAGGATGCATTAATTAAAACAGCGGTTGAAAAAATTGATATAGATGTTCCAAATTGGACTTTTGTTGCAGCTAGATTATTTTTATTTGACCTTTATCATAGAGTTGGAAAAGCAACTCATGGAATTAAAGGTGAGCCTTATTGCCATTTAAAAGATTATCTAAGATATGGAAAAGAAGCAGGAAGATTAATCCCTAGTTTAGGTGAAGGTTATGATTTAGATGATTTAAATAATCATATTGACCCAAGTAGAGATTTATTATTTAACTATTTAGGTGTAAAAACACTTTATGATAGATATTTAATCAAAAATAGACACGGGGAGCCAATGGAGCTTCCACAACAAATGTTTATGGCTATTGCAATGTTCCTAGCGCAAGATGAGGATAATAAACAAGAAAGAGCAAAAGAGTTTTATGATGTAGTTTCTAAATTTGAAGTTATGTTAGCAACTCCAACTTTATCAAATGCTAGAACAAATAGACACCAACTATCATCTTGTTATATTGGTTCAAGTCCAGATAACATTGAAGGTATCTTTGATGGATATAAAGAGATGGCTCTTTTATCTAAGTATGGTGGTGGAATTGGTTGGGACTGGAACCAAATCAGAGCTTTAGGTGGTGTTATTGATGACCATAAAAGTGCTGCTGGTGGAGTTATCCCCTTCTTAAAAATTACAAATGATATTGCAATTGCTGTTGACCAGTTAGGTACAAGAAAAGGTGCAATTGCTACATATATTGAGCCTTGGCATATGGATGTTGAAGATTTTATTGTATTAAAGAAAAACTCAGGTGAAGAAAGAAGAAGAACACACGATTTATTCCCAGCACTTTGGATTCCGGATCTATTTATGGAAAGAGTTTTAGAAGATGGTTATTGGACTTTATTTGACCCTTATGAAGTAAAAGATTTATCTGAACTTCACGGGGAAGAGTTCAAAAAAAGATATGAAGAGTATGAACATGATGAAAATACTACAAAAGAGAGAATGAAAGCTAAAGATTTATGGAAAAAAATCTTAACTTCATATTTTGAATCTGGTTCACCTTTCCTTTGCTTCAAAGACAATGCAAATAGAGCAAATCCTAACTCTCATGTTGGGCATATTAGAAGTTCTAACCTTTGTACAGAGATTTTCCAAAATACAAACCCTAACTACTATAAAATTAAGTTAGAATATGAAGATGGGACTATTGAAACATATGATGAAACAGAAATTATTGAAGTTGATGCTGGGCAAAAGAAAAAAGCAAATAAAGTAACTGCACTTGATTCTGTAAATGGTAAAAGAGTATTTATTGTAGAAAAAGAGAAATATGATGGGGATACTGCTGTTTGTAACTTAGCTTCAATCAATCTTGGTAGAGTAAACACTAAAGAGGATATCGAAAGAGTTGTTCCAACTGCGATTAGAATGCTTGATAATGTTATTGATCTTAACTTCTATCCATTAAGAAAAGTAAAAGCGACTAACTTAAAATCAAGATCTATTGGTCTTGGAGTTATGGGTGAGTCTCAAATGGTTGCAGAATCTAAACTTACTTGGGGAAGTAATGACCACCTTAAAAAGATTGATTCAGTTATGGAAACAATCTCTTATAATGCAATTAAATCTTCATCAGATTTAGCTATTGAAAAAGGTGTTTACCCAACATTTGAAGGTTCAAATTGGTCAAAAGGTATTATGCCTCATGATCATACACCACAAGCAGTTAATGCACTTGTAGAAAAAGATTTATTTGATGGTGGATATGATTGGGATGCACTTAGAGAAAAAGTTAAAAAAGATGGAATGAGAAATGGTTACTTAATGGCTATTGCTCCAACATCATCTATCTCTATTTTAGTTGGAACTACCCAAGCAATTGAGCCTGTGTACAAAAGAAAATGGTATGAAGAAAACTTATCAGGACTTATCCCTGTAGTTGTTCCTAATCTTTCTCCTGAAACATGGACTTATTATACTCCTGCTTATGAAGTTGATCAATTAGATATTGTAAGAGCTGCTGCTGTTAGACAAAAGTGGATAGATCAAGGTCAAAGTACAAATATCTTTATGTCTTTAGATAAAGCAAGTGGTAGATATTTACATGAAATTTATACTCTAGCTTGGAAGCTAGGATTAAAATCTACATATTATTTAAGAAGTCAGTCTCCTGAAGCTGCAAATGATGTAGAAGATAGAAGTATGGAGTGTACAGGTTGTCAATAAGATAACCTTCTTCTCTCATCTTTTATAAAACGTACGATATATTAACAAATTAAGAGGTTTAACCGATGTCAAGAAAAACGATATATAATCCAGAGTCAAGAGAGACTCTAACTGATAGAAGAATTTTTGGTGGAAACCCAGATGGTATGATTAACTTTACTAGAATGAAATACCAATGGGCTTTAAATCTTTGGGATATGATGGAAGGAAATACTTGGTTTCCTAGAGAAGTTCAAATGACAGGTGATGCCAAGGATTATAAATATCTTACAAAACCTGAAAAAAGAATGTATGATTTAGTACTTTCCCAACTAATTTTTATGGATTCTTTACAAACAAATAACTTAATGGATAATATAAATCCATATATTACAGTACCAGAGATTAATGCTTGTCTTTCAAGACAATCCTATGAAGAGGCTAATCACTCAAAATCTTATGCAGTAATGGTTGAATCTATTTCTGATAATACAGATGAAATCTACGATATGTGGAAAAATGATGATAAATTAAAAGAGAAAAATGATTATATCGCTGCAGTTTATGCAAACTTAGCAGGAGATATTACAGATGAAAAAATCGTTCTTGCAATGTTTGCTAACCAAATCCTAGAAGGTTTATACTTCTATGCAGGTTTTGCAGCTATCTATGCACTTGGAAAATCGGGAAAAATGTTAGGTTCATCACAAATGATTAGATTCATCCAAAGAGATGAAGTGACACACCTATTACTTTTCCAAAACATGATTAATAGTACTAGAAAAGAGAGACCAGATCTATTTACTGCTGAACTTGAAGTTAAAGTAAGAGAAATGTTCAGAAAAGCAGTTGATTTAGAAGCTTCATGGGGAGCATATATCACACAAGGACAAATCTTAGGGTTTACAGATAAGATTATTAGACAATATATTGAATACCTAGCAGACAGAAGATTTGAAGCAGTAGGATACGCACCAGAATACAATGTAAAACACCCTATTCCTTGGGTTGATGGTTATGCAAGTTTTAATGACCAAAGAACTAACTTCTTCGAAGGAAATGTTGTAAACTATAGTAAAGGTTCAATCGACTTCGACGACTTCTAAAAGAGATTTTCTAAAGTCTCTTTTTGCCAATCTCTGCGTTGGCGCTTAAATTTTATGGACTCACTTACTTCTAGTAAGCTCCTCCATAAAATTCAATCACCGCCTTGACCTTAATAAAAATAAACATTATAAAATCTCTTTTAGGAGAAATATTTTGGAAGAAATCTATCAAAGTAATTTTTTTGATTTATTTGAATTCACAGTAGAAGATACTTTTGCAACTAGAGTTAATTTACAAGTTGATAATGAGTTTTATCCTAAAGGGTTTACATTTAAGAAAGAACAAAAATGTGGTGGATGGGATTTATATAAAAATATAAATAATGTAGCATTAAATAAATACTATCCTAAAGAAGGCTATCGTAAATTACTCTTTTTTTCTCCTTCTATATCTTCAAATAAACCTTTACCTAATTTACAATCAGAAGTTAAATTATATAGATTCTCAAAATTAAAGTATCTTCAATACTCATTGTTAAAAGGCACTTTTTTATTAAGACCATCAATCTATTACTTAAAGGAAGAACATAATCAGGCAAGGTTGGATAATGAACATATACATGAAAACTTTATAGGAAATACAAAAGTAGAAGGAATAACAGAAACTGGATGGCATAATATTGCAGATTTAACTATAACAGAAATTGATTCTAATTTAAATCAATATATTCTATGTTTCTCTTACTCTTATGATACAAGATTGTACAATGAGTTCAAAGGAAGTGATGCATGTCTAGTAATTAGTAATACTGATGAATTCTATAGACGAGTATCTAAAGAATTAAAAGACTATTTATGTATACCTAAGAGAGTTTCATACAGTAATAAGATGGATACTCATGGATTAATGTTTACTAAGAATATAAAATACTTTATACAAAAAGAATATAGATATCTTTGGACAAATTTCAAAAATCCTATATTATGTGATTCATTATACTTATCGGAAAGTAATTACTCAGAAATTGAGAAAAAGATACCAAAAGATATTGAGATTAATATTGGTTCAATTGAAGATATTGCTTATATTCTAGATAAGAATGGGGAACGAATTAATTTTAAAAGCTAAAATCACAGCAATTCCCAGACTTTGTTGAAGCCGGAAGTTTTCTAATTATTTCCGAAAAAGACCGAGGACTGTCTGAGAGAAAAAGGTGACTAAATGTCACGTTTTTATTGAGTTGCCACCTTAAAAGAATATAAAAATTCCATATAAAATTTATAATAAAATTAAATTTTTTCTGAATCATATGGTACATTATTTTTATATACGGCATGAGCAATAACTAATAGTTTTCTCATAATTGCTACTTGTATAACTGTAGTATGTTTTCCATTTTCTTTTAGTCTATCATAAAACTTTTTTAATCTTTCGTTATTTCTTATTGATGTCATTGCTGGCATAAACAAAGTACCTCTACATATTTTTGAACCTGCTTTTGATATTTTTGTTTTTCCATTAACTGATATACCTGAACTTTTTTCTATTGGATCTAATCCTGCTAAAGATACTATCTGTTTTTGATTAGCATTTTTATATTGAATAAAATGTATAAGTAATACAATTGAAGATATTTCTCCTATACCATCAATTGTTTGCAAATTATTAAATGATTGTTGAAGTTTCTCATCTTTTTTTATGATTGATTTTATTTTTTTGATAATTTTTTGTTCTTGTTTTTTTAAAAATTGATATTGTAATTCAAACTCTTTTATCAAATAGCTTTTATCTTTTTTTGCTTTTAAAGCAGCTATATGGTTTTTAGTTATAACTTGTTGTTTAATAATTAATTTATATCCAGAAATAAGCTCTTTTAATTCTTCTTCTATGGTATCTACAATAGGTATTTTAATATCTTTATCTTTAGCTGTAACAATCATTTTAGATAAAAGCTGTGCATCTTTTATATCATTTTTATTTCTATATCCCATTACTTTTGCAAAGCTAGCACTTTTTTTAGGATTTACTATAAAACTTTTTATATTTTTGTTTGAACAAAACTGTTTTAAAAGAAATGAATAATTAGCTGTTGGTTCATAAACAAATACTAATTTATCTATCTCTTTTTTATAAAGCTTTTTTAGTTTAGAGTACAAACTTTTTATTCCATTTAAACTATTATCAATAATTAAATCTAAATCATTTATTGGAATATAAACATTAATTGTTGACTTACTTACATCTAATCCGATAGAATACATTTCTAGAACCTTTATTTTAGGATAAAGAGTTCGTTAGGGTAGGATTTCTCCTACCTGATAATTGTTATACAAACTTTAGACTTATAAAATACGAACTAGTTATAAAACTGTTCTTGTTGCCACTCAAATTTAAAGTATAACTATCAAACTCGCCATCAAGCTAATTATAAATTATTTTTTATAATTGCTTTAGTTCCGCAACGATATATTATCTTTCAAACTCTTTGGAAATATATTAACTATATTCCCTTAAATGTATTATATAAGTTCCGCAGGGCAGGAAAGAATTAGCAAACTGTAGGGAAGCTTCGCCTTCAACAACCGTCTGGTTGCTTTTTCTCAAAGAGAGTGCAAGCACAGGCCATACTTTTTTCAACAAAAAAGTATGAAAGCGTACTCACCACGTGAGTACAAGAGACCAAGAGGAGTGTACACCTCCTCATCCCAAATACACCTTTTATATCAAAAAAACAAACACAACTTTAAATTCTAAAATTAAATTCTCCGACTATTAAAACTTTTAATTTCCCTTATACTAAAATTAATATTATGGAAATAGGAAACAACACATCTACCTTCGGCTACAACGTCGACTATTTTTCACGAGCAACTGCTCAACAACAAGCTGTAACAGACGAACAAGGGGTGCAGCAAGATTCAAGAGGTCTTGAAAAAAATGAAGCCTCTAGTGAGTCTGATAACAAGGAACAACAACAAACAAATAAAGATACTTCCCAATTAACAAATGAAGAAAAAGCATATCTTTCTGAACTTAGAGGAATAGATAGTAAAGTAAGAGCTCATGAAGCTGCTCATCAAAGTGGCCCAGCAGCTGTTGGTGGAGCTAATTTTACATATACTAAAGGACCAGATGGGGTTATGTATGCTATTGGTGGTGAAGTTCCTGTTACTATAGAAACTGGTTCAACGCCACAAGAGAGTATTTCAAATCTACAAGGGGTTATTGCTACAGCTTTAGCTCCTGCTGATCCTAGTCCACAAGATTTATCTATAGCATCAAGAGCTAGGGTAATGATGATGCAAGCACAACAAGAATTGGCACAAGAGATACAAGAAAAGGTATCAAATACAGATGGTTATAAAGAAAATGCAAAAGAGCAATATGAACAAAATAGTAATACTTCTGAAGATGAGGAAGAACCAAATACTATAAGTGCATAGTTTATGCTATAACTTTATTTCTTCCTGTATTTTTAGCTTCATAAAGTTTTTTATCAGCTCTAGCTATTAATTCATCTAGTTTTTTATCCTCTTTTGTTAAAGAAGCTACTCCACAACTAACAGTAAATTTTATTGTTTTATTATCAGTTTTTATTTCTAGATTTTCCACTTTTTTTCTAATATCTTGGGCTACATTATATGCATCTTCTTTTTTAGTTGATGGTTGGAAAATAACAAACTCTTCTCCACCTATTCTTGCAACAATATCTGAAGTTCTTCTATCTTCTTTAAGTAGTTTTGCAAAATATCTTATAACTTCATCCCCTGCTTTATGTCCAAAAGTATCATTTATAACTTTAAACTTATCAATATCAAAAAGTAAAACACTAATATCACTATTATCTCTTTTTGCTAGATTTATTAGTTTGTTACTTATTTCAAAAAGAGGCCTTCTGTTATAAAGATCAGAAAGATAGTCTTTATTTGCTAGTATTTCAAGTTTTTTCTTTGATTCTTCAAGCTCTTTTGTTCTTTCTTGTACTTTAACTTCCAAATTATTTTTGGCTTTTTGTATTATTAAAAGTTTCTCCTCTTCTAAAAGTTTTATTCTATATGCTAAAGCAAGTGAAAAAAGTATCATCTCTAAAAAAGAGCCTATCATTATCCCATGTCTTGATAGATAGTTGTAATCTAATAAGCCAAATGATGAAAGTGAGAATAAAGTTGCTAAAGATAGGAAAAACCCTTGAGCAAAGAGATAAAAAATAGCTATTTTATTTCCAGCTTTGTAACTTTTATAGCCTATGTATAAAAGGAAAGGTAAGACCAAAGATGCTGTTGCATTCATTATTGTAATTGCTGGTTTAAAGTTAAAAAGACTCCAGATAGCTAAGATAAAATAAAAAATTGAGATTGCATTTAAAGTTAAATAATATTTTCTTGAAAATAGCTTTATATCTAGAAGTGAGTTTGTAAAAAGAGTTAGAAAAGCTACTACAAGAGGGATACAAGCACCAATCAAATAGTAAGCTTGTGTATTTGAAAATGTATTAAAAGGGTATATTCCACTCATTGAAGTTTGCCAAGAGATTAAACACAGAGAATATAAAACATAATATAAATATGTTGTATCTTTTGTATAGAAGAATATCATTAAATTATATAAAGTAAGGGACAATAATGAACCTATTAAAAATGAGTATATTGTTGTATAGTTGTATTCAAAATTTTCTAATTGAGTTTTGTCATAGATATGAAAAGAGTTAAACATAGGATAATAAGAACTAATTTTAGTGTAAATAGTTAATGTTTCATCTTTTTTTAGATTTAGTTTTAAATAGGCTCTTTCTAGTTTATTTTTTTCTCCATCAATAAAGTATCCAGGACCATATTTTTTGTGTTTAACTACTTTATTTTCTGATAATAAATAGAAATCAATCTTATCCAATATATTTTCTGATGTTTTTATATATCTTTCAATATCTTTTGAACTTTGATTTTTTATTATAAATTTATACCAATAAACAGAGTTTGTAAAACCATTACTTATGTGATTATTTACAGTTTTAAAATCATCTATTTTGGTTATTTCATCTATCGTTAGTTTTGTACTTTTATCCTCATATACTAAAATATTAAAATCATCAATTTCTGTTTGAGTATTTATTAATATAGGAGATTGTGCAAGTAGTGTTGAACAAAATAAAATCAATGTTAATATTAATCTATTCACTTTTCCTCTAATTATATTTTTTGGTATTTTATCTAAAAATAACTCTATGTATCATGATATATTAAAGTTATTTTAGTTTTGAAAGTTAATTTATAAAAAAGAGTAATTGTTTACAAATTTGTAAAGCTTAATAAAACTCTTCCTACGATGTGCGTTTGGGTTATATCATAAACTAAATGTGAAAAATTAGGATTTATTGATACAAAAGTGTTGTTTGTTAAATCACATTTTTTTACCCACATTTTATCTTCATAATAAATTATATAAATAGCATCATGTATCAATTCTTTTTGAGAAAGATCAGTAACTATAACTGTTCTATCTTTTATAACAGGTTCCATTGATTTTCCATCTACTAGAAGAGCAAAAAGAGATTCCTGTTTAAATTTTTTATTTATCAAGTGTTTTGAAAAGCTTAGCTTTTTTACTTTATTATCATCAAAAATATCTGTATATTCTAAATCTATTGTTTCCATACAAAATCTTATCAAAATTGTATAAAGTTTAGGTACAAATTGATTATTAATTTATAAAAGTATGCTATATCCCTATTTTGTATTTAAAATTAATTCTAGATTAAATTATCTTCTTAATAAAAAAAATATAAAAAAGATTTTTTTAATTTTGTAATAATTGTTATAACAATGTTTTATCAAAGGATTTTAGATGAAAGTTTTAGCAAAAAAATACGAAGATAGTTTATTTTACTCAGCATTGTCATTTGCACACTTTGGTGCAGCATTTGTACTTTATATTTCTGTATTTAATTAAATAATACTTTGTCACCAATTTGAAATTATTTATTAATAGAATTCTCTCAAATAAAATGAGGAGAGAATTATGTTAGTAGAAAAATATGAAAATACAATTTTGTTTTCTTCGATGACTTTTTTATATTATTTAAGTGGACTTCTATTTTATATATTGGTTACGTAAGATTTTAAATTTATTGAAAGGGTGATTTTATTTACAGTAAGAGAGTTCTTACTTAAGTAAATTTAATCTATGTTAAAAAAAGTATAGATTAGCATAACATTAGTAAATATCCCTACTGTAATTAATGAGAATAATTGAAGGCTTACAATATCAATTTTACTATTCATTTCTTTTCCTTTTGTCTTTTCTATACTAATTATAGAATAAAAAATAATTTTTTAAATAAGTATTTAAAAGTATTGTTAAGCCTTAAATAATTTTTAAGAATAGCTTAGAAATCTTCCTCATTGTGGTAATACTCATTTACATCATTAAAACCTTCTAAGAAATAAAGAAAGAATGTAACATCTTCAATCTCTTCTTCTGTAATTTTGCCCTTCATACTGGGCATAGTATCAAAGTGTCTTATAACTCCTTCAAGACAAATTGTTTTTGCTTTATCAGGATTATATAGATAATCTTTTACAAAATCAGTAGTTTCCATCAAATGAAACTCTATATCACCTCTATGACCAACTTGTTGTTTTAACCTAAAAGATATCTCATTTCCTGTAGGGGCTTTTAGATTTAATAATTTATTATCCTCTTCTATAAAGTTTTTCATTAATAAAGGTATAGGCATAGATTTCCTATGACACTCACTGCACTTATTATCAAATATTTTTTCACCAACATTATATCTATCCCTATCGAACTCATCAGGTAAGGCAAATAATAGATTTAAGAAAACCAACAACATAATTAAAACTTTCATGACCACTCCTTTTTGCGATATTATAAATTATAAAATAAACAAAATATTTAGAACTTATAATCAAAAACTAAATAAAAATACTTATTTTCTTATTTATTTATACCTTTTTGATAATTAATAAGCTAAAATGTTGTTAAAAAACTAAAGAGAATAATATGAGTTCAGAAAAAAAAGTGATTTTTTTATTTTTATTGTTGATTGCTCTAATTGTTTCATGTGTATATATTCATGCACCTAAATTAGCAAAAGAGAATGAACCAGCTGTATCCTTTGAACCTACACAGCTAGAAATTGAACCTATAATTAACTCCCCACTTAATAATATAAATGAAGAAAATAATAAAATTGAGATTGAAGAAAATAATTTAAATAACGAAAATCAACAAGAAACTCAAGTAATTGAAGTAGAAACTAATATTGAAAAAAAAGTAGAAGATAGTTTAGAAAATGATACTACAGATGTTGTAGAAGAGATTATTGAACCATTGCTTACTACTCCAGCAAAATATATTAGAGAAAATAATGAAAAAAATATAGAAGATTTATCTATTGATACACAAAAACTTCAAATTGAAATTAATGATTATGTGAAGGAACATCCAGTAATTTTTAAAAGAGCAGGTTATAAAACTACTAAAAAAAGTGATAAAACAATTAAAAGGGTTGCTCAATTTTTAAAAGATAATCCAAATATTAAAATGGAGATAGCAGGACATACTGATGCAGCAGGAAAAGCAAAAGTAAATCAACAAATCTCTTTTGCTAGAGCACAAACTGTTAAAAATAGATTAATATTTTTTGGTATAGATAAGAATAGATTGATTGCTAGAGGTTATGGGGAAGATATCCCAATAGAGCCTAATAGTCCAAATGGGTATTCAAAAGAGAATAGAAGAGTAGAATTCAATATAGTTGAGGAATAAGAAGTGATAGAAATAGCATCTCAGATAGTTTTATGTTTAGTAATTGCCGCATTTTTAGGTTTCCTAATTGGTTTCTTAGTTGGAAAAGCTTTTGGTGGAGATAGAACACCTATTTATAACAGTGTAACATCTCATGGTGGAGCTGCAGCGGGGAATATTTATAATAAACCTTTAATTAGAAGTTCTCCAAGGCCAACAGGGAAAGACAACTTAAAAGAGATAGAAGGTATAGATGAACAATTAGAATCTAGACTGAATGAGTTAGGGATTTTTCACTTTGATCAAATTGCAAAATGGAGTTCAAAAAATTGTCACTGGGTAGAAGAGTATTTTACTTTAGAAGATAATCAGATTAAAGAAGCAAAATGGGTAGAGCAAGCTAAAAAGCTAACTAAAGTTATTTAGTCCTGCTATTCAGAAGGGTTTTGACACAAGTTTCAATCATATTGTAAACCTTATCAAAACCTTCAAAACCATTGAAAAAATAGGGATCAGGAACATCTTTCCCTTCAAAACCAAAATCTCCAAGTTTCAAAGGGTTTTTACAACCTAATTTTTTTAAATTTGAAATATTACTATCATCTAAACCAACTATTAAATCAAACTCTTCAAAATCATTTATATTTACTTGTCTAGCTCTTTGAGTTGAAATATCTATTCCATTTTGTTTAGCAACTTTTATAGAGTTTTCACATGGGGCTTCTCCAATATGCCAACTACCTGTTCCTGCACTCTGACATTTTATATTTAGATTGTTTTGTTTTATATACTCTTTTGCTATTCCTTCTGCAAGTGGAGAACGACATATATTTCCAAGACAAACAAATAGTATAGAATCTATTTTCATTTTTTCTTTAATCCTATATCAATATATTTTCTAACTTTTTTTATCTCTTCTTTATCTAAAGTATGAGAGATAAGCTCTTTTTTATCATCTCTTATCTCTTCTCCCCAAGGAGTTATAATACCACTACCTCTTGCCATATCATCATTTGCACTATTGGCTGTTAAAACATAACATTGATTTGCTATAGCTAAAGCTTTAGACATTGATTCATAATGGTTTTTTCTTTTTAGACCCCACATAGATGGATTTAAAATCAGGTCAGAACCTAAAACTTTTAACCATAATTGGGGGAATCTAATCTCAAAACAGATTAACGAAGCCACTTTTAATCCATCAATATCAATAATTTTGATATTTTCTTCTTTCCCTGGAATAAAATGTTCATGTTCATCTCCAAGAGGGAAAAGTTTATATTTTGATTGTCTATGGATTACTTTACCTTTATGAAAAATATATAAAGTGTTATAGTAATCTAAATCTTCTTTTTGAAGAAAAGTTATTGCAATAGTTTTATTCTCTGAAAGTTTTTTAATCTTCTTTTTTACTTTTTGTGTAAACTCATCTGCTTCATCCATTCTGTCATAACAAAAACCTGTTAAACAAAGCTCAGGTGCAAGTATAAATGAGTTGTCTTCACACGATTGTATTAATTCTTTTAAGTGTTTATAATTTGCTTTAAAATTGTCTGTTGTGTTAGTTTGTAATGCTATTAATTTCATCTTTTGCTACTCTTATTAAATTTTTTATTTTTTCATCATATATTTTAACAAATTTTTCATCAATTGATTCAAATCTTGTAACTAATATTGGTGTAGTATTTGATGCACGAACAAGTGCCCAACCTTTTTCAAAAACTATTCTTAATCCATCAATTTCAATGATATCTAGTATTTTTGGAAAGTCTTTAGTTGGATTTTTCAGTAATTGTTTTATTTTTTCAATAAGTAAAAATTTTTCTTTATCTGTTGTTTTTATCTCTATCTCTTCTGTTGAAAAAGTTTTTGGTAATGATTCAATCTCTTTGTTTATATCTAAACCTTTTTTAATTAATTCTAAAACTCTAAATGTTGCATATATTCCATCATCAAAACCAAAAAATCTATCATTGAAGAAAATATGTCCTGATACTTCTACTGCTAAATCAGCATCTACTTCTTTTAGTTTCATTTTTAAATTAGAATGCCCTGCTTTATACATTATTGCTTTGCCATGCTCATTTATTTTGTCATACATAATTTGTGAGCATTTTACTTCTCCTACAATTGTAGGATTTTCCATATTCTTTGCAAAAAGAATAGCCATTGTATCGCCTCTTACTAAATATCTTTTAGTAAGAAGAATTAGTCTATCAGCATCTCCATCATAGGCAAATCCTAAATTATATTCATCTTTTAATTCTTCTTTTAAAGCATTTAGGTTTGTTTCAATACATGGATCTGGATGATGATTTGGAAAATTACCATCTGGTTGAGCAAATAGTATTTTATAGTTTAGTTCAAGTCTTTGAAGAATTGTTTCTAATACTGTATTTGCAACTCCATTTCCACAATCTACAACAAAACTATTTTTTAAGCCTTTTAGGTGTTGAAAGTGTTCTACTATATAGTCTATATATAAGGATTTCACATCGATATTAAATGTGTTTAAATTATCCTCTATAACTATATCTTGATTTGAAATGATTTCATCTCTTAGTTTATATATATCATTGGCAAAAAAAGGCTTTTTATCCAGAGTAATTTTAAACCCATTGTATTGTTTTGGATTATGGCTTCCTGTTATCATAATTGAAGCATAAGGGGAAATCTCTTTATCCTTTATAACAAATTTTTGATAATTTGAAAAATAGTTAACACCTGTTGTTACCATTCCCATATTAAGTACTTTACAATTTGCTTTATTTAAACCACTAACAAGATATAAAAAGAGTTCTTTACAATGAATTCTTGCATCATATCCTATAGCTACAAATGAGTTTTCTTTGTACTTTTCATAAATTAATTTCCCTAAGTGATAACCTATAAGTTTAACTGTTTTTTCATCTAGTTGTGTATCAACTAAACCTCTTATATCGTATTCTCTGAAAATAGAACTATTAAGCATTTATCTCCTAAGATTTTTTTTGGATTATATCATAATCATAACTATTTTCTAGTTTTAAAAGTTTGATTTTTTTATCAATTCCTGAGGTGTAGCCACCTATTTTACCACCACTTGCTATAACTCTGTGACAAGGGATAATTATTGAGATTGGATTTCTTCCATTTGCATTTGCAACTGCTCTTACGGCTTTTGGGTTTTTTAAAAGTTGTGCTTCTTCAAGATAAGAAACGGTTTCTCCATAAGGGATTAGTTGAAGTATCCTCCATACACTTTGTTGAAAAGGTGTTCCCACTAATTGTAAGGGAACAGTAAACTCTTTTCTTTTCCCTTCAAAATATTCATCTAGCTCTTTTTGTAAGCATTCAAAAAATTTATTATGTGCAGGTATAATATCTGCATCAAAAAATTTTTTCATTTTATTTAAATCTTTTTGTATCACTTCTTCATTTTGCTTGTAATAACTTAGCATACAAATACCTTTTTTTGTTGAAACAGCAAACATATCTCCCAAAGGTGTTTTAATAACTGTTGTAGCTAAGATATTTTTCTTATCTGATTTATAGCTTCTCATTTAAATCCTTATATCTTTGAAATTATAACTAAGATATAATTATTTTTTCAAAGGATTTTTATGATTGAATTAACAAATTTGTATATGTTTATTTTAGCTTCATTTCTTTTATGCTTGGCTCCTGGTCCAGATAATATATATGTATTAACTCAAGGTATGACAAAAAGTAAAAAAGCAGCTATTGTTACAACACTTGGACTTTGTACTGGTCTTATTATTCATACAAGTGCAGCAGCATTTGGGATATCAATTATTTTTAAAACATCTGAAATAGCTTTTAATCTTGTAAAATTTATTGGTGCAGCATATCTTCTTTATATTGCATATCAAGCTTTTAGACATAGAAACGAGCCTCTTGATTTAAGTGTGCAAAATAGTAAAACAGAATTAAAAAAACTATATGTAAAAGGGTTTTTTATGAATGTTTTAAATCCTAAGGTTTCAATATTTTTCTTGGCTTTTTTACCCCAGTTTGTAAGTACACAAAATGGGAATGTTCCTTTACAAATGATTATATTGGGTTTAATATTTATGGTTCTAACAGTAATAGTTTTTTCAGCAATTGGAATTGCTGGAAATATATTAAGTTCAAAACTTACAAAAAATCCAAATATAGTTAAATATATGAATATCTTAACCTCATTTGTTTTAGGAAGTTTAGCTATTAAACTTGCAGTATCTTCAAGATAAATTAATTAATTATATATTTAATCTTTCAGGACTATAATTTATATATATAAAAGGGAGGGGAAGATTATGTGTTGTAAAAAAATATTTATTACTTTACTTCTATTTACAATCTGTTTGTTTGGGGCAACTAAAAGGTATGATATAAAATCAGGAATTGTTGAGTATACAATTACTGGCCAAGGTGAAACTATGGGAGTTACTTCCTCTATAAAAGGAAGTGCAAAACTTATATTTAAAGAGTATGGTTTAGTTGAGGTGGAAAAAGAAACTTTAACTGAACATGTAATGGGACAAACACAAACTATGCAGGAGTTTTCAAAATATGAAGATGGTTTAGTTTATAGTGTCGATTATGAAGAGAAACTTATTTATAAACAAGATGTTTCAAAATTAGATAATTCTCAAACAGCTGCATTAATGGGAGAAAGTGGACTTAAAAGTATTGGTGCACAAAAAGTTGGTAGTGAAAATATATTGGGATTTAGTTGTGATATTTGGCAATTAGATGATATGAAGTTATATCTATATAAAGGTATTCCTCTTAAAATTGAAACAGATATGATGGGATATTCACAAACTCAAGTTGCAACAAAAGTTGATTTCAATTTATCTTTATCTGAAAAAGAGTTTGCCCTTCCTGCTTATCCTGTTAAAACTATGGATAGTGTAAAAAGTGAAATTCAAAGAGAGATGGAAAATATGTCTCCTGAAGAGAAAAAAATGATGGAGCAAATGATGCAAAATATGAAGATGTTTAATAATCAATAAGATAGGTATCCCTATCTTATTTGACCATTTCCGTAAACCTTATATTTAAAAGTTGTTAAATCGTTTATTCCCATAGGTCCTCTAGAGTGAAGTTTATTCGTTGAGATACCTACTTCAGCCCCAAGTCCAAAAGCTCCACCATCTGTAAATCTTGTACTTGCATTTGCATATACGCAAGCTGCATCTACTTCATTTAAAAACTTATTTACAATTGAGTAGTTTTCACTAATAATTGATTCTGAGTGACCTGAACCGTATTTACTTATATGAAGTATGGCTTCATTTACATTTTTTACAATTTTTATATTTAAAATATTTGCCAAATACTCAGTATCATAATCTTCATGTGTTGCACATTGAATATCTATATATTCCCTCGTTAGCTCACAACCTTTTAATTGTGTGTTTGCTGCAACAAATGCTTCATGTAAAGGGGGTAAGATATATCTAGCTACATCTTGATGAATAAGTAATGTTTCCATTGAGTTACAAACACCTGGTCTTTGAACTTTTGCATTTATTGCAATTTTTATCGCTTTGTCATGGTTTGCATCTTTATCAATATAAACATGACATAATCCTTTATCATGTTTTACAACAGGGATAGTTGAGTTTTCACTAATATATTTTATTAGAGCTTCTCCACCTCTTGGTACAATTAAATCAACATATTTATCTTGTTTAATAAGATTTGCTACACCCTCTCTACTTGAATCAGGTAATAATGATATAGCTTGTTCTGGTAACTTGTTTTTTGCTAATACATGTCTTAATACATTTGCAATTGCATTATTTGAATTTTCAGCTTCTTTCCCACCTTTTAATACACAAGCATTTCCACTTTTAAAGCATAGTGCTGCAGTATCAGATGTAACATTTGGTCTACTTTCATAGATAATTCCAATAACACCAATTGGTATTGAAACTTTTTGGATATTTAATCCATTTTCAGTTACCCAACCATCAAGAGTTCTTCCTACAGGCTCTTTAAGTGTTGCAATCTCTCTAATGGCATTAGCCATTGATTCAACCCTTTCACCTGTTAATAATAATCTATCTAATAGTGCTTCCGGAAGTCCACCTAACTCACCTTTACTCATATCTTTTGCATTTGCACTTACTATAAAGTCACAGTGCTCGATTAGAGCATCTGCCATCTCATTTAAAACTCTATTTTTAACTTCGCCACTTAATGTAGCTATTTCTCTACTAATTTTTTTTGTTTCTTCTAAAAATTGTTGCATTTTTTGTCCTAGTTGATTGCAATTTTGATAATTTTATCTAAAATTTTCTTTTTTTAAACTAGAAGGATAGTATTGTAAGTAATATTATGATGGTAGTAGATAGTTTCTACTACCAAAAAATCGTATTTTATTATAATTGTGCGCTAATTTTATCAGCAAAAACTTGTTTTGGTTGAGCACCAATTAGTTGGTCAACAATCTCTCCATTTTTCATAATTAAAATAGTTGGTACTGATCTAACTCCAAATTTAACTGCTAAGTCTTGTTGTTCATCAGTATTTACTTTACATACGTTTGCTTTTCCTTCAAAATCTGTTGCTAATTCATCTATAATAGGAGAAAGCATTCTACACGGTCCACACCAAGGAGCCCAAAAGTCTACTAGTGATACACCTTCACCTACAGTTGATTCAAAATTTTCAGTTGTTAATTCAATATAATTCGCCATAAAAATCCTTTATTATTTTTTAAGTGGAAAAATTCTATCCTAATATTTTACAAATGTCAAGTATATACTAAAAAGTTTTATAGTTACTTTTAAGTTACTATTAAAAATATATTTAATAAAATTAAATAAAAAGTAGGACTTTATTATGGAAACTAAAGAATACAACTGTTTTTTTCAATTAGCTACAGATATTATAGGTGGAAAATGGAAATCTATTGTTCTTTGGGCACTAAAAAAAGATGTAAAAAGAAATGGTGAATTAAGAAAGATTATTCCAAATATTAGTCAAAAAATGTTAACTCAACAATTAAGGGAATTAGAAGAGGCAGGAGTTGTTGATAGAATTGTATATCCTGTTATTCCACCAAAAGTTGAATATAAATTGACTCAAAGTGGAGAGAAACTCATCCCCATTTTAGAACAGTTGCATGATTGGGGTAAAGAGTATGCTAAAGATAACAAGATAGATATTATAAAAGATGCAAATTGTGTTATAGAGTAGTTCTACTCTATAACTTTACTAAATATCTTCCTACAGATTTACCTGATAAAAGATTATTGTAAGCTTCTTGTATCTCTTCAAGATTAATCTCAGTAGTTAAATCATCTAATACATCTACATTAAACTCATTTGCAAGTTTTTCCCATGCAGCTGCTTTTTTATCTAATTTACACTCTACTGAATCAATACCTATTAATCTTACGCCTCTTAAAATAAATGGAAAAACATTTGTATTTAATTCAAATGATGAAGTTAATCCACAACAAGTTGCTACACCATCATATTTTATTATTTTTAGAGCTTCTGCTAAAATATTACCACCAACTGTATCAACTACAGCATCATATTTTTCAGATCCCATAGGTCTTTTGTTCTCTACATCAAACTCTTTTCTAAGAATAACCTCTTTTGCACCTAAAGATTTTAAAAAGTCAATTTTTTCTTCTTTTCCAGATATTGCAGTTACATTAAATCCTAATTTACTTAAGATTGCAACAGCTAAACTTCCTACACCGCCAGTTGCTCCTGTAACTAACACTTCTCCAGCTTTTATCCCATTATTTAATAATTCATTTACACTTAATGCAGCAGTTAATCCAGCTGTACCATAAGTCATAATCTCTTTATCACTTAATCCTGAAGGAATTTTTACTACCCAAGATTCTGGTACTTTTACATATTCACTATGACCACCATTTGTATTCATACCTAAATCATAACCTGTAACTAAAACTTTATCCCCAGTTTTAAATAAATCACTTTTTGATTCTTCTATTGTTCCTGCTACATCAATCCCTGTAATATGTGGGAACACTCTAGTAACTCCAGGATTACCTATAGAACTTAGTGCATCTTTATAATTTAGTGAAGAGTATGTTGCTTTTATTAAGACTTCGTTCTCTTCAATCTTTGGAATCTCAATATCCTGTAACCCTGCGCTAAATTCTTTATTATCATTTTTTTCTACTATAAATGCTTTCATTTTTATCCTTTTAATTTATTTATAGTGTAACTTTAGCTAAAATATATTAAAAGTGCAAGAACTTACTAAAAAGATAGGTACTATCTAAAAAGATACTATAGGAAGATTTAATGACAAAAAGAATAGATATAGATAAAATTGACGACAACGATAAATGTCCAGTAGAAACAGCGATTGATGTATTAGCTGGAAAATGGAAAATACTAATTTTATGGTATTTAAGAAGAGATATAAAAAGATTTAGTGAATTAAAAAAAATGTTACCAAGAACTACTCAAAAGATGTTAATTCAAAAATTAAGAGAATTAGAAGAGGATGGTTTAGTTCATAGAGAGGTTTATCCAGTTGTTCCTCCAAAAGTTGAATACTCTTTAACTGAGTATGGTAAAACTTTAAAACCTATTATAAAACAGTTGTATTTATGGGGTGAAATTCATAAGGAAAAGTTTAATAAGTAAACTTTTTCTTTAAAATAAAATAGATTATGGCACTAATACCTGCACTAGATAATATCATAGTCATAATCATGATTTGATATCGTACGGCAATTAAAGGGTTAACACCACTTAATATTTGACCTGTCATCATACCAGGAAGAGAAACAAGCCCCACTGCTAATAAAGAGTTTATTTGAGGTATCATACATGCTTTAAAAGATATTTCTCTTGCTTGTTCAAACTCTAATCCTCTTTGTATCTCTTTTTCAAATCTTTCTATTGCTAAAGATAAAGCGTTCATTGTATTTGCGAATATCATTCCTGCAAGTGGAATAATGTACCTTGGCTCATAAGCATATTCTAGATTTAACACTAAAATTACAATAAATAAGTTAATTACTCCTGATATTAGTATTGAAATAAGTATATGTAAATAATGTCTCAAAGATTTATCTATAGTATTTCTAATAGCTATAAAAGAAGATACTATAATCATAAAACAGATAATAAATAAACCTAAGAATATATTTTTAGATTCAAATATAAATATTAGAAGGTAACCAATTGCAAGAAGTTGTATCAACATTCTAATTGTTGATATTATAATTTCACTAGA
Organism: Halarcobacter sp.; assembly: GCF_963676935.1. Taxonomy (NCBI): domain Bacteria; kingdom Pseudomonadati; phylum Campylobacterota; class Epsilonproteobacteria; order Campylobacterales; family Arcobacteraceae; genus Halarcobacter; species Halarcobacter sp. The sequence continues at coordinate 3,108,007 of NZ_OY781470.1, forward strand.
GTCTTTTGTCCATTTTTTATAGTAGTACCACACAAATACAAGAGGTATAAGTGTGATTAAAAGGTTGACAAAAGAGATATTTTGCATCTTATCCTCTAAGTAGGTCTTTTAAACTATCTTTTGGATTTTTCCCATCTAGTATAAGTTTTACCTCT